>NZ_CP020331.1:0-300000 GCF_002043005.1 Martelella mediterranea DSM 17316 | reverse complement strand
GCAATATGTCCGCGACAGCCGCATCTCGATGATCTACGAGGGCACCAACGGCGTGCAGGCGCTCGACCTCGTCGGCCGCAAGATGCCGGCGCATATGGGCCGCTATCTGCGTGCGTTCTTTCATCCGGCGCTCGCGGAAATCGATGCCGCGATCGACGATGACCGGCTTTCCGATCTGGTTCAGCCGCTGTCGAAGGCCTTTGGCGGGCTGCAGCTCTGCACCGCCGAGATCGCGCAGAAGGGCCTGAGGGACCCGGAGGAGGCCGGTGCGGCCGCGACCGAGTATCTGCGGCTCTTCGGCCTCGTCGCGCTCGGCGTGATGTGGCTGCGGACCGCCAAGGTCGCCCATGCCGCGCTCGATGGCGAATGCGACGATCCCGAGTTCTACAAGGCCAAGCTCGTCACCGCGCAGTTCTACATGACCCGCATCCTGCCGCAGGCCGCCGGCCTCGTCGCCGCGATCCGCTCCGGCAAGTCCGCGATGATGGCGCTCGACGAGATGGCGTTTTGATGCGGCGGAACGCCGACAGGGAAAGGAACGACAATGGCTGAGATCAGCGCGTTGATTGCGGCAATGGAAGCAAAGTACGATGCGCTTGAGGAGCTGGGCTACCGGGTCCGCTTCGACATGAAGGATGCCGGGTCGATTTTGCTTGATGCAACAGACGGCGATGTCGAGATTGAAGAGGATGAGAGCGGCGAGGCCGAGGCCGACACCGTGCTCATCCTCACTTCCGACAATCTCGAAAAGCTGATCAAGGGAAAGCTGAACCCGATGCTGGCCTTTTCGACCGGCCGCCTGAAGGTGCGCGGTTCCCAGGGCGTGGCGCTGAAACTCGCGGGGCTTCTTGAGGAGGCCTCCTAAGTCCACCTGAAACACGACAGGCAGCGCCTGTTCCGGGCGCTGCTTACAGGCTGCTGACAAAGTTCGCCCCGCTCTCCTTCGTCACCCTCGGGCTTGTCCCGAGGGTCTAAGCACGTATCAAAACGACAGGCGTCTCGGACGAAATATCAACTCAAAACAATCTATTACGGTCCGCCAACGCCGCTCGTGGGGAACGGTGGTTAGATCCTCGGGACAAGCCCGAGGATGACGTCCGTAAATAGGATGGGTTGGCAACAAACTGAAGGCAGCGCCTGTTCCGGGCGCTGCCTCAATCTTGCGCGACCGGCCTGCCTTTCGGCGGTCGGTCGCGCGTTTTTGATATGTCCTACTTCGTCCGGCGCCAGGTCTGGCTCTTGCAGATCACGCCGCCCATGATGCAGCCGGAAAGCTTCAGCGTGTTGGCGTCTGTCAGCTCCATCTTGCCGGTATAGGTCTTGCCGTTCTCGAAATTGTAGAGCTTGCCTTTCCAGGCATTGTCGCCATCGGCCGAGAGGTCTGAGAGCATCTCAGTCCCGACGAGCGGGCGGCTGCGCTTTGCGGCGTCGGGGTTCTTGACGTCGTTCGAGGGCGTTTTCTGCCAGACAATGGTGCCGCAGTAATTGCTGCCGCAAGGCGCGATCTGAACCTGGGTCTTGCCGCTTTCGGTCAGCCATTTGCCGTCCGGCGACGCGGCAGCGGCCATTGAGGCCGTCATCAGACCTGCAGCGAGTGCAGCGCCGAAAACTCTTCTGATCATGAAACTCCTCCCGTTTCGTGTTTCCGAACCATCGGCCGGCGCAGCGGTTCCTCCTCAAGAACCGCCAAAGGCCTTGCCGCTCCCGGTTTTGGCCGGGAGCGGCGCCAGAGCCTTTCCGCATTTCACGGAAACGCGGAAAGGCTCTATCTCTTTGTTTTTACGCAATTCCGGACGGTGAACCGGTATCCACTTCACCTGGAATTGCTGTAAGCCTCAGAAGCGATAGCGCAGGCTGGCCGACACGATATCGACATGGGCATCGACATCGCCGAAGAAGGCGAGACCCGCGTAATGCGGATTGTTGGCGTCGATCTTGATGTCGGTGTCGCCGGTGGTGAAGATGTGCTCATAGGCGAAGTCGAGCGACAGCTTGTCGTTCCAGCTGTAGGTGCCGCCGAGCGAGGCATGGACGCGATCGCTGTCGGGCAGGCGCAGGTCGCGGTTGGTGGTCGAGATTGGCGACCATTCATAGCCGACGCCGCCGCGAACCGTGAACCGTTCGTTCATGGCATATTCGAGGCCGACGGAAAGGTAGTAGCCGTCATCATATTCGAAGGGCAGATCGGTAAGCTGCATGCCATTGGTGAAACCGGACGTGCCGTAGACCGGGAAATTGTCGAAGACGCTCCAGTGGGTCCACTCGAAGCCGGCATTCAGGGTCAGCTGATCGGTAAGCGCCTGGCTGAGGCCGACGGTTATCTGATCGGGCAGGGTGAGGTCGGACTTCACCGGATAGGAGCCGGGCGGAAGCGGTCCCATCATGGCGCCGAGATCGAGGTGGCCCTCAAGGTTCTGCTTGATCTGCGAGCGGTAGCCGACGCCGATCACGGTGCCGTCCATCGGGGTCAGCGTGAAGCCGAGCGTGAAGCCGACGCCCCAGGAATCGCCCTCAAGTTCGGCGGAAGGCGCGCCCGGGAACGGGCTCATCGCCTGCGTCAGCCGGGTCTTGAAATACATCGCCTCGATGCCGCCGCCGATCGCCAGCCAGTCATTGACTTGCCAGGCAATGGTCGGGTTGATGTCATAGCTGAGAACTTCCGAGGTGCGGGCGTAGATCTGTCCGGAATAGTTGAACGGGTTCTTCGTCTCGAGGCCGAAGGGCGTGTTGAGGCCCAGGCCCAGCCAGACATCGTCGCTGACCTGATAGCTCACATAGCCGGCCGGAAGCGCCGCATCGAGTGCCATATCGCCGGTCGAACCGGTGCCGCCCAAGAGCAGAAGCGCCGGCGCGGTCCCGCTTGTCGGGGTTATGTCGGAATAGGGGAAAATGCCTGAAAGGTCGACTTCGACCTGAAAGCCTTCGAAGGCGGCCATCGTTGCCGGGTTCCAGTACATCGAGCCGAGGCCGGCCTGTCCTGCCGCCGCGCCCGCAAAGGCCTGGCCCTGACCGACCGCGCTCTGCTCGCGCAACGCGAACGAGCCGGCAGACGCCGTTCCCGCGCACAATAGCGTTGCCGCGCTGAGCATTAGAAGATGTATTCGGCTGGGTTTGTTCATCGCTTGCTCCTCCTCACGCAAAACCGGAGCGTCTCACGCTCCTCATCCCAATTGGAAAGATATATGACGTTAAGGTAATCTAGTATCCTAATAAGGAAGAGGGCACGAGAATTTTCCCAGCCTGTGGCCGAATTGGCACACATCATGTCTCGCCCTATACCTCAAGCCGCTACTCGGGCGGCAATCGCCACGCGGAGGGATTTCGGCATGGCCGGGCCGTCCGGCCGATCGGCGGACCTTGGGTATTTTCTGTTGGGTTGCGGAATGCTATTTACCGCAATGTTGTACGAATGTATAGTAACGACGGAAAATTAGCGGCTGGCGGCTCCCGGAAGCGGTATTCCGCAGGGGCGGCGCGCGCTCAAAAATGAATAAAAGAATGACTTGGCTGCTGCCGCGAGAATCGGAAGGCTTTCGCAAAGGCATTGAAAGCCAGCAGGAGGACATCAGGGTGACACGGCGAAGCTACCAACGTTTGGGGGTAGACGCCCGGCGCAGCGCATTGCTCGAGGCGACGCTGGATTGCCTGGCGGAGGACGGCATGGGTGGCGCCAGCGTTCGCAGGATAGCGGAGCGCGCCGGCGTTTCGCCGGGGCTGATCCGGCACTATTATGCGTCAAAGGACGAAATGGTCCATGAGGCCTATGCCTACCTGATGGGCAACCTCACCGGGGCTGCGGCGGATTCCGCCCATGCGGCCTCGGAAGGTCCGGCGCAAGCGCTGGCGCACTTCATCGCGGCCAATGTCAGGCAACCGAACCTCTCCGCGCGCAAGGTTTCGCTGTGGGCGACATTCATCGGGCGCGTCCGCTCCGGGCAACGCTACGCCGATATCCACCGGGAGAGCTACCGCGAGTTCCTCGACCTGCTGGAGGAACTGGTCCACCCGGTCCTGGTGCAGCACGGGCTGCCCGCCGATCCGGCGGCCTGCCACAGCCATGCCATCGCGCTCAACGGGCTGATCGACGGCCTCTGGCTGGAAGGCTCTCTCGGGCACGGGCTTTACGATCCCGCGCGCCTGCCTGGCATAGCGCTCGCCGCCGCCGAAGGCATTCTGCGCCTGCCCGACGAGACACTGGTGCGCGCCGTCGCGCCCTGACAACAAGGAAAATACATGCACTACGCATCAATCACCCGCAGGCTCAGGGATCTGGGCGGCGATAAATGGGCCGTTCACAACGCCGCCCGCGACCGCAATGCGCGCGGCGAGGCAATCATCATGCTGACCATCGGCGAGCCCGACATTCCGACCGATCCGGACCTTGTCGAGATCTGCGCGCAATCGATGCGTAAGGGCCGCACCCGCTATTCCAACGGCCGCGGCGAGCCCGGTCTGGTCAGCGCGCTGGCGGCCACCTATGCCCCGCGCCTGCCCGGCATCGGCCCGGAGAACATCCTGTGCTTTCCCGGCACCCAGACCGCGCTCTTCGCCGTGATGCTGGCGCTGGTCGAAGACGGCGACGGCGTGCTGATCGGCGATCCCTATTACGCCACCTATGACGGCGTGGTCGAGGCGACCGGGGCCAGCGTGCAACCCGTGCCGCTGAAGATGGAACACGGTTTCGTGCCGCAGCCCGAGGATCTGCGGGAGGCGATAACGCCGCAAAGCCGCGTGCTGCTGCTGAACACGCCACACAATCCCAGCGGATCGGTCATCGATCGCGATACCATGGAAGCCATCGGCGAGATCGCGATCGAGAAGGATCTCTGGATCGTCTGCGACGAGGTCTATGAATCCCTGATCTTTGAGGGCGAGTTCTGCTCGCCGCTGGAATTTGCGGCGCTGCGCGAGCGCACCATCGTCGTCTCCTCGATCTCGAAAAGCCACGCCGCCACGGGCTTCCGCAGCGGCTGGGCCGTGGGTCCGGTCGAGGCGATGCGTCTTGTCCTGCCGATCTCGGAAACAATGCTGTTCGGCAACCAGCCCTTCATCGCGGACATGACCGAAGCGGCGCTGACCAACGACTATGACACCGCCGCGCGCCAGCGCGAGGCGCTCTCTCGTCGTGCGCGCGCCTGCCAGGCCGCCTTCGACGTCGCCGAAGGGCTGTCGTCCTTCGCCCCGCAGGGCGGCATGTTCATGATGGTCGATGTCTCACAGGCCGGCCTTGGCGGCGAAGCCTTCGCCTGGCGCCTGCTGGAAGAAGAAGCGGTGGCGGTGATGCCCGGCGAAAGCTTCGGCGCCGAGGCCGGACACCTGATCCGTCTCGGCCTGACGCTGCCGGACGATGAACTGGCCGAGGCCGTGCGCCGCATCGCGGCGCTGGCGTCCCGGCTCTGCAGCGCAAGGACCGAGGCCGCAACGGCCTGAACGAAGAGGGGCCGGCGTTTGACGCTCCGGCCCCTCTTTCAACCGTCCGGTTGAGCGCCGCTCAGTCCCGGTAGTCCGGAGCGATCCGCTCCAGCAGGCGCAGATGCGCGGCCCATTCGAGGGCCACGTCGTCCTCGTCGCCCATCGAGCTTTCATACTGTTTCGCCACATGGGCGGCTATATCGGCGGGCACGGCGCGGAGTGGCTGCCCCATGGAGAGGGTGGCGACCTGGATCGCGCAGGCCCGCTCCATGTAGAACATCGTATTGAACATCGAGGCGGCCGTGGGTCCGGTCGTCAGCAGGCCGTGATTGCGCAGCACCAGCACGGGATTGTCGCCGAGGCTCGCCACCAGGCGGTCGCGTTCGTCAAGGTCGAGCGCGATGCCCTCGTAATCATGGTAGGAAATCCGATTGTGGAACTGCAACGCGATCTGGTTGAGCGACAACAGCCCCTCCTCCAGCGTCGACACCGCCACACCCGCCCGGGTGTGGGTGTGCATGATCCAGGCGGCATCGTGGCTGGCGCGGTGGATCGCCGAATGAATGGTGAAACCCGCCGGGTTCACCGGGTGGGGATTGTCGCCAACCTTGTTGCCGTCGACATCGATCTTGACCAGCGATGTTGCGGTGATCTCCTCCCAGGCCAGGCCATAGGGATTGATCAGGAAATGGCCTTCCTCGCCCGGAACGCGGGCGGTGATATGGGTGTAGATCAGGTCGGTGAAGCGGTAGTGCCAAGCCAGCCGGTAGCAGGCCGCAAGCTCGCAGCGCGCCTGCCATTCGGCCGCGCTCATACTCGCAGGGGCCGGGTGAACTGCTTCAGTCATTGCGCGCTCCTTCATCGTGTCAGTAGCCCCGCGCGCGCTCGACGCCGAGGCTGAGGGGGATGCCGTCGCGCAGTTCGCGGACGGTGGTCAGGATCTGCTCGCCAACCACCTCTGGCATCGAATCGCTGGCGATATGAGGCGTGATCCGCAGGCGCGAATCCTGCCAGAACGGGTGATTTTCGGGCAGCGGCTCCTCTCGGAAGACATCGAGCGTGGCGCCGGCAAGCTGCCCCGCATCCAGCGCCCGCACGAGATCCGCCTCGACCAGATGCTCGCCGCGGCCGATCTGGATCAGCCAGCTAGCCTCCGCCATGGCGGCAAACAGACGCTCGTTCAGCACGTTCTCGGTGGCCGGCGTGAGCGGCAGGGCATTGATGACGAAATGGGCGCCCGTCGCCGCCTCGATCACGCCATCGGGACCGCTGCAATACCGGACACCGTCGATCGGCTCGGCTGGCGCGGTGCGGCAGGCAACCCGCAGGCTGAAGCCCAGCATGCCCAGCGCGCCGACGACGGCGGCGCCCATCGTGCCATTGCCCAGCACCGCAACGATCGTATCTTGCGGCGGTCGCATCGGCAGCGGCGCCCAACGGGCCTTTGTGGCCGCGCCTGCTAGTTCGGAGAATCCGCGCGAGACATGCAGCACCTCATGGGCGGCATAGCCCGCCATCAACGCCGCCTAGTGCGGATCGCGCACCCGCGCAATGGCGATCTCCGGTCCAAGCCCCGGGTTATCGAGCAGATCGTTGACGCCTGCTCCGATCGACATGGCCAGTTCAAGGTTGGGATAGGTCTTGAAACTCTCGGCCGTCGGCAGCCAGCAGACGGCGAACCTGACCCGGTCCGGGTCCGAAACCTGTTCTGGGCGGCGCAGCACGACGTCCTGTCCGGCGGACGTGATGGCATTGCCATAGAGGCCTTCAAGATCGAGCATGGGGCTGAGATACACGCCATGGACTGGCGAAGATCCGGTCATCTTCTGTCCTCTTCTGGAGATGATTTCGCCCTTATTGCACGTTCGTATAGTAGAGTGCAACCTCCGGCACGGGTAACCATTTCTGGTGTGCGTGGCAGTCCGTGGCGAGGTCACGCTATTTCATAAACGCTCGGGAAAGGCGTTTATCTGTGAACCCAGCTACAAGGCCGAACATCGGAGGAACAAGGGGCGACAGCGAGGAGAAGCGCGAGCCGTGAAGCGATGTCAACCGCGGCGTCAGCTCGACCCAGATAGAGCACACCTGCCACTTTAGAGCGGTTCCCCTTCATGTTGGATCGTATCCGCAAGAGTGAAGAAGTTTAGAGCTTCTTGAGGCTCGACGAGTTCAATGAGTTTTCCGATCCTGTCCCATAGGCCAGAGACGGTGCGCTCGGCGGCCTTTCGCAGGAGTGCTTTCAGTTTCGAGAACGCCTGCTCGATTGATGGTGTGAATGGCTCCTGCTTCCGCCAGCATATTCCGGCATAGTTTGGATGTCATCGTCCAGAGCAAAGAAGCGAACCATGTCAGAGCTTTCCATAGTTGGTATCGACCTAGCGAAGAGCGTTTTCCAGATCCACGGTGCAGACGAGAACAGTGGGGTGTCGTCTTCGAAGAAAACAACCTGCAGACGCAGACGTCCGCCATGAGGGGCGCGGTCGGTCCCGACCGGGATATGATCAGGACCGAGTTCGGTCTCGCGACACCGCTTTCGGATCAGCGCTTGGGCTTCACCGCTGGTAAATAGACTCTACTCCAGTCCATGCTTCACAAGTCCTGTATGAGCGTTAGAGATAAATATCCGCTTTTAATATTTCCCCCGATTGATTAGATTAGGAATATAGAACGTTTGCTCCGGTTGCCGGAACGGGCGACTTATCTGATTGGGTGCATGAAATAGAGGTATCGTTGGAAACGCATAGCGACGCTGACGGAGAACAGGAAAAAACCTCGCGCGGCGTTGCCGCCGTAGACCGTGCTCTGAAGATCGTGGCGGCGCTGGAAGCAAGCACGATGCCGCGAAACCTTTCCGAGATTTCGCGGGCGACCGGGCTTTACAAGAGCACCATCCTTCGCCTTCTCGAATCCCTGCAGGACGCCGGCTATGTCGTGCGGGTGGACGATTCCAAATATGCCCTCGGCCCGACGATCATGCAGCTCGGCATCGCCTATGAGCAGACCAATCCCTTGCGCCATCAAATACTGCCGGTGTTCGAGCGGCTTGTCGCCATGGGCACTGAGAGCCCGTCGTTTCACGTGCGCCAGACAGCCGAGGAGCGTCTTTGTCTGTTCAGGCTCAACTCAAACCACTCCACGCTCGATAGGGTCAATACCGGCGATCGCCTTCCCATCACCCGCGGCGCGGCCGGCAAGGTCCTGCGCGCCTTCGGTGATCCGCCCGAGCCGGGCGCTGAAATGGACAAGGTGCGCGCGGAATGCTTCGCCGTATCGCTGGGCGAGCGCGACAAGCTCTGTGCCGGTATCGCCGCGCCGGTGTTCACCGGTTCGAACCGCATGATCGGGGCGCTCTCGTTTTCAGGGCCGAAGGAGCGGTTTCAGGAGGACGATATCGCCCGCATGCGTCCGCAGATGCTGGACGCCGCCCGGGAAATCTCCGAAGCGCTTGGCGGTCACTTTCCTTCATAAAAGAGAACTTCTGCGAAACGTAGCCCGGCGACCGATCAGCCTGCGGCGGTCAAAACGCAACATGCCGGATCGGGCGGATCAGCTTGACCGCCCGATTTTGCATTGGTCTCAGGCTGCCCAGTAAAGGCTTTTGCTCTGCTGATAGGCGCGCATGCCCTGAAGGCCCTTCTCGCGTCCGAGCCCCGACAGCTTGTAGCCGCCGAAGGGTGCCGCGACGGAAAGCTGCTTGTAGGTATTGATCCAGACGGTTCCCGCTTCAAGCGCACGCGCCACGCGCCAGGCGCGCTTGTAGTCGCCGGTCCAGATGCCGGCCGCCAGCCCGTAGACGCTGTCATTGGCGGCAGCGATCAGGTCTGCCTCATCCTCGAAGGTCATGAAGCAGAGCACCGGACCGAAGATTTCCTCCTGCGCGATGGCCGCGCTGTTGTCGATGCCGCCAATGATCGTCGGCAGGTAATAGGCCCCGCTTTCAAAGGCTTCACCTTCCGGACGGGCGCCGCCGAGAAGGATTTCGCCGCCAGCCTCGACCCCGCGCCTGACAAAGCTTTCCACCCGTTCGCGATGCGAAAACGAGGCGAGCGGACCGAGAACGCTGTCGGGGTCGGATGGACGCCCCACGCGCATCACCCTGGCTTCGGCGATCAGAAGCTGTTTGAACTCTTCCGCCACGCTACCTTCCACAAACAGCCGCGACCCCGCCACACAGGATTGTCCGGTTCCACCGAAAATGCCCGATGCGACGGACTTGGCGGCGGCCTTCAGATCGGAATCAGCAAAAACGATATGCGGCGATTTTCCGCCAAGCTCCAGGATCAGCGGCACGAGGCGGTCGGCCGCGCCGCGGGCAATGCTCTGTCCCGTGGACGTGCCGCCGGTAAACGAGATCAGCCCGATGCCGGGATCCTCGACAAGCGCGACGGCGGTTTCCACCTTGCCGGCGATCACCGACAAAAGCCCGTCGGGAAGCCCGGCGGCGATCACGCACTGGCCAAGCCCCAGCGACACGAAGGAGGTCGTCTCGGCCGCCTTCAGCACCACGGCATTGCCGGCCGCAAGCGCGGGCGCGATCTTCTGCGCGCCCATGGTCAGCGGCGAGTTCCAGGGCGTCAGGGCCGCGACCACGCCGACCGGCTCCTGCACCGTCATCGTGAAGTAGTCGCCCCTTGCCGGCGGCATCGTGTCTTCGCTGCATTCGCAGACGGCCGCGAAATAGCGGAAGATGCCTGCCGCCATCATCGCCTGCCCCCGGCTTTCGCTGCGGGTCTTTCCGTTTTCCATCATCTGCAACTCTGCCAGATGATCGGCCTGACGTTCGATCTCATCCGCCGCGCGCGACAGGATCCGCGCGCGTTCATGCGGCATCTGCCCGCCCCAGCCGGTGGCGCGGAGCGCATCTTCCGCATCCGCAACCGTCTGGCGCACCTGTGCGGGCGTCGAGGTCGCAACGCGTCCAATGACACTGCCATCGGCCGGGTTGATCACGTCCAGCACGGGCCCGTCCCCCATCACGGCTTTGCCGCCAATCAGCAAGGGTTCGATTTTGTCGGTGATCGGCAGGCGGGCCGGGGTGTCCAGCAGCGGCATGAGGTATTCCCTTTCTCAGATACCAAGATAGGCAGAGCGGATGGCAGGACTGTCGAGCAGTTCGCGCCCGGTTCCGGTCATGGTCACTTGACCGGTTTCCAGAACAATTCCGGTTTCTGCGAGCGACAGCGCCATATTGGCGTTTTGTTCGACCAGCAGCACAGTCATGCCGAGATCGCGGTTGATTTCGGTGATGATCTTGCCGAGTTCGGCCACGATGATCGGCGCGATGCCGAGCGAGGGCTCATCGAGCAGCAGCAATTTGGGCTGCGCCATCAGCGCCCGGCCGATCGCCGCCATCTGCTGTTCCCCGCCCGAAAGCGAACCCGCCATCTGGCGATGACGCTCGCGAAGCCGGGGGAAATAGCCATAGACACGCTCCAGCATCTCGCGGCTCGCCTTGGCGTCGGAGATGGTGTAGGCGCCCATCTGCAGGTTTTCCTCCACGCTCAGGCGCGCAAACAGCCGACGCCCCTCGGGCGACATGGCAACGCCGCGCTTGAGCGCGTCACCGGGACGCGGGCCGACGGTCTCGCCGCCAACGCTGATGGTTCCGTCCGTTGGCGTCACCAGACCACAGATCGATTTCAACACCGTGCTCTTGCCGGCGCCATTGGAACCGACAAGTGCTGCGATCTGCCCGCCGGGCACATCGAAGCTGACGTCGTGCAGGGCCTCGACCGGTCCGTAGCTGACATTGAGGCCCTTGATGGAGAGCTCACCCGACATGATCTTCAGCCCCCAGATATGCTTCGATAACGCGCGGATCATTCTGCACCGCGTTCGGCGCGCCCTCCGCAATCTTCTCGCCGTGGTCGAGCACGACGATATGGTTGCAGACCCGCATGATCAGACGCATGTGATGTTCCACGATCAGAACCGAGACCCCGAAGCGCTCGGTGAGCGTGCCGAGCATGCCGCCGAAACGGTCAACCTCCTCGGGGTTGAGGCCGGCTGCGGGCTCATCCAGCAGCAGCAGCGCCGGGCGGGTTGCAAGCCCGATCGCAACGCCGAGCCGCTTCTGATGGCCGTAGGCGAGCGTGCCGGCAATGCGATCGGCATGCGGGCTGAGTTCGAGCGCGTCCATGACGTCTGTTACGACCGCCTCGGCGGACTCCAGCGCACGCCGCGCCGGCGCGCCGCCAAACAGCATCGGCACGACGCCGAGCGGATAGCGAAGCAGGGCGCTTCTAAGAATGTTCTCGCGCACCGTTGCCTTCGGAAAGGTGGTGGCCGACTGGAATGTTCGCGCCAGACCCAGTTCGACCAGCTTGTGCGGTGCCAGGCCGGTGACATTCTTGCCCTCGAACAGCACCGCGCCGGAGGTGGCGGGAAACGTGCCGGTGATCAGGTTGAAGCAGGTTGTCTTGCCCGCGCCATTGGGGCCGATCAGTCCGGTGATCTCGCCTTTCGCCGCCTCGAAATTGACGTCGGTCAGCGCGGCCAGGCCGCCGAAGCGCTTGGAGAGGTTTTCAAGTTTCAGGATCGGAGTCATGACTGTTCCCTCCCCTTTCCGGCAAGCCTCTTGGGCAGGCCTGCCAGCCCTTCCGGGAGGAAGCGCAGCACGACGATCAGGACGACGCCATAGATGATGTGCTGGTATTCCTGGGCGCTGCGCAGAAATTCCGGCAAGGGCGTAAGGAAGATCGCGCCGACAAGCGGGCCGGCCAGCGCCAGCCGTCCGCCGGTCACCAGAATGATCACGTAGGAGACCGAGAGCTGAAAGCCGAAGCTTTCGGGCGAAATGAAGCCGATATAATGCGCCATGATCGCGCCGGTGAAGCCGGCAATCGCGCTGCCGATGACGAAGGCGGTATTCTGGGTGCGCGCGGTTGGAATGCCGGAAGCTTCCGCAAGTTCGAGATTTTCCTCGACGGCGGCGAAGCGACGTCCAAGCGGCCCGCGCCTGATGCTCCACAAAAGCGCCATCACCAGCGCCAGCATGGCGAGCGCGAAGACATAGACGGACTGCTGATCGCGCAGGACCAGACCGAAGAGCGATATCTTCGGAATGGCGGCAATGCCACTCGAGCCGCCCGAAACCGACGGGAATTCCAGCATCACCAGGCGGAAAAGTTCATTCAGAGCAAAAGTGATCAGCACGAAATAGACGCCGCGCAGACGCAGCAGCGGGGTGCCGATGACATAGGCGATTGCGCCGGTGACCAGCGCCGCAAGCGGCAGGCCGACCACGAAGGGCACGCCAAGGCGCATGACCATCAGCACGCAAGTATAGGCGCCGATGCCGACGAAAGCGCCATGCGCAAGCGAAAGCTGCCCGACCCAGGCGATCGTCCCCAGGCCCGCCGCCGCCATGGCGCCGAGACAGATCATGATGGCGATATGAAAGTGGAAGACGCTGCCCGTGAACCACGGGATCGACGCCAGCGCGATCACGGCAACGGCAAAGGCAATGCCATTCGCGTGCCCTGTGCTTTGCGGTTTGGAGGTGGCGATATCCATCATGCCTCACCCCGCCCGAGAATGCCTGACGGACGCAGCAGCAGGACGCCGACCACAAGCGCGAATGTCACGATGTCGGCGGCGGACGCGCTGATGAAGGAACTGACGAAGCTTTCGATCAGGCCCAGCAGGATGGCGGCAAGGGCCGCGCCCGGGATCGAGCCGAGGCCGCCGAGAATGACGACGATAAAGGCCTTCAGCAGCGGCGTTGCGCCGATGAAGGGCGACACGCCGAAAAGCGGCGCCATCAGCCCGCCGGCAACGGCGGCAAGCGCCACGCCGAGACCGAGGCCGAGCGGATACATGAGCTCCAGCCGCACACCGTAAAGCGTCGCCACCTGCTGGTCCTGGACCAATGCCCTTAGACCGCGGCCAAACCTTGTATGCATCAGCAGGAAATAGAAGCCGATCAGGATCACCACGCCGACGCCAAGGGTCAGCGCGCGCGATTTCGGAACAATCAGCGCGCCCCAGCGGAACACGCCCGACACCATCGACGGAAAGGCCTGCGGGTCTGGACCAAAGAACAGCAATGCGCCGTTCTGAAGGATCATCGCAAGCCCGAGCGAGGCGATCATGCCCGACAATTCGTCGGAGCGGAACGGTCGGAACACCAACCGCTCGGTGAGCGCGCCTAGCAGAACGGCCAACCCGACCGTCAGGGCGAGGGTCACGGCATAGGGCAGACCGAGCCAGGTTACTCCGATCAACGCCATGAAGGCGCCGATCATGTAGAATTCGCCATGGGCGAAGTTCACGACCCGCATCACCCCGAAGACCAGTGTGAAGCCGATGGCCATCATCAGGTAAAGCGTACCCAGGATGATGCCGTTGATCAGCGATTGCGCAATAAGAAAGCTCAAGGAAGCGGCCTTTCGTCAAGAAATCCGTGCGGCGATCCCGCCGCACGGAACGCTTTTGCTATTCGCAGCCCGATGTGGTGCAGGAGGCAACGATCTCTTCGTTGCCATCCTCGACGCGCGCGATATAGAAGGGCGAATCGAGCTGATGGGCGATGCCGTAGCGGTCCTCGCCGGTCCAGTTCATCGTGCCGAGCACGCCCTCATAGTCGGAGATGTTCTCGAGCGCGGTCTTGACGGCCTCGGTGTCGTCGACGGTGCCAGCCTCTTGCATCGCCTTGAACAGCATTTTCGTGCCGTCATAGAAGAATGGCGAGAAGCCGTTCATTTGATCGCCATAGGTGTCGACGTAGCGCTGCTGATAGGCGGTGGCGGTCTCGATTGCCGGATTGAAGGCCGAGTGCACGAACATGCCGTTGGTGGCCGCCTTTCCGGCGACATTCACGATCTCCTGCGTTGCGGGACCGCCGGTGCGGATGATCACGCCCTCAAAGCCGATGTCGCGAGCCTGCTGCACGATCTGGCCGGCGGTCACGGGCGAGTTGCCGTCCAGCTCGATCGCATCCACGCCCTGGGCGACGATGCGGGTCAGAAGCGGAATGAAGTCCACGCGGTCGCGCTCGAAGAATTCCTTGGCAGTCAGTTCGGCGCCCGCCTTCTTATAGGCTGCGGCGATATCCTCGGCGATCGCCTCGCCGGTTTCGTCATTCGGGAACAGCGCGCCAACGGTCTTTATGTTCTGGTTTTCGACCAGCCAGTCGATCTGCGGCTGTGCGACTTCGGCGGTCG
This sequence comes from Martelella mediterranea DSM 17316, assembly GCF_002043005.1. NCBI lineage: Bacteria > Pseudomonadati > Pseudomonadota > Alphaproteobacteria > Hyphomicrobiales > Aurantimonadaceae > Martelella > Martelella mediterranea. Next base: position 285,424 of record NZ_CP020331.1, on the reverse strand, counting down.
TCGGGTTCGGCCGGAACGTATAGGGCTTTTCGGGCGACAGGGCCTGCGCCGTGAAGCCGAGCGTCATGGTGATGACCTTGTTTTCCTCGGTGATCGGCTGGATCGCCAGAATGGGCGCGGAGCCGACCGTGCCGATGATGTATTTCACCTTGTCCTCGAACACGAGACGGTTTGCGGCGGTGACGGCCTCGTTCGCCTTGTAGGCGTCATCATAGGCGATCACCTCGACATGATATCTGGTGCCGCCGACATCGAGCCCGCCATCCTTGTTGACGTCCTCGGCTGCCAGTTCGGCAGCGCGCAGCATGCCGTTGCCCCAGCTTGCGCCCGCGCCGGACTGGGTCACCAGTGCGCCGATCTTAAGCGTCTGTTCCTCAGCCATCGCCGGCGATGCGACCATGGCAAGCACCGATACGGTGGCCAGAATTCCTGTCAGTCTCATGATTGAACCTCCCTGTTAATCATAGTGTGGTCATTACCGGCTTGCCGGCGTTGCAATCTCATCCAGAACAGGCCGCAGATAGGCGGCGAACTGCTCGTAATTCTCGCTCATCGGAAAATGCCCCAGCCGTTCCATCACCACGGCCTTGCAGCCGGGAATGGCGTCGGCGGTGGCAAGGGTATCCTCGGGACGGCAGGAATAGTCGTACTCGCCAGACAGCAGCCATAGCGGGCATTTTTCGGTATCAATGTTCGCGATCGTGTCGCGCAGATCGCCATCGACTCGGTAGAACCACAGGTCGCCCTTGAAGATGCCCGGCCCACCCTGCATGTAGTGCCACAAGGTCTCATGCCGGTCAGCGTCCGGCCCGCCGGGCGCGATCAGCCCGGAGATCAGCGCGGCGCAGACTTCGCCGCCATGCACGTCAGAACGGTGCAGCCAGTCGGTGTCGTACCAGGGGTCCTGCCAGGCCGCGCCCTGCGCGCCGATCAGACCGCGAAACCGCTCCGGACACTCGGCCGCAAGCTGCAGCACGATCCGCCCGCCGATCGAGCAGCCGAGCACAACCGGTCGGTCGAGTTCGAGCGCTTCGGATACGGCAAGAATAGTGTCGACATAGGCACGGGTGGAAAGCCTGTATTCCTCATTCTGGAAGTCCTCGGGCGGGCTCGACTTGCCATGCCAGGGCATGTCGAAGGCGATGATGCGAAATCTGTCGGTCACACTCTCGTCGAGCAGCAAATCGCGGTACTGGCGACCGTCGGCGCCTGCCGTATGCAGGCAGAGCAACGGAATGCCCTCCCCCGCCTCCTCGATATAGACGCGGTGCGCGCGGCCGCCGATATCGAGCCGGAGGTAACGTCCGGTGATGGGATCGAAAACGGCTGTCACGACACCCTCCTCGGCAGCGCCAGTATATCCTTCACCACCTGCAGATGCCGCATCAACGGCAGGAAATTGCCCTCTATGACGAGGCGTCCGTGGCGTCGCATCCCGAATATGTCGGCGGAATTGGGGCTTGGCATCTCTTGCCAGTGATCGAGAAAGACGTCCGCGGCACCTCTGAACGCGATATCCCAGCCATCCATCGGGCCATCAGCCGACGCCACGCACAGCGTGCCGCGATCCAGGATCAGACGACGCGCCTGATCGCCCGCCTGCAGCAGGATCGTGATCTCGGCCCGCGCCGCGCGCCGAACCAGAGATGGTTCGTCGGCAAACAGCGCCGGTATCCGCTCGATGATGTCAGCGATCGTGCCCACGCAACCTCCAAATTCCACTAGGCAGACCGATAAGTCCATTCGAGAGACCATTTGTCAAGACATTTTTGTTGCGCTAGACAGAACTATCGGTCTATTTTGAAATCGAAGAGGAGATATGATGGACTCGACCCATTCGCCGAAACTGACCTTCAATGACGTCCGCCCGATCGGCGCCGGGCTCAACCGTCCGGAATCGGTCCAGGTGCTTGGTGACGGAAGACTTGCCGTTTCGCATCGCGGCAGAGGCGTCAGCTTCGTTACGCCTGATGGCGAAGTCTCCACGCGCGGCCCGGAACCCGCGCTGGCCAGCGGCGAGGAGATGATCCCGAACGGCATCGCCCCCCAGCCCGATGGCAGCTTCCTGATAGCCAATATCGGCGAGGGCGGCGGCATCTGGAAGCTGTCTGCGGATGGCGAACTGACCCCGTATCTGATGGAGGTCGATGGCGTTTTTCTCGCAGCCGCAAATTTCGTAATGACGGACGAAAAGGGCCGATGCTTCATCACCGTCAGCACGGTCAGCCGCCCGCGCTTCGCCGCCTATACAGACACGGTGCGCGACGGGCTTGTCATCATCAAGGACGAACACGGCGCCCGGATTCTAGCGGACGACATCTGTTTTTCCAATGAATGCCGGCTAACGCCCGATGGCAGTGGCCTGATGGTCTCGGAGACCTTCTCTCGCACCATCACGCAATTCGATCTCGGGCCTTCCGGCTTAAGCAACCGCAGAACCTTTGCCGCCTTCGGACGCGGCGATTTTCCCGATGGCATCCGGTTCGATCGGGAAGGCTATCTCTGGGTGACCTGCATCGTCAGCAACCGTCTGTGGCGGATCACGCCGGATAGGCAGAAGACGCTTGTTCTCGAAGATTGTGATGCCAGCTGGGTCGACACGGTCGAGACCGCGCTTTCCGAAGGCCGGATGGGCCGCGAACACTTCTACGAGGCCGGCAACAGCCGTCTCGGCAACATTGCCAGCATCGACTTTTCCGCCAACGGCGAGACCGCCTATCTAGGCTCGCTTTGCGGACACTCGATCATTTCAATACCGACACGACAAGGATCCCGATAATGACTGCCCCCCTGATCGGCTTCGCCGGACTCGGCGTGATGGGCGAACCCATCTGCCGCAACATGCTTCAAAAATCCGGCGCGGAGGTCCGCGTGTTCGATCTCGCGGACGCGCCCGTCGACAGGCTCGTCGCGCTTGGCGCCAAAAAGGCGGAGAGCGTCGCCGCGCTCGCGGCCGAAGTGGACATCCTCTTCCTCTCTCTGCCCGGCGGTCCTCAGGTCGAATCCGTCATTCTCGGCAAGGATGGCGTTCTGGAACACGGCCGAAAGGGCCTGACGGTCGTCGACATGTCGACCGCACCGGTGAGCCTGACGCGTACGATCGACAACAAGCTTGCCGAACGCGGAATCGACTTCGCCGATGCCCCGGTCGCGCGTACCCGCCAGGCAGCGGAAGACGGAACGCTTTCGATCATGGTCGGCGGTAGCGACGCGGTGTTTGACAGGATACGCCCGCTGCTCGCCCATGCCGCAACCGACATCACTCATTGCGGCCCGGTCGGCTGTGGACAGGTGGTGAAGATCCTCAACAATATGGTGCTGTTCGAAACCGTTGTCGCCCTGTCCGAGGCGCTTGCGCTCGGCAAGGCCGCGGGCGTCGATCCGGACCTTTTGTTCGACACCATGTCGAAAGGCTCCGCGGACAGTTTTGCGCTGCGCAACCACGGCATGAAGGCAATGCTCAAGGATAGCTACCCCAAGGGCGCCTTCCCGACCGACTATGCCCTGAAGGATGTCAGCTACGCGCTCGATCTCGCCGCGTTCACCGGCTTTCGGGCCCATGGCGCGGAACTGGCGCAGGCGCGGATGGAAAAGGCCCGCGATGCCGGCTTCGCGCAGGAATATTTTCCTGTCCTTTCCCGCCTGATGGACAAGGTCTGAGCCGATGGCGGACTGGGATGTCCTGGTCGCTGGCGGCGGCAATGCGGCGCTTTGCGCCGCGATCGCCGCAGCAAGACAAGGCCGACGGGTGCTGGTGGTGGAGGCCGCTCCGAAATTCTACCGGGGCGGCAATACCCGCCACACTCGCAACATGCGCTGCGCTCATGATGAGGCGACCAGCACGCTGACGGGTCCCTATTCCGAAGACGAGTTCTTCGAAGACCTGATGCGCGTGACCGATGGCAACACCGACGAAGCGCTGTCGCGGATGATGATCGCGAAGTCCAAGCCGATGCTCGGCTGGATTCAGCAGCAGGGCGTGCGGTTCCAGCCCTCGCTCGGCGGGACCATCAGTCTTGGCCGCACCAACTCCTTCTTCCTCGGCGGCGGCCGGTCGATGCTGAACGCGCTCTATCGCACCGCCGAAGGGCTCGGTGTCGAGATCCGCTATGAGCATGAGGTGATCGGACTCGACATACGCGAGCGCCGTTTTCATGCCGCAACGGTGCGCAGTCGTGACGGCGAGGAGGTCATTCGGGCCGCCGCCTTCGTCGCCGCCTGCGGCGGATTTCAGGCCGATATCGACTGGCTCAAGCAAGGCTGGGGCGAAAAGGCCGAGAACTTCCTCATTCGCGGCACGCCCTATAATCGCGGCACTGTCACGCGCATGCTGATCGATAGCGGCGTAATGCAGATCGGCGACGCCAGCCAGTGCCATGCGGTGGCCATCGATGCGCGCGCGCCGCGCTATGACGGCGGCATCATCACCCGGCTCGATTGCGTGGTGTTGGGGGTGGTGGTGAACACCGCCGCCGAACGCTTCTACGACGAGGGCGAGGATATCTGGCCGAAGCGCTATGCGATCTGGGGCCGGCTGGTGGCAAACCAGCCCGACCAGAAGGCGTTCATTATCTTCGACGCGCCGAATATCCCGCGTTTCATGCCATCACTTTACCCGCCGATCTCGGCCCCCTCCCTTCGGGAACTGGCGTCAAAGCTTGAACTCGATCCGGATGTCTTCGAGCGGACCATTAACGAGTTCAATAGCGCCGTTATCGACGGCAAGCCCTTCGATACCAATGCCAAGGACGGCAATACCACCGAAGGGCTTGCGATCAACAAGACCAATTGGGCGCAGCGGATCGAGACCCCGCCCTATTATGCCTATCCGGTGCGCCCGGGCATCACCTTCACCTATCTCGGCGTGAAGGTCGACCATGACGCGCGCATGGTGATGGCCGATGGTGCGCCTTCCGACAACCTGTTCGCCGCCGGCGAGATCATGGCGGGTAATGTGCTCGGCCAGGGCTATGCCGCGGGCATCGGCATGACCATCGGCGCGGTCTTCGGACGTATCGCGGGCGAGGAGGCCGCACGACATGTCGCATGAAACCCCGGCGCTCACCGAAGCCGACAGGCTGATGACCGTCTGCAACTCCTGCCGCTATTGCGAAGGGCTGTGTGCGGTCTTTCCGGCCATGGAAATGAAGCGATCCTTCAGTGATGGCGATCTGAACCATCTCGCCAATCTCTGCCATGGCTGCGGTGCCTGCTTTCATGATTGCCAGTTCTCCCCGCCGCACGAATTCAATGTCAACGTGCCGAAAGTCCTGGCGCAGGTGCGGACCGAAAGCTATGCGCATTACGCCTGGCCGGCGGCGGCGCGCCCGCTGTTTGCCCGCCATGGCCTGGCGCTGGCGCTGGGGTTGACGGTGAGCTTCGCCCTGTTCCTGCTCGGCATCGTTGCCGCCAACAATCCGGGCGCATTGTGGACGGCCCATCTGGAAGACAGCCGCTTTTATGCGCTGATGCCGCACAATGCGATGGTCGCCCTGTTCGGTGCTGCCTTCCTCTACATGCTGTTTGCGATCTTCATGGGCGCACGCGCCTTCTGGCGGGATGCCGGCGCGCCGGATCTTCATGTCGGCGATCACCTAGAGGCGTCAGTGAATGCGGCGAAACTCACCTATCTTGACGGCGGTGGGCAGGGCTGTTTCAACGAGGACGACAAACCCACCGACCGGCGCAGGCTCTGGCACCACTTCACCTTCTACGGCTTCCTGCTGTGCCTGGCGTCCACCTCGCTTGCCACGCTCTATCACTACCTGCTGGGCCGCGAAGCGCCCTATGCCTGGTACGACATTCCCGCCCTTCTCGGCATTGCCGGCGGCATTGGTCTGGTGATCGGGCCGATCGGCCTGATCCATGCCAAGCTGACCCGGCACGAGGCGCTGCGCACGCCAGGCTTCAAGAGCATGGAATACGGCTTCATCGTGATCCTCCTGGTGACCGGGGCAACCGGACTCGCGCTCAGGCTCCTCGGTGAAACGCCGCTTCTGGGGCTCCTTCTCGCCCTTCATCTCGGCGCGGTGCTGACCTTCTTCCTGACCATGCCCTACGGCAAGTTCGTCCACGGTCTCTACCGCTATCTCGCGCTCATCCGCTATGCGCGCGACAAGCGTGAAATCGGTCTCGGTTGAAGACAACAAAAAAAGCAGGGGCGGTTTACCGTCCCTGCTGCCTTTTCCTTCCCGGAAAACTATGCCGGCTCAAAGAACGGCAATGGCGGACCGTCTCCCTGCGGCGCGAAATGCACCTTGACCGGATCATCGATCCGCAAGGTTTCCGGCGTATCGGTCAGCACCCGCGTCATCATGCGAGGCCCCTCCTCCAGCTCCACGATCGCGACGGCGAAAGGCAGGTCGTCGCGGAAGGGCGCGGTCGAGCGATGGACGATCGTCAACGCGTGAATGCGCGCGCAACCGGAAACGCAGACCCAGTCAAGTTCGTCCGACATGCAATGCGGACAGACCAGGCGCGGATAGAAGACGTGCTCATTGCATCCGGCGCATTTCTGGATTTTCAGAACGCCCTCGGCGGCCGCGTCCCAGAAGGGAGCGGTTTCGGCGTCGGGGCTGGGGACCGGCTTGCTGCTCATCGGCGCGGCTCCTTTCCAAGGATCAGGGTTGACCCGGCAGAGAGCGCCCCGCCGGTTCCATGGACAAGCGCCAGATCGGCGCTCACCTGACGGGCATCCGCCTCGCCTCGAAGCTGGCGAACGGCCTCGACGATCAGGAATATGCCGTACATGCCGGGATGAGTGTAGCTCAGGCCGCCGCCCTGCGTATTCATAGGGAAGTCGCCCTTTGGCGCTATCCGTCCGCCCGAAACGAAATCGCCGCCCTCTCCCTTTGCACAGAAGCCGAGATCCTCGAGCGTCATCAAGGCGGTGATGGTGAAGCTGTCATAGATCATGGCCAGATCCATGTTGCTGGGCATAAGCCCCGCACTTTTAAATGCTGCCGGACCCGTGCGGGCGGCGGGCGTCACGGTGAGATCGGGCATATTGGCAATGGATGAATGGGTGTGGGTCTCCGCCGATCCCCACAGCCAGACGGGCGGCTGGCGGGCATCGCGCGCCCGATCGGACCGCGTGACGACAACCGCGCCGCCGCCATCGGTCACGAGGCAGCAATCGAACTTGCCGAGAGGGCTGGCGATCATCGGGGCGGAAAGAACGTCCTCGACGGTGAGATCCTCGTGTCGCGGCGCTGCGGGGTTCAGTTGCGCCCATTTGCGCGCGGCCACGGCGATGTCGGCCAACTGCGCGCGGGTTGTGCCGTACAGATGCATATGCCGTGAGGCCGCAAGCGCATGGGCGCCTGTCATCATCGGCAATCCGAAAGGCGTCTCGAACTGCGAGGCGGCAAGCCACGGATCTGTTCCGCCGCCAAATCCGGCGCCGCCGCTGCGCTGGGTCGAGCCGTAGGTGATCAGACAGGTGTTGCAAAGCCCCGCATCGATCGCGAATGCGGCATGCTGCACATAGGCCTCGAACGAGCAGCCGCCCAACGACGTGGAGTCGCTGTAGCTCGGCATGATGCCGAGATATTCCGCAACCTGCACGGACGGCATGCGCGTGCCCCGCGAGGAGCCGATCGACAAAACGCCGTCAACCTCAGCCAGGCCGATGCCGGCATCGTCCAGCGCCCGTTTGGCTGCCTGCGCGTGCAATTGCATTTCGGTGCGATGCGGAAGAACGCCGACTTCGCTTTCGGCCACCCCCGCAATCGCCACCGCATCCCTGAAATTGGCTCCCACCTTCGTCAGTCCTCCGTTTTTCCGTTCGATTGAAGGTCGGCGAAGCCCTGGTCGGCCTCAGCCAATCGCCGCAGCAATGGCGCGGGCTCCAGACGGCTTTCGCCGGTCTCATCCGTAAAGCCGTCGAGCGCGGCAACGATCCGGTCGAGCCCTTCGGCGTCGGCCCAGTACATCAGCCCGCCCCGCCAAGCGGGAAAGCCATAGCCATGCACATAGATGACGTCGATATCGGAAGAGCGGGCGGCAATACCCTCTTCCAGAATACGCGCGCCCTCGTTGACCATCGGATAAAACAGGCGCTCGCGAATTTCGTCCTGGCTGAAGCTGCGCTGACGCACGCCCAGCCGTTCCGCAACGCCCGCAATCACGGCATCGACCTCGGGATCCGGGATCGGCGTGCGTCCGTCTTCATAGCGATAATAGCCCTTGCCGGTCTTCTGACCCGGGCGGCCCATCGCGCACAGCGCATCGGCGACCGGTAGCTGATAGCCCTGGCTCTTGCGCACCAGCGCGGAAACATCGAGCCCGGCCAGATCCGCAGCCGGGCGGCGGATGTCCTGTCGAAGTCGGCGGCATCGTCCTTGGCCTGGAAACGCCCGGCGCTGCCGTTGCCGCCTATGAGCGGATGATCGGCGCGGTCGCCAAGGCCGCTCCCGACGCCCGGATCGACGGGGTCATCCTGCAGCACATGGTGCCCGAAGGCCTCGAAATCGTCATTGGCGCGCGCATTGATCCCGCCTTCGGGCCGCTCGTCCTGGTCGGTCTCGGCGGCGTGCTGGTCGAGCTGATGGCCGATAGCGTTACCGCGCCGGCCCCTGTCAGTCAGTCCCAGGCGCTCGATATGCTTTCAAAACTACGCGCCGCGCCATTGCTCGACGGCTTTCGCAATATGCCGCCGGTGGATCGCGATGCATTGGCGCGGATCATCGTTCGCGTCTCTGAATTTGCCACCGACCACGCTGACAAGATCGCGGAACTGGATATCAATCCCGTTATCTGCCATGGCAGCAACACCGTCGCGGCGGATGCTCTGATCGTGCTGAAGCGGACTTAAGCAGCCTTTTCGTTTGGGACTGGCAGCGCCGCCGGAATTGCGCAACGCGATCGGGACGCTTTATCCGATCGCCGAACTAGGATGTAGTGACAATTTAAGGTTTGTGGATTCCCTTTTGCTCAAATCAGATTCAACACTGACTTTTGGAGGTCGGTGTGGAAGGTGAAGTTCCTCGAGATGATCAGTGGGAACGTCTTCGTGAGTTTGTTCCTGGCGGGCGAAAGGGCAAACGAGGACCGCGCAGCGATGCCCGCCGTTTCTTCGATGCCATTCTTTGGCTGGCGCGCTCGGGTGCGCGCTGGCGCGACCTGCCGGAAGACTGTTTCGGCCAGTATCAAACCGTCAAGCGACGGTATTACCGGTGGATCAAGCAAGGCTGTTCGACCGGATCTTCGAGGCAGTCGCGACGAACCCTGACACGGAATGGCTCGCCATAGACGCCACCATCGTTCGCGCACAGGCCCAGGCCTCTGGCGGGCGACGAAAAGGGGCGCGCAAGCTCAGGCTCTCGGGCGTTCGCGTGGAGGCTTTGGAACAAAAATCCACGCCGTGATCGATGCGCTCTGATTGCCGATCCGCTTCGAACTTGGCCCCGGGCAGCAAAACGATATGGCGCCCGCCTTTGAGCTCATCACCGGATTACACGCTGACAAGGTTCTTGCCGACCGGGCCTATGACGCCGCCCGCCTGCATGACATCATTCTCGAGCAAGGCGGCGAACCGGTCATACCGCCCCGCCGCCACCGCAAATATCAGCATGAATACGACTGCGTCGCCTACAGGCAGCGATGGGGACTTGAAGGTTTCTTCGCCAAACTCAAGCAATGGCGGCGAATAGCCACGCGATTTGACAAGCTCAGGGGAACTTCCTCGGCTTCATAAAGAAGCCGTCAATCATGGCCTGGATCAAATAGTTAATTTGTCACTAAAGCCTAAAACCGTGCAAGCCAGGTCGCGATCGACGGAAAGGCGACGATTAGGGCGAGCGAGACCAGCATCGCGCCGACGAAGGGCATGGCGCCCCTGAAGATATCCGAGACCTTCAGCGACCGGTCCTCGACGGCTGTCTTGATGATGTAGACCGACAGGCCGAAAGGCGGCGTCAGCAGCCCGACCTCCACGGCCACCACCGTCAGCACTCCGAACCAGATGAGATCGAATCCGGCGGCTTCCGCGACCGGCAGCGCAATCGGCAGCAGGATCAGCATGATTGAGATGGAATCGATCAGGCAGCCAAGCGCGATGATCAGCAGCAGATAGAGCAGCAGGAAACCATAGGGGCCGATCGGACCGGAGAGCAGGGTTTCGGCGAGGAAACGCGGCATGCCGGAAAGCGCCAGCATGCGGCTGAAAAAGGTCGCGGCCAGGATCAGGAACAGAACCGAGACGGTAATCTGGCCGGTCTCCACCAGCAATCGCCAGAACGAGCGCGGCGTCAGCGAGCGGCGCAACAGCGCGATCAGCAAAGCGCCCAGCGCCCCGGCAGCGCCCGCCTCCGTCGGGTTCAGAAACCCGCCATAGAGACCGCCGAGCACCAGAACCATCAGGAAGACGATCGGCACGGCCTTTCGAACGAGCGCCAGCCAGCCGATGTCCTCCTCCTCCAGCACCGGCTTTTCCGCCGTGAAGACGAAATCCGGCTTCAGCCATGCCAGCAGGAATATGGTGGCCGAGAAGGCGATGGCGAGCAGGATGCCCGGGCCAACGCCCGCGAGAAACATCCGGCCCACCGATTCCTCGGCCAGCACCGCATAGACGATCATCAGCAATGACGGCGGGATCAGCATGCCGAGGACGGACGAGCCGGCAACCACGCCGGTGGCAAATTTGGCGGTATAGCCATGGCGCGTCATTTCCGGCACGGCGACCCGGCTGAAGACCGTGGCGGAGGCGATAGAAACCCCGGTAATGGCGGCAAAGACGGCATTGGCGAACACGGTCGCGATGCCGAGCCCCGCCGTGATCCGCCCCATCAGCTTCTGGAACACGTCGAACGTATCCTTGCCGACCTTCGAGACGGTCACCAGAAGCCCCATCAGCACGAACAGCGGCACGATGGCGTAAAGATATTCCCTGAGCGAATTGTTGGCGACCGCGCCGAGCATGCGCATGGACACGACCTCGCCGCGAATGGCCGAAACGCCGACAAAGGAAACGAACAGCATGCTGATGCCGATCGGCATGCCGAGATAGATCAGCACCAGCAGGCCGGCGATCGCCAGACCTCCGATTTCAAGCGGACTCATGGTCGCTCCCCGGCTTTGACAGAGGCGGCTAGGTCCCCGACCGCCCGAAACAGAAACTCGCATGCGGCAACAGCGACCCCGAAAACGATGAAGGCGCGGAACGGCCAGACCGGCAGCGTGGCAATGCCGGAAACGCCGATATACTCCCCCGATGTCCAATCCTTCTGAAGGATCAGAAAGCTGGACCATGCTATCAGGCCAATCATCGCCGCGCCGGTCAGGTTGAAGAGCGCCGACAGGATGCTGCCGGCCACCGGCCGTTTCAGCCTGAAGCCGGGGAAGAAAATCTCGGTGCGCGCCAACCTGTCGGCGCGGATGGTGGTGGCAAGCTGAAGCGAAACGATCATCACCAGCAAAAGCGCGCCAAGCTCTGAGACCAGCGGCAGCGACGAGCCCAGCAGGTTGCGCATCACGATATCGGCGGAGATGACCAGCATCAGCACCAGAATGAGCACGGTTCCGAGCGCGGCGAGACCGTCAACGAGGATCTGCCACGCCCGGGTCAGGGCGTTCGGAGAGCGCCCGCCGGGCTGGCGGGCGTTTTCTGTTGCGGACGACATATGCGCGCGCCGCCTACTGGTCCCAGTCGCGCATGGGCGTTTCACCGCGCTCGCGCAGGCCGTCCATATAGGCGCTCAGGAATTCGCGTGCGGGAAGTCCCTGCGCTTCCAGGTTATCCGCCCATTCGCCGGCAAGATCCGGCAGCATCGCAACCCAGGCCTCGCGCTCTGCCTCGGGCATTTCCACCAGCGTTACCGGCGGATTCTGGTCCGCGCCCAAGGCAACCATGTCCGTAAGGGCTGCCTCATGGCCTTCCAGCAACTGCTTGCCGTGGGCCGCGGTGTAATATTTGCCGGCCTCGATCATCGCGTCCTGAACTTCTTCCGGCAGCGTATCCCAGACATCGCGGTTGATCGCGATCGCGCCAGAGAATGACACGGCCGCATCGAAGCGGTTGAGATAGGGCGCGACCTCATAAAGCTTTGCCGGCTTGGCGCCGAGCGCGAGCGTCAGCACGCCGTCGGAAACGCCTGTCTGGATGTCGGTGTAGAACGTGGTCAGCGCACCGTCGACAGCATTGGCCCCGGTGCCTCGCAGCCAGGTGCCGAGCACGCCGGGCGCGGAGATCTTCATGCCGTCGATATCGGCAATGCCCTCGATCGGCTCCTTGGTATAGATGTCGTACATGTCGGTTCCGGTCAGGCCGAGAACCTTGAGGTTATATTGCTCCCACTCCTCGCGGAAGGCCTCGTTGTTCTCCATCAGATCCTCCATCACCTCAAGCTGAAGCTGCGGATTGGCGGTGGAGAACGGCGCATAGCTCGTGGCCTGGCTGAGCGGCAGTTTGGCCGGCTCCAGCAGCGAGAACACCCAACCGATATCGGTGATGCCTTCTTCAACGGATGAAAGCGTGGCATTGGCCTTGTAGAGCTGGCCGCCGAATGCCTCGTTCCAGTTGATCTTGTAGTCGCCGGTCTCGGCGAGGATTTCATCGGTCTTCGCCATGAAGTGGGTCTGGATCATGCCCACCCACGGGATCACCGTCGGATGGCTGGAAGCCACTGTCAAATCGATGGTTTCCTGCGCCAAGGCCGCCGAAGGTATCGCCAGCATGACGGCCGTTGTCAGTCTGAGAAAGTTACGCATATTTGCTCCTCCCGAAAGATGCGTTCAGTCCATCACGAATGTCTGTGTCGAATAGTCGAGCCGGATCGAGACCCGCCCCTCATTGATCATCCAGGGACGCACCCTGAAACGTCTGGCACCCGCCTTGTGCATCGGGTCGTTGCGGGCGATCTCGACCGCGGCATCGGCATTTTCTGCCCGGATGACCACCATGCCCTCGCCTGCCCAGCGCTCGCCATCGTCGGAGAAGAGCGGACCTGCGGCATAAAGCACGCCATCCCTTTCCAACCCGACTTGGTAGGCCAGGTGCGCCTCCATGTTTTCAAAGACCGGTCCCATGCCGTTCGTCGCTTCGGTGAAGATGGCGAACAGCTTTTTCTGCAGCATGGCCTTGCTGGCCTCCATTACGGCTGCTGCCGGAACCGTCTCTTCTGTCTCTTGCATGCCGGTCACCTCCTCCCTGTGTCCGCAACGAAACGCGCGTGTCAGCCCGCCTTCCGGCGGGCAATCTCGGCGCGTATTTCCGCACCGTGCTGGTCGAGCAATGGCGGCGCGACAATGTCTGTTTCGACCTGCTCATCGAAGCTGTAGGGCGGCCGCACGGTCTTGGTCTTGCCCTTTTCGGGATGGTCCATCTCGACCGCGATCTGCAGATGCTGCGCCTGGGGATCGTCGAGCGCTTCATCGGAATCATAGGCCGGTGCGTGGGGTACGCCGGCCTCGAGCAGTTTTTCGCACCATGCGTCGCGCGTTTTCGTCTTGAAGACCGGTGTCAGGATTTCGATGAGGTCGTCCTGATGCTGGATGCGTTCCAGACGCTCGGCAAAACGGGGGTCATCGGCAAGCTGCTCCTGCCCGGTCGCCTCCAGCAGCCCTTCCCAGAACTTGGCGGGCGAGGACATGTGGATCGCCACCCATTTGCCGTCGGAACACTCGAATGTATAGCTCTGCGACACGGTCGGCCGCGACAGCGGGCCCATGACCTCGTCCACGGCGAAATAATGCGTGAAGCTGTCAAGGTTGAAATGGGTCATGGCTTCCAGCATCGAGATATCGATCCGTCGCCCCTTGCCCGTGGTTGCGCGCTCCAGAAGTGCAGCGAGAATGGCCATGGCCGCATATTGGCCGGTGAGCGCATCGGCGATCGCGGGGCCGATCACGCGCGGATTGGTCGGCGGCGTCAACAGTCTCAGGAAACCGCTCGCCGCCTGGGCAACGGTGTCGAAGGCCGGGCGATCCCGCGCCGGGCCTGACTGGCCGAAACCGGAAATCGCGCAATAGACCAGATCGGGTTTGACCTTGCGCAGATCGTCTTCCCCGACGCCCAGACGTTCGGCGACGCCGGGCCTGAAGTTCTGGATGAACACATCGGCGGTCGAGACGAGATCGCGCAAAAACGCCAGTTCGGCCGGATCCTTGGTGTCGATCGCGATCGAACGCTTGTTGCGGTTGTAGGTCTGGTAGTGCGGCGAATAGAGGCCGCCCTTGAACGCGCGGAAGGGATCGCCGGCGCCGGGGCGCTCGACCTTGATCACATCGGCGCCGAGATCGCCGAGATGCATGGCCGCAGCCGGCCCGGTGATATAGGTGCCGAGTTCGATAACCCTGATATTCTTGAGAATCTTGACCATCCGGCTTCCCCGCTCAGCTGCTTTTGTCCGCGGCCTTGGGGCCGTCATATTCGATCGCAAGATCCGCCTTGTGCGACATGATGAAACCGATAGAGCGCCGGCTTTCCTCAAGGAGATGCGCGGAGAGACCGGCTGTGCGGGCGAGGATCGGAACCGCCTTCATGGCATCGGCCGGCCAGCCGGCATCGAGGATCGTCGCGGGAATGGCGCCCGAGACATTGATCGGAAGCGGCCGTTCGACAATCCCCGGCGCCACTTTTGCAAGCGCATGGAGCGCTTCGATGTGACGTCCCTTGATGTCCAGTTCGGCGGCCACCTCCAGCAATCTGTCGGCGCGCGGGTCGCCTGCAGAATGCTGCGGATGGCCAAGCCCCGGCACCTTCTTGCGCGCGGCCTTCAAGGCGGTGACGCTTTCGATCGCGGCCTTTTCCAGATCGCCGCCCATGCTGTCGGCCTTCTCGACCACGGAGACGAGAAACTGCCCGGCCACATCCGAGGAACCGGCGACGACGCTGCCCATGCCGAGAATGCCGGCGGCCATCGCCCCCTGCCAGGCCTCCGGCCCGGCGGCAAGCGTCATGCGGGCGGCCTGCACGCTTGGCACCAGGCCGTGTTCGGCGATCGCGACCAGGCAGGCATCCATCATCCGCCGTTGCGCCGGCGCGGGCTTTTCGCCGGTCACGAGCAGCCAGAAATAATCGCTGAAGTCGATCTTTCCGATCAGATCGCCGCACAGGTCGTGGCCGCGCACCGTGATGCTCTCGGCATCGGATCCGGCAATGGCGGTGAACGCACCGTCCTGTTTACCTATTCGCATAACAAACTCCCTTTTCGCTGTGCGAAATAATTTCCTCTTGCCGAAATCGTAGAGAGCAATTAGTCTAGCGTCAAGTTGAAAGCGAGCCGGCCTGTCTCACACGGTCGGGACCAGTTTTCGGCGGGAGGACGAACCGGGGCCGCGCGGCCAGTCGGTGGTGGGCAAGCCCTTGTTTTCAGGGGCCGCCTCAACCAATCTGGCGCCAGATGAAACCGGTTCTTGAGGAAAATGACGTGGCTGAAATTCTGAAGATGGTCGAAGAGAGCGACAGACCTGCCGAATTCGTGGAGGCGCTGGCCAAGGGGCTTGCGATTCTCGAATGCTTCGACGCCGCCCATCCCCAAATGACCCTGAGCGAGGTCGCGCGCCGCGTCGGTCTTTCGCCAGCGGCCGCCCGCCGCAGCCTGATCACGCTGCAGACGCTTGGCTATGTCGGCCAGACCAACAAACATTTCCATCTGCGTCCCAAGGTGATGACGCTGAGCTCGGCGTTTTATTTCTCCGCCCGTATCGACGAGGTTCTGCAACCCAATCTGCGCATGCTTGTCGAGCAGTTCGGTGATGCCTCGTCGATCGGAACGCTCGATGGAGACCATGTCATCTACGTCGCCCATGTCTCGGTTCAGCGCGCCCGCCGCGCTGCCGCCGTCGTCGGCGCGCGCTATCCCGCAGGCGCCACCTCGCTCGGCCGCGTTCTGCTCGCCGGTCTCTCCGACGAGGCCCTCGAACACTATCTGAAAACCGCAAGGCTCGAAGCGCTAACCTCCAAGACGGTCACCGACCCCGATGTCCTTCGCGAAAAGATCATGGCTGTCCGGGCGGATGGCTATGCCACGACCGTCGATCAGCTCGACTACGGCATCACCGCGCTTGCGGTTCCGATCAGGAACTTCGAGGGCCGCACGATCGCGGCGCTCAACACCTCGGGATACACCGGCATGGTGACGCCCGAAAGCATGATCGCAGAACGGCTGCCCGCGCTCAGGGAGGCGGCATCGCATATCGCGCATGCCATGAGCCGGTATCCGGTTCTGCAATCGACAATGGGGACCTGACCGAAGGAC
The DNA here is from genome assembly GCF_002043005.1 of Martelella mediterranea DSM 17316. Lineage (NCBI taxonomy): Bacteria > Pseudomonadati > Pseudomonadota > Alphaproteobacteria > Hyphomicrobiales > Aurantimonadaceae > Martelella > Martelella mediterranea. The sequence continues at coordinate 269,225 of NZ_CP020331.1, read as the reverse complement.
AGGTTTTCCGCGCAGGTTCAAGGGAGGAGAAACCATGTGCAGGCTTTGCGACATTTCCAGACGGCATCTGCCCTACCCGGCACTCGGCCCCGCCGGCTTCGGCGCTGGGGCGACGGCGATGCCGGCGTCATCGCCTGTGACGGACGGCGTGCCGGAGGCCTGCGGGCGTGAAGGACAGCGCACGCTGATCCGCAACGGAATCATCCTGTCCATGGATGGCACAGTCGGCGATTTCGAAAGGGGCGACATTCTGATCGAGGGGTCCCGGATCGTCGAAATCGCCGAGACCATCTCGGCGGACGACGCGATCGAGATCGATGCGGCCGGCAAGATCGTCATGCCGGGCTTTATCGATACCCATCACCACCAGTTTGAAACCGCTTTGCGCGGCCAGCTTGCAAACGCCATCCTCATCAATGATGGCCTGCCGGCGAATGCGCAAAACTATTACGAGACCGTTCTGCAATCCTTCTCGCTCGTCTATCGGCCGGAGGATGTCTATATCAACGAGCTGTTCGGCGCGCTGTCGCAGCTCGATGCCGGTGTGACGACGGTGATGGATGTCAGCCAGATCCACCACTCGCCGGCCCATTCCGACGCCGTGATTTCAGCGCTGAAGGATTCCGGCCGGCGTTCGGTCTTCGGCTATTTCGAAGGCTGGGGCGACGACGCCCAGTATCCGGGCGATGCGGCAAGGCTGCGCGAACAGTATTTCTCCTCGAACGACCAGTTGCTGACAATGATCATGGGCGGCGAGATCTACCTGCCGTTTCATGAACAATCCTGGAAGACCGGACGCGACCTCGACCTGCCGATTGCGCTGCATGTGGTCGGCACATTCGGCATGCAGCCGACATTCGACGGGCTTGGCGCGGGCGGCGCCTTCGGGCCGGACAATATCTTCATCCACATGACCGGCATGTCGGATGACGGCTGGAAATATGCCCGCGATGCCGGTGCTCATATCTCGCTGTCCGTGCCGATCGAGATGCAGATGCGCCACGGCACGCCGCCGATCCAGAAGGCCATCGACCATGGCATGAGCCTTTCGCTTTCCACCGATGTGGAATGCACGATGACAGCCGATTTCTTCACCCAGATGCGGGCCATGGTCACCATGCAGCGCATGTTCGCCAATGAAAAGGCGTTGGCAGGCGAGGAATATCCAGCCCTTCTGACCGCCCGCGAGGCAATCCGGGCGGCCACGATCGGCGGGGCGGAGGGCCTGAAGCTCGACCGCCGCACCGGTTCGCTGACACCCGGCAAGGACGCCGACATCATCCTGCTGGATGCCGAGGCGCTCAATGTCGCCCCGCTCAACAATGTGCCCGGAACCGTGGTCACGCTGATGGAACGCTCGAATGTCGACAGCGTGCTGGTGGCCGGCAAGGTCCGCAAGTGGAAGGGCAAGCTTGTCGGCGCGGACATCGCCCATCTGCGCGGCGAGCTGGAGAAGAGCCGCGATTACATTTTCGAAAAGGCCGGCATCGCCCGGTCGCTGTTCGGCGACTGAGACGGCGGGCCTCAAGACGAGGGAATGAGCCCGCGCGCGGCACTTTCAACCGTGCGGGCTTTCGAGGACATCCGATAAGAGGAGAGAGAATTGGCAAAACTCGTTGCAACGCTGGCGTCGACCCACCACCCCTTCTACCTGAAGGCCACCACGGCGCCGCCCGAACAGCAGATGCCCGAAGCGCCGACCTGGAAGCGCAAGATCGAGGCCTATCGCGAAACGCTGGCAAAGGCCGAACCGGATGTTCTGGTGATGATCGGATCCGATCATTTCCACCAGATCTTCCTCGACAACTGCCCGCAATTCCTGATCGGCAAGGCGGAGCGCTACGACGCGACCTTCTATAATGAGGAACGCGAGTTCGGCATTCCGAAATATGTGCTGGAGGGCGACGAAGCGATGTCTCGCTTCATGCATCAGTCGCTGATGAACCAGAATTTCGATTTCGCCTTTTCCAACGAGCTGAAAATCGATCATTCGATCATCTGCCCGATCATCACCGTGCGTCCGCAAAACGACCTTCCGGTGGTCCCGATCTATACCAACATCTTCGCGCCGCCGCTGCACACGCCGAAGCGCTTCTATGAGGTCGGCCGCGCCATCCGCAAGGCGATCGACGACTTCCCCTCCGACAAGCGCGTCGCCGCCATTGGCACCGGGCATCTGTCGCTTGAGCTCGGCGGTCCCCGCCAGTTCATGGAGACGGGGCCGGATCCGGTATTCGACAGGCAGGCGATCGAATGGCTGAAGAGCGGCGATATCGACGCTATTCTCGAAAACGTCACCCATGAGAGCATGGCCCAGAGCGGCAATGCCACCCATGGCTTCCTGAACTTCATCCTGATGCTTGGCGTGGCCGGTCCGGAAGGGGCCGACTATGTCGACAATCTCGACCTGTTCCACACCATGGAAGCCTATTTCACCTGGTATCCCAAGGAGGCCGCGGCATGAGCAAATACTACGTCAACAAGTTCCTCTATACGGTCGACCGCGACCCGGAACTCTTGCAGCGCTATATCGACGAACCGCGCACCTTCGTCGCCACCTGGGAACAGTCGATCGGCCCCAAACTGCTCGGCAATGACGTGGAAGCCTCGACGGTGCACAGCCTTACCCATGAAGAGCGGGAGGCGCTGATCAACCACGACTATCAGGCCCTGTTCGAAATGGGCGCGCATTTCTTCCTCAACCTGACGATCTTCATCGGCATTTATGACGAGCCCTATCTGAAGAAAAGCGGGCCCCTTTCGTTCCAGCGCGAATTCGCCGCAAGGCTTCAGGACTGGCACGGCAAGGACTATCCGAGCGTCGAAACCTAATATTCGTCGCCTCCCCTCGCGGCGGCCTGAACAGACGGGCGTTTTGAAGTCGTCGCTGAAATTCGATTTGTCGAGCGCTGCCTTCCTGCTCCATTTCGAGGCAGGAGGGTGCCTTCGTTTGGCGGGGCAGTTCGCGGCGATCTCCGGTTTGTCGGCTAGGCGGCGGATCGGCCAATGCTGTTGACCGGGTAATGCAGCTTCTCATTGCGGGCGAAGCGGACCGCCTCTTCGGCGACCTTGCGCTTCAGTTCCCGAGCCGCCTCCTCGGAATACCAGGCCATGTGCGGGGTCACGAGGCAGTTGGGGGCTGCAAGCAGCGGCGATGTCGCCGGCAGCGGCTCGTGCTCGGCCGTGTCGATACCGGCGCCGCCGAGATGGCCGGAGACGAGCGCACCCTTCTCCATGCGGGCGAAGCTTGCGATCGCTGTATTGCAGCTCGGAATGCGTGCGTTGTCGTGGCACTGCCGTGACGTATCTGCCCCATAGTGCTTCCTTTCATTCCATGGAAAACATCGCACCATCAAACTCTGGGATCAAACAGTGAAACTGACGGTTTTCGTGGTTGACTACGACATTACGAAACTTGGCGTGTTGACCGAGAACGTGACGCGGATGTTCGGCGGCAAGCGGCCTGCGCAGACGCTGGTTCCGGTGCCGAAAGCTCGCCATCGACCCCATGCTCTTCGAGGTTGAGGCTGTGGTTCTCTTGGATTGAGCGCCCGACCGGAGCACCGACATGTCGGTGCGCGCACTTAGCGCCACACCCCGGTCTGCGTCGTCGGTATACCGGGGTGTGGCCGCATGCGGGACCGATTTCTACTCGTTTTGCGACGTGCCTTTGACGCAGACAGCTCACGCGGCGATTTTGTCGACATCTATCGGGCTGCCCAGATCAATCGAACCGGCCGTAGGAATTGACGTGGGCATAGATCAGCGGTGTCAGGCCGCGATAATCTTCCGGTGTCATGGGGCCTTCCCACGACGGTTCGGCAAGCACCTTGCAGCATGCGCGTGTTCACATAGACAAGCGAAGCTTGAAGGAGGTGTAGCGCCAGTGCCGAAACCTCCTGCTCGTCGATGAGATTGCTGCCATTTCCCGACACCTCGCTCGCCAGCTTCCCTTCCGTTCACGATGGATGAGAAAGTTAAGTGCTCTTCGACCGAACACGGATTAGGCGCGGCAAGTCTCCCGCCGCCGCGCCAGTTAATTCACTCGGCGAAGGAATAGCTCAGATGCACTAGAGCTCCATTTACCGGCTTTGCATCGATCAGGCGTAGTGCATGGCGACCGTCCACCCTGTCAAAAAGCCCCTTCCCGCCGCCGGCGAGCAGTGGATGCACAATGAGGTGCACTTCATCAACCAGCCCGGCATTGATCAGCGTTGAAGTGATCTGAGCCCCGCCGACAAGATAGATATCCTTGCCGGGTTCTCGCTTGAGTTCCGCAATTTCGTCTATGGAGCGCAGAAATCGGGTGTTCGGCCAGAGCGCGGACTTGAGGGTCGAGCTCAGGACATAGTGAGGCATGCCCGGTATGAGCTTGGCCCATTCGACCTCTTCATCCGTCGGCAGTTCGCCGGTCATCGGCATGGGCTCGTTTGGCGCATTCTGCATCGCCGTCCAATATTGCTCATAGCCGGGATACATACCGGCGCCCAGCAGGCAAGCGTCGATATGCGGCGTGAGGCCATAGTCTTCGGACCACGCCGTCACCCAATCCGCGTAGCCGTCCGGTCCCTCCATGCGGCCGTCCAATGATATTTTCATCCCTGAGATCAGTTTACGCATGTCGTTATCTCCTGTGACCATGCTGGCCGTGCAGATCGTGGCCCGCCTACCACGGACCTCTGCTCACGCTGCAATGCGCTGTTCATAGTCGGACTTGAGTTGACGCCAGGCGTCCCAGAACGGCACCGGCGTCTCGCCGCGAAGGCGGGAAACCAGAATGTCGAGATGCGCGTGCCAGCCAGCGGCAATGCTCAGAAGGGTGTTGTGATCGGGCAGCTTCTTGTGAACCACCTTGAGCTCGGTTCCGCCAACCTTGTCTTCAAGCGTGAAGGTCACGCCATCGGTGTTCGCCCAGGTGAAGGAGATCAGATGGCCGGGGTCGATCTCGGTGATGGCGGACTGCATGCTATGCTCGCTGTCCGACGGTTCGCCGATTTGGTCGGCGGGCTCGGAAAGCTGCTCGTTTCGCCAGACAAGCTCGAACCCGGCACCTTTGGCGAGTTCCATATTGCCGTCCGCAAGCCACTGCCGGCGCAGTTTAGCTTCAGTAAGCCATGACCAAACGGTGTCGACTTCGGCAGGCAGATCCCGGTTGAAAACCAGGGTGTCGCCCCCACGCAGGGCGGCGTATTTAGAGACACTAGCCAGCTGATTCATGTTCTTTACTCCTTCAAGGACATTCCTCATGCAGAACTCGCATGAGAGTTTCGATTTATACTTACGACCAGACAGGAACTATTTAGTTCCGCATGAATGCAGCCGGTGCACTGCAATAAAAATTGCATTTTCTTGATGCAGAATTACCATGTCCTGATTGGCCACGCTGATTAGTTAGCCGCCATTCGATCCAAGCGAGAGTTACAAATGTGACGGGATTCTAGATGGACTCACTCATCAATGCTGCCGCGCAGGCCCTCGCGACAGGCAATCCTTTGCTGGCTCTGAATCGCGTTGCGTTGCGCAATGACGCTCCAGCTATGGCCTTGCGTGGCATCGCAATGGCACAGCTCGGTGACCTGGACCGGGCAAGGATCGCCCTCAGAGATGCGGCCCGCATATTTGGCAGAAAACACCCCGTTGCGCATTCCCGATGTGTCGTCGCCGAGGCGGAAATCGCACTCGTATCGCGCGATCTTTCCGCCGTTCCGACCATGCTGGCGGAAGCTGGCACTCAGCTACAAAAGCATGGTGATCACATCAACGCTTTTCATGCGTCCGTCCTTGAAGCCAGGCATCTGTTGCTTGTAGGGCGGATCGATGCCGCGGAGCGCTTGCTTGGCAGCATCGATCCGACAAATCTTCAGGCTTCTCTGCGCACCGCCTACGAACTGGTAAGTTCAGGCATCGCAATGCGACGCCTGCGGGCCGCCGCCGCAAGCGCTGCCCTTGCCCGAGCAGAGTCAGCCGCACGATTTGCCGGAATCTCCGCCCTGATTGCCGAAGTGCAAAGTACGGGTTTAATGCTCAAAAAGCCCGCCGCCCGCTTGATATCGAATTGCACGGAACAGGCACTGCGGCTTGATGACGTCGAGAGGTTGCTCGCCTCTGATAGCCTCGTTGTCGATGCTTGCCGCTATGTCATCCGCCATCAAGAGCAGGTTCTGCCTTTGACGACACGACCAGTTCTTTTTGAACTGGCGCGCGCAATGGCGGAACGCTGGCCGGGCGACGCATCCAGAGAAGCCATGCTGTCTGCCGCATTCGGTGCAAAGCATGCGGACGAGTCCCACCGGGCAAGACTTCGTGTCGAGATCGCACGATTGCGCGCGGAAATTGCGGAATTGGCCACAATAAGCGCAACGGCAAGCGGATTTGCCATCTCGGCAAACAAAGCGCCGCGTATCGTGGTTCTGGCACCACCGACGGACAGTCCACATGCGGAGCTGTTGGCGCTCCTTGCTGATGGTGAAGCTTGGCCAAGCTCTGCCCTTTCCCTGGCACTCGACAAAAGTCCGCGGTCGGTGCAACGCGCACTCGACAAACTTCGTGTCGATGGCAAGGTTCACGCCATAGGCCGAGGGCGTTCCCGCCGATGGATGGCGCCGCCAATCCTCGGTTTCCCGTCAGTATTGTTACTCCCAGGCGCGCTGCCGGGCAGCTAGGATTCACATCATGAAAAAATCGAAGGCTGACATTATTCGCGTATTGGGTCCGTTTCCGGGCTCGGAGCAGGTTCATGGCGTAACGTTTGACGGCGCCCGCATTTGGTTTGCCACCGGCGACGGACTCCATGCGCTTGATCCCAATAGCGGAATAGTAGTGCACTCCCATCCGGTTGCGGCGCATGCTGGCACCGCCTTTGATGGTAATCACCTCTATCAAATTTCCGAAGACCGAATTCTCAAGATCGTCCCCGACACTGGAGAAGTGGTTTCAACGATTCCTGCGCCGGGAGGCGGTGGCTCGGGCCTCGCGTGGAGCGACGGCCTGCTTTGGGTCGGGCAGTATCTTGATCGGCAGATCCACCAGGTCGATCCCGAAACCGGCGCCATTCTTCGCACGATCAAATCGGACCGGTTCGTCACAGGGGTTACCTGGACAGACAACGAGCTGTGGCATGGCACCTGGGAGAACGAGCAGAGCGAACTACGACGCGTGGATCCAAATACCGGCAAAACCTTGGAACGTGTGGAAATGCCCGAGGATACCGTCGTTTCAGGCCTGGAGGCTGACGGCGGAGACTACTTCTATTGCGGCGGCGGCCCTGGGGGAACCATCCGGGTTGTGCGCCGTCCGCGAACTCTTCCAGAGTCCAAAGCGCGCGATGATGACCATTGATCGATTTGCCTGAAGCATCGCGTGCAACGCGGCGGTACTTGCACCCTTTGCTTCACCGGGCAGAGGCACCGTGGCGCCGCTCCAGCCACTCGATGCCGAAGTTGACGATATCCCTTGCCGCAAAGAGATAGCAGTCGGCGTTGCCAACCTTGCCGCGAGCCGGCTTACGCGTCGCGACATAATCCCTTGTGATGCGTTCCACAGCATCGGGCTCGCCCTCAATTGCGTAACAGTCGAGAATGCCGTTGCTGTCCCACTCTTCGGTTTTTTGCCAGACTTTGTGGCCATCAGCATCGAGTAACGGCATCTCGTAGCGGACCCGGCGTTTGCCCGGGATGTCGGCCACAGCTTCGGCATAATGCAGAACGGTCACAGCATCGAGAGGCGCTCCGAGGAGGAGAACCTTGCCCCTAAGCGCAATGAAACGGTCAACTGGGGAACGGGGTCCGAACGCATCGCCCAGCGCGTGCGGCGACACCAAGGTTTCGGCCAGCGGTCCGATTGCCACCATGGAAGAATCGGGATGAGCGCTCCGCTTTGCACCGGGTTGGCTGGCGAGCACCGCGTTGAACATTCCGAAGCCGGGATAGACATTGGCGTTGGCCGGATCAAAGGCGGGCCAGTTCGAGCGCTCCTCCTCCGAGAGCGTCGCACCATTCAGCGTCTCCTCGTAAGGGGAGCGGTCCCACGCGGCATAGCCCATAACCGTCCCGCCCGGCCCGATGGCCGACAAAAGGCCCTGCAATAGCCCGCCTGCACCGCTGAGCACGGGCCCAACTGCCTTGAGTGAGGCGTGTACCATAAGCAGGTCGCCGGACCGCACGCCAAGATCCGCAAGTTGCTGCGCAATTTCATTCGGCGTCGCCGGTATTGGGGCAATTTTCATCAAGATGAACCTCCATGCGCCGACGGCCGATTGCACTCAACAACGTTCGGTGACAGTATTGCCGACGATCCAGTCGGGGACGCACGCGCCGCCGTCGTAGCGGATCTTTCCTATCGCGATGCGGAACAGGCGCCTGAACCGCAGATCACCCCGACTGCATGTCTGGTCAGTGACGAATGGAAGCGTCAATCACTCTCAAGGTGAATATTCTCGAGGCTCAGCCCAAGTCAATTCAATCGAAGGCTTCGGGACACAAATCAGGCGAACACTCATAGGTGTCTTTCACCAAATCAGCCCGCAATAGGCAGACTTCTATTTTCATGAGATCGGCTTCCGCTGGTCACAGTGCGTCTCCGCCGGCACCACGACACGGAAAATCCAAACGGGCCGGGACGTCATACGAACCTGCTGGTCTCGGCTGCCGCCGGCACTCCAACTGCCCAACGTTTTCCGCGCTGTGATCGGTCACCAAATACGACGGAACTCTCGACGGGGGCATCACCATCTAAGCACAGTTAGCTGTCTTTGGTTGATAGAGGCCGCGCAGGATTCTGAATTCCTCTTGTTTTGACCCGAAGTGAGGGCCCGGTTCAAGAAAGAAGTGCCGCAGGCGAGCTTGTGAAGTCGACAGCAGCCGTGCTGGATCGTGCAAGGCCCTACGCCTGAGCGGCGAACACCGTATCGCGGGCAAGATAGCCGATGCGCCGGCCGGTTCCGTCAACGACATCGATGCCCGGCAGGTCCGAACCAAGAATCAGCGCGAGCGCGGTGTGCAGGCTTTCATCGCCGCCGATTTCCGTGCCGCAGCCGGCCGCGGAGGGCGGCGACATTACGGTATGGACCTCGATCAGACTAAGCCGCTTTATGTGGCGGTCCTGGCCGAGGAAGTCTCGAACGAAATCATTGGCGGGCCGGGCAAGGATATCGGCTGGCGTGTCATACTGCAAAAGCTTACCGTCACGCATGATCGCGATCCTATCGCCCATCTTGATCGCCTCATCGAGGTCATGCGTAACCATGACGACGGTCTTGCTGACCTTCTTGAGGATTTCGCGGAACTCATCCTGCAGGCGGACACGCGTGATCGGATCGATCGCGCCGAAGGGCTCATCCATCAGCATGATGCGCGGAGCTGCCGCCAGCGCGCGCGCAAAACCAACGCGCTGGCGTTGGCCACCTGATAGTTCATGCGGGAAACGTCTGCGCATGACGGCCGGATCAAGACCGACGAGGTCCAGAAGTTCGTCGATCCGGGCATCGGTCTTCTTCTTCTCCCAGCCAAGAAGCCGCGGAACCGTCGCGATATTTCGCTCGATCGTCATGTGCGGAAACAGTCCAACCTGCTGAATGACGTAGCCGATGCTGCGCCGAAGCTTCTTCTGGTCGACCTTGGCGACGTCCTCGCCATTGATCAGGATGCGACCGGTGGTCGGGGTCTCCAGCCGGTTGATCATCCGCATCGTCGTGGTCTTGCCGCAGCCCGAGGGTCCGATCAGCGCCACGGTGGTACCGGTTTCGATTGTGAGGTCGAGATTGTCGACCGCCAGATGGCCGCCGTCGTCGTAGTTCTTGGAAACGTGTTCGATGGTAATCATGGTCCGGCCTTTGCGGTCAGCGTCTGTTGGTGAGGCGGCGTTCGAGCCAGCCGAAGAACAGTTCAGCAAAGATGGCTAGAGCTGCGATCGGAAGCGCGCCGACGAGCAGGCGCGGCATGTTCATCAGCGCGATGCCGGCATTGATGAAATCGCCAAGTCCGCCGCCGCCGATGAAGGAGGCAAGCGCCGCGCCGCCAATCACCTGGATCGCGCTCGTGCGCACCCCGGCGATGATCGAAGGCACGGCGAGCGGCATTTCGATCTGCCACAGGATTTCGCGCCGGCCCATGCCCATGCCGGTCGCGGCATCGAGGATGGCGCCATCGATCTCTCGAATGCCGATTACGGTGTTGAGCAGCAGCGGCGGCACGGCCAGCACCACAAGCGCCACCACCGAGGGCCAAAGACCTATGCCGAGCAGCGGCATGGCGGCGGCGAGGATGGCAAGGCTCGGGATCGAGCGCAGCGAACCCGCAACATTGATCGCGGCGAAGGCCGCCGCTGGCGAATGCGCCACCTTGAAGCCGAGCGGCAGCGCGATCACGAGCGCGATAGTGAGCGAAACGAAACACAGAAGAAGATGCCGGTCGAAGGCGGAAAAGAAGGCTGACTGGTTTTCAGCGATCCACTGAAAGGCTTCGATAACGATCATGCGGGCCTCCCGCTTCTGCGCCGCAGCCGGGTTTCAAGGGCAGACAGCGCGTAATCCGCCGAAAGCGCCAGCGCCGACGTCAGAAGCCCACCGACAATGATCTTTTCGGGAAAGCGCTGGTCGATGCCCTGAAAGATGATTGCACCAAGCCCGCCGGCATTGATGTAGGCGGCGACTGTGGCAATGCCGATCACGGTTACGGTCGCGATCCGGATGCCACCGACGATGAAAGGAAGCGCGATCGGCAGTTCCACTTCCCACAGCCTGCGAAAAGAGCCGTAACCCATGCCGTGGGCCGCTTCCATGACATCGGCGGGGATCGACTGGAAACCGAGGCCGATATTGCGGATCAGGATCATCAGCGAGTAGAGCGAGAGCCCGGTAATTGCGGGCGCCGCGCCGATGCCCAGCACTGGAATGAACAGCGCGAACAGCGCAAGACTCGGAATCGCGAACAACACGCCGGTGATCATCAGCGCGGCGTTGAAGGTCTTCGGCCTGTGCGCCGTCCAGATGCCGATCACCAGCGAGATGGCGAGCGCGATGCCAACCGAAACGACCACGAGATAGAGATGCTGCAATAGCGCCTCCCCCACGTCGTCGAGATGTCGTGGCAGCCATTTCATCGGCGGCCTCCTTTATTGATCGAAGCAGCGGCGCGCGGCCTTGCTGCGCAAACAGATTGTGTCACCATCGCGCGCCAAGACGGGCGTCGGTCTCGCGCGCCCGCCCGGGCAAGGCCTCAACCGCGGCAAGATCGGGCATGGCGAAGCGGGCAAGCCCGAGCGGGGCGAGCGCCGTCCTGCCGCTTTCGGTTTCATGAAGCGCGAGCAAAGCGGTCCGCAGCTTGTCGATGCCTTCCTTCGGTGCGGAAGCCGAGGCAACCAGCATCGGAAATGGCGCTGGCGCCGTGGTCGCGGCAACCGCGAGGTCCTTGATCATCTCCGGCGCATGCATTTCGAGAAGCTGCCAGGCATAGGCATCGACGGCCCCGGCATCTGCCTTGCCGTCGCGCACCGCGTCAATGACGCCGGCGGGCGTGATGACAGGGCCAACCGTTTCGACCGCGCCATCAACGCCGAGGCCGGCGAGGAATTCGCGCGGGGCGTTGTAGCCCGATTGCGAGTCCCGCACGGTCCAGGCCCAGCGCGCTGCCTTCAGTTGCTCGACATGTGTAATGCTCTCATCACGCACCACGATCCGGCTCGCATAGACCGGCTGGCCCGCCGCCCATTCGGCGGTGGAAACCGGGGCCGCCAGCGGCTGCGGGCGGGCCGAGGGCAGGCGTTGCGCATAAGGGTAGGAGCACATGAACACCATGCCCATATCGTTGCGGCTCCAGAGATCCCCGAGTGGCCTTGGAGCCTCGTGGGCGATCACATCAAGCACAACGCCGGACGCCTCCGACACCGCCATGACCAGCGCGCCGAACAGCGCGCGGATCGGGGGCGTCAGATTATACATCCGTGTATTGGCGATCAGGCCCATCACGCGTCCTCAGGCAAAGCGCAGGCGCTGGCCGATGCCGAGCACCTTTGCCTTTTCCACCATCGCCGCGCCAAGCGCGACATCGGTGGTGGAAAGGCCGCGATGCCAGAACAGGATGGTTTCTTCCCCGCTCTCGCGACCGGGCTTGGCGCCACAAACGATCTCGCCGATCTCGGCATGAAGAGTTTCCGCCGTCACCTTGCCTTCATCGACATGGCGACGCAGCGCGCCGTAAGGCCGACCCGGCCCGCACTGCCCCCAATCGTCGACGACGACCTTGTCCATGATGTCGGTGAGGTCGAATTCGAGCGCGCTCATCGTGCCGTAAGGCACCACGAACGCTCCTTTCTTGACCCATTCGGTCTTGAACAGCGGCGTCGGCTCCGGCAGGCGGCTCGCCTCGATCATGATATCCGCGCCTTCCAGGCAGTCCTGCCAGTTGTCGGTGACGATGATCTTCTTGCCGAGGTCGCGTTCCAGCCGTTCCGCGAAGGCATTGCGGCTTTCCGGGCGCCGGGAATGGACGCGGATCTCATCGAAATCGAAGAGATGGTTGAGCAGTCGGACATTCCAGTAGGAGGTGCCGCGCGCGCCGACATGGCCAAGGATCTTGCTGTCCTTTCGCGCCAGATATTTGGCGCCGAGCGCGGTAACGGCGCCGGTGCGCATGTCGGTAATCGCGGTCGCATCAATCACGGCTTTCGGAATGCCGGTCTCGGGATCGAACAGGTTGAGCACGGCGAGTTCGGAGGGAAGGCCGTGCTTGTAGTTGTCCACGAAATCGCCCACCACCTTGACGCCGGCAAAGCCAAGCGACTTCACATAGCCGCGCAGCACATTGAAATGCCCCTTGTCGGAACTTTCCGGCACCAGATGCACGCGCGGCTCGATCACGGTTTCGCCGCGGCCCTGGTCGGCAAGCGCCTGTTCGACGGCTGACAAGATCTCGTCATCGGTAAGCGACAGCGCCTTCGCGTCGATCGCGTTGAGGTAGTCGATCCAGATTTCCTGCATTTTATCGCTCCGGCAAGATAGAGAAGGACCGGGCACGAGGCCCGGTCAGCTGGCCTCAATTGTTGATAAGGCCGATTTCCTCGAGATACGCCTTGGCGACGTCTTCGGGTTCTTCGCGGTTCTGTTCGACTTCGGCGTTGAGCTTGCGCATCACGGCATTGTCGACATGCGGCGCCAGCGCGTTTAGCACGTCCGCCATGCCGGGATTGGCTTCGAGCACCTCGGCGCGCACGACAGGGGCGACGTAATAAGGCGGGAACAGTCCCTTATCGTCATCAAGCGGCACAAGTCCCTCGGCGCCGATCTGCCAGTCGGTCGCATAACCGTTGGCCACGTCGATATCGCCCTGCAGCAGCGCATCGTACCGCAGGCCGAGCTTGGCGAATTGCTTGAATTCCTTGAATTCGATGCCATAGACGACCTTCAGGCCCGGCAGGCCGTCTGCACGATCGGGAAACTCCGGACCGCCGCCCATGATGAGATCTCCAGCCGCTCCAGCAAGATCGGAAAGCGTGGCAAGCGTGTACTCATCGGCAGTGTCCTGGCGCACGACGATGGCATACCCGTTGTTGATGCCAGTCGGCTCAAGCCAGACAAGGCCGAGTTCATCGGCGTAATAGTCTTGCACAGTATGGTAGACAGCGTCGGGATTAGAGGAGATCTCGCCCTTGACGACAGCGCTGAGTGCCGTGCCCGTATATTCGGGATAGAGATCGATCTCGCCGGTGGTCAGCGCCTGGTGAGCGATCAGCGTGCCGCCGAGATTGATCTTGCGATCTACCTCATAGCCGGCGTTTTCCAGAAGCGCAGCATATATTTCGCCAAGAATATACTGCTCGGTGAAATTTTTGGAGCCAACCTTGATCGGATCGGCCTTGGCCGGTGCTGCCGCCGCTGCGGCGATCAGGGCAGCGGTGAGGATGGATGCGAATTTCATGTCATTCCCTCTGATATCTGCGTTGGAGGTTCTGGGAGGTCTTTGCGACCCTTATTATTGGACTTCATGCATCAGGCCGTTCACCCGGATGAAATCAGACATTCTGGAGAAATCAGGCGCCTGGGCGCGGTCTTCATCGAGTGGTTCGACGACTGAGCGGACCTCGTGATAGGCGGCGGAGGCGCCGGCTCCGAGGCTTTCAACGCCGCGCAGATCCACCGCCTGGCTTGTCGCAATCAGCTCGATGGCGACGAGCCAGCGGAAACGCTCGATGATCGCGACGGTCTTGGCCATGACGGAGGGCGCCATCGAGGCATGATCCTCAATGCCGTCGGCCACCGGGATCGGCGAAAACGCCACCGGATTGGCGAGATGGCGGATTTCCGCCTCCAGCGCCGAAACCGTCTTCTGCACCGTGGCAAACCCGGTGCGGCTTGCGCCTCTCGGCGTCAGGAAGCGCGGCAGTTCGGAGATCCCGGGCGACATGATCTTCATGGTCCGGTGGGCAGTTGCCGAGGCGCACTGCGCGATCGCAAGGCCCAGGCGCTCAAAGGAGAGCGCGAAGGCCGTGGTATCGAAATTGCCGTTGTGGATCAGCGCGTTCTCCTCGACAAGCACAACCGGATTGTCGCCGGCGCCGGCTATCTCTATTTCGGTCGCCACCGTCGCTTCTTCCAGCGCATGGATGAGCGCCCCCCAGATCTGCGGCGCACAGCGGTAGCTGACCGGGTCCTGCAGCCGCCGCGCCGCGTCCGGTTCGAACAGGCCGCTTCCCGAGAGCATATCCGCAAGCCTTTTGCCGGCAGTCTCTTGCCCGAACGCCGGTCGACGCGACAGCGCGCGTGGGTCAATGACGGTGACGTTGGCGCGAAACGCTTCGAAGCTCAGCGCAACAGCTGCAAACGACCAGTCGAGCGTGCGGATAAGATCATCGATGGCTAGGCAGGCCTGGCCGATCGACAGGCTGTTGCCGACCACCAGCGCATGGCCATCGCGCGGCCCGAGCGTCAGCGGCGGCAAGCCGGACTTTTCCAGCGCCTTGCCTGCATCCATGATCTCGCCGCCGAATTCCACCTCGCCGTGGCCCAACAGCCCGCGCGCCATGTCGGAAAGCGGCGCGAGGTCGGCAGCGCCGATCGAGCCGAGAGCGTGGATCACCGGATGGAAACCGGCATTGAGGGCTGCGGCAAGCGATGCCACAACCCCCGGCGAAACCCCTGCCCCGCCCGAGGCAAAGCCCGCCAGCCGCGCGGCCATCACCGCACGCACGACCTCACTGGAAAGACCGGCACCAACCCCGACGGCGCGCGCTTCCGGAACACGCTGCTGGAAGGCCGCAATGTCCGAGGGTTCGAGCCGCGTATCGACGCCCGCTCCAAGTCCGGTGGTAAGCCCATACACCGGCGCGTTTTCCCCAAGCCGCCGCTCGATCACCGCACGGCTCTTCTCCAGCAGGACCGTCAGATCACCGGCGATTTTGACAGGAGCGCGGTGTCGGGCGATGCGCACGATCTCGGCAATGCCGGGCGGGTCGGTACTGAGAATGACGGGGGTCTGCGCTGTCAAGGAAGAACCCTTTGATCGAAGCGCCCCACGGCGCCATTGAATGTCTGTACTTGTATATACAATCATGCGAATTGCCCATTCGCAAGGCAAAAAATCGCTTTGACTGCAAATTCATCAGAATGCGGATAGCTTCTTAGACTGCGCGCTCCCGAAGCGTCGTCTCGCCTGTCATCGGCTTATCCTGCGCGCCGCCCACCGTGAGACCGCCGAGCGTGACGCGCCGGCCGGGATGCACCAGCTTTACATAGGTCACGACCAGGCGACCTGAGCGCGAGCGCCGATCTAGTACCAGGCAAGGTTCCGAGAGATCCATATGCAGGTGCTCGGCTTCGTCCGGCGTCGGCAGCCGGGCCTCGATGGTCTGCTCGATCTCGGCGACCGGCAAACGACCGAGCAGATAATCACTCGGCGTCCTCGCCGAAAAATCGAGTTCGAGGAAATCGGGTGCCGCCAGCGGATTGACGTAGCGGGTTTCAAGCTGCACTGGCTCCCCGTTTTCCATGTGAACGATAACGACGTTGAAGACCGACGCTCCCTCGGCCACTTCCAGAACGCCGGCGATACGGCTCGACGCCCTGATCTTGCCGAGATAGATCAGCCGGCTGCTGTGGGTGTGGCCGCGTGCCGCGATTTCATCGGAAATACTGCGAATTTCAAGGATGGTACCGCGTACCTTGGGCGCGAGCACAAAGGTCCCGACGCCGGCGATGCGCATCAACCGACCCTCGGCGGTCAGCTCCCTTATTGCCCGATTTGCCGTCATCCGCGAAACACCAAAATCTTCGGCAAGCACTGTTTCGGAGGGGATCCGGTCATCCGGCTTCCATTCGCCGTTGTCGATCTTTCCGCAAATGAAGCCCTTCAGGGCCTCGTAACGCGGCAGTGGCGGATTCTGCATGTGAGTTCGTTGACCCCATCCTGATGTTGTATATACTGCACTATACGGGGCAGTGGTCAAAAAACAAGCAATCGCCCCGCAATAAACAGATAAAAGGGAACATGACATGAATTTTTCCAGGACAAAACAGTTCGCGGCCTGCGCGCTCGCAGCCCTCATGCTGGCCCCGGCGGCGGCCCGTGCGGAATACCCCGAAAAACCTGTTCAGATCATCGTTCCCTTCGGGGCCGGTGATGCGATCGACGGCACAGCCCGCGTCATTGCCAGGCAGCTTCAGAATTACTTCGGCAAACCCTTCATCGTGCGCAATGTCGATGGCGCCGGCGGCAGTGTCGGCACGCTGGAAGCCGCCAAGGCGCCTGCAGATGGCTACACCCTGTTGATCGCTTCCACCGGCGCCCTGACGGCCCGCCCGATCATGGCGGAGGCCGGCTATCAAACCGATGATTTCATTCCGCTCGCAGAACTGGTCGAAACCCCGATCGCGGTTGCGGTTGCGGCCGACAGCCCGCTCAATTCGATCTCGGACATCGTCGAGAAGGCCAAATCCGAAGACGTCACCTTCTCCACCCCCGGCCCCGGCTCCAGCCAGCATGTCAGCATGTCGGATTTTGCCGATCAGCAGGGCATTGAACTGACCCATATCAGCGGCCAGGGCGGCAAGGGCGCGGTCACGAAGGCGCTATCGGGCGAGGTCGATTTCTCCTTCGTCGGCGCGCCGGTCTACAAGTCGCTGGCGCAGGCTGGTCAGCTCAAGGTCATCGGCCTTGCCGCCGATGAAGAGGTCGATTACCTGCCGGGCGCCAAGACCTTCAAGGCACAGGGCTTCGACTTCACCGCCAGCGTCTGGTTCGGCCTCGTGACGCGCAAGGGCACGCCGGATGACGTGATCGCCAAGCTTGACGCGGCCCTGAAGGAAATCGCCGCCTCCGACGAACTTGCCGAACTCTACAGCAAATTCAGCTACACCGACGCCTTCAGGGATTCCGCCGGCTTTGCCGCGGTAATCGAGGCATCGAGCGCTCAGAACCGAAAGGTTCTCACCGAACTTGGCCTTGCCAAGTAGGGTTTGCCGTGTCGCCAGCGGGCAAAGACGCCCGCCGGCCTCTTCATCCGGAGATCTTCCATGCGTTCAGACCGCGCCATCGGCGGCGCCATATTGCTGCTTTCGCTCGTCATGCTCTATGTCGCCGCCGGCATCGACGTGCTGCCGGGAAGCGGCGCGGTCAATGCCCGCACCCTGCCGATGGCGCTCTGCGTCATCATCGGCGCAGGCAGCCTGTTGCTGATGATCCGTCCCTCTGCGACCGGGCTTGAGATCACGCTTCAGCCTATTCTGAACCGCCATGCGCTGGCCTTTATCGCGCTGCTGGTGGTCTATGCTCTGAGCTTCCGCCATGTCGATTTCCGCCTGGGCGCCTGGGCCTTCATGCTGGCCAGCATGGCGTTGCTCGGCGAACGCAGACCACTCGTGCTCGCCATCCTGCCCGTCGCGGTCTCTCTGACCGTCTTTGTGACCTTCCGCTACGGCTTTACCGTTCTGGTGCCGACATGGATATGATTCCGGCCTCGATGTTCGCTGCCGCCGCCGAGGCTCTGCTCGCCCCGGATGTCCTGTTGTGGTGCCTGACCGGAGTGATCGTCGGCTTCATTTTCGGCGCCTCGCCGGGGCTGACGGCCACGACCGGCGTTGCAATCGCAACACCGCTCACCTTCGGCATCGATTTCAATGCGGCCATGGCCCTGCTGCTCGGCATTTATGCCGCCGGCTATTATGCGGGCTCGATCCCGGCGATACTGATCAACACGCCGGGCTCGCCCGGCAACGCCGCCACGGCCCTTCCCGGCTACCGGCTGGCCCGGCGCGGGCTCGCCGACTATGCCATCGGCATTTCCACGGTCAGTTCCTCGCTCGGGGGTCTGCTGTCGCTGATCGTGTTGCTGTTTCTGGCTCCGACGCTTTCCACCTTCGCGCTGAAATTCACCTCCGTCGAATATTTCTCTCTCGGCCTGTTCGGACTGATGTGCGTGGCCGCCGTCTCCGGCGGATCGATCATCAAGGGCATCATCGCGGCCGCATTCGGCATGCTGATCGGCACGGTCGGCATCGATCAGGTTGGGGGCGTTACCCGGTTTTCGTTCGGCCTGCCCGATCTGCAGGGTGGCATTCCGCTGATCCCGGCACTGATCGCCTTCTTCGCGATTGCCGAGATCCCCACCCAGATCGAGCGGCATGCCAACGAAGGCGCGCTCCCGGCGCAGCGCAGCGCGCCCATTGCAGGCCTCGTGCCGGTGCTGGTCCGCAACTGGTGGGTGGTTCTGCAAAGCGCGGCCGTCGGTACCTTCATCGGCATATTGCCCGGGACCGGCCCCACCATTGCCTCCTGGATCGCCTATGGCATGACCGGGCGGGGCCGCGGCAACGACAAGCTGAACGAAGCCGCACGGGAAACCGAAGAGGATACCCGGCGGCTGGTGGCCTCCGAAGTCTCCAACAATGCGGTCACCGGCGGCGCGCTGGTGCCGCTGCTGACGCTCGGCATCCCCGGCGACACGGTGACGGCGGTGCTGGTGGGCGCGCTTCTGATCCAGGGCATCGATCCCGGACCGTTCTTCATCATCCAGAACGGCGATCTGTTTCTCGTCATTTTAGGCGTATTGCTGATTTCGGCCGTGCTGATCACCGTACTCGGACTTGGCGCACGACGGCTTCTGCCGAAGATTCTTGCTATCCCCTATGCCGTACTGACCCCTGTCGTCGCGATTCTCTGCGTCACCGGGGTCTATGCTGTCAACAACAGTCCGTTCGAGATCGTTCTGGCGGTCACCCTCGGCATTATCGGCTTCGTGCTTTCGTGCTTCCGCTTCCCGATGCCGCCGATCGTTATCGGCCTGGTGCTGGGGCCGATCATAGAGGTCAACTTCCGCAACGGGCTTCTCGCCAATCATGGCGACATCACGGCCTTCTTCACCCGCCCGATCAGCGGCGCGCTGCTCGCCACCATCGCCGCGCTTCTCGTGTGGCAGGCACTGCGGCAAATCAGGGGTTAGCCGGGGCGCAACACGGTCGGGACGAGAACGGTTTCCATACGCATGCTAGAGCCGAGCGAAGCGAGACCTATGCGGCCGACGCAACGCAGATAAGAGCCCAAGCCTCCCACCACGCTCTGTTCGCTACCCTGGTCTTGATGGGAATCGGACCGGCGGCCCCGTCGTTTAACGGCTGTAGCGGCATTGGTTTTCCAGTTTCGGCAAGAAGGTGACTCCAAAACAGCCGGTATGGACGTAACCCGTCAGGCAGATTTTCGAATGGCTAGACAGCAAAGCGGACATTGACCTACATTGCGTGCGGCGGCACTCTCGGCCCATAGCGGACCTTCGTGTCATCCGCAGCGAACGCCTGCAAGGCAGCCATACCTGGCAATATTTGTCCGAGGCCTTAGAACTAACGGAGTCGGGGGCAAAAGGGCGGCTTTCGCCGCCCTTCGAGTTTCATCTTGCCGAAGTCTGATTACTGGTTATTCGGCAAGGCTGGCCCGAACAGCTTCGAGGCCGGGCTGACCGTCGACGGTCTGGACGCCATCAAGCCAGCTATCGAGAATTTCCGGGTTTTCCTGCAACCAAGTACGTGCGGCATCTTCAGGATTGGCGTCATTGTCGAGGATTTCACTCATGACGACGCTGAGGCTCTCCACGGTGAATCGCAACTGCTCGAAGAAGCGGGTGGCGTTCGGGCATTGCTCGACATAGCCGGGGCGCAGCCCCGTCCAGACCTTGGCGCTACCGTAATTTGGACCGAAATAATCATCTCCGCCGCCCAGATATTCCATGTCGAAACGTGTATTCATCGGATGCGGGGACCACCCGACAAATACGATGGGCTCGTTTCGCTGCACGGCGCGCTCCACGGCGGACAGCATTGCGCTCTCGCTCGATTCCACCAGATTGAACCGGTCGAAACCGAACGCACCCTCTTCCTGCATCTGGACGATCACGTTGTTGCTATCGTTGCCGGGCTCCAGTGCGTAGATGTTTCCGTCGAGTTCGTCGTAGAAATCCTCGATGTCGGCGAAGGACTGCAAGCCGGCATCATAGGTGTATTTCGGAACGGCGAGAGCGTACTGAGCTCCGACGAGGTTATACCCGACATTCATGATCGCGCCGGACTCGATGTACGGGTTCAGGGTTGCGTCGGAGTTCGGCGTCCAGCTTGCAAGAAAGACTTCGACATTACCGGCTTGCATGCCCTCCAAAAGCACACCGAGCGACAGAAAGTCGATTTCTGGCTCATAGCCAAGACCCTTCAGAACATTCGTGACAAACCCATTCTGGGCCGCGTTATCGGTCCATCCGCCATCGGCGATCGTGATGTTCGTGCAGACATCGGGGACCTGTGCGGTGGCGATCTGAGGCGCCAGGAGGGCGGCTGCGGACATGCTTAATAGTTTGATCTTCATGGTATACTCCTTCATCCGTTGGCGAGATAGTCGAGACGGATCTTGCCGTGCAGTTCCGCGAGGTCGCCGCGGTGATAGAAGCCTCGCCCAAGAGCGACCGGATTCAGTGGAGCAAGGTCTGTTTTGGCGGTGCTGCGAAACTCCACGTGACCAAGCCCGGACATCTGGGTCGACTCTCCGACTTCTTCCGAGCAATACTCGACGAGTTGCTTGATCGCAGCGCCCGGGCCGTCGGCGCGCGGAATGATCTTCAGGTTCATGTTCGGCGTAATGTCGGGAAGCTCATCCGGAGTGGCCAGCGCATCCCAGGTCGTGGACAACCGCATCAGGGTCGCACCCTCCTTGACGACCTCACAAACGCGAACGTTCTCATGATCGGAAAAGCTGATCTCGGCGAACTCCTTCGCGACGCCCCAGCGCTCGCGGCCGGCGCAGATGGCGGTCACATTGTTCAGGAAGAGGTGCGAATTGTACCAGACGGGCTCACCGTCGAGCGTGCACTTGAGATGGATGCCGGCTTCGTTGAACGGGCCGTATGAAGACATCCGGATCTTCAGCGCGATACCGATTGCGGCCCCACTGGGATCGGCGACAAGCGGCTTGGGAAGGTGCGCGGCGGCCACTTCGGGATCGACCGTCATCTCGACGAACTGGGTCTCGATTCCGCGGTAGAAAGTAGGGATCGCGGGATAGGTTTGACGGTGGGACGGCAGGACATCGCCGTCATTGGCCTTCAGGCTGCGGAAGCTACCGGTCGTTCTGTTATACATGAGAATTGTCCTCTCTTTTCTCGTTCGAATGGGTCATGCGTCGAAGCTCCGCGATCACATCCTCTCGCTCTTCATCGCTGAGGATGGGGATCGAGAGGATTTCGTTGATCCAGAGACCGTCGGCGGCAAGTCGGACGATGTGTGCTGTGACGGGTGGGATGCCGCTATCGTTTAGCGCGGCGCGCCAGTCCGGCTGGCGGTCGCTGAGCGGCTTGAGGAGCGCCTTATCGTTGGCAACGGCTGCCATTACCGCGACCGACAAGCGGCTATAGGAGCCGACAGCGGCATCTTCTTTGGTGAGGCAGGCCTCGAGAAAGCCGCGAGGCCAGGCGCCCGGAGCGGCATCCGGATCGTCGGGACGGGGTAGCCTATTTTCGGTCACCTCAACGAAAGCCTCGACCATCGCCAAGAGCAGATCCTCTTTCGTTTTAAAGTGGTAGAAAAGGCCGCCCTTGCTGATGCCGGCCTCCTTGGCGACCGCCTCCAGTGTCAGTGACTGGATCCCCTTGTTCGTAGCGACTCGGGCCGCAGCTTCCAGAAGTTCTCTCTTGGTGTTTCGTGCCAATGGTCGTCTCCTTCATTGCGTTTACTATACCGGCTGGCCGGTACAGTCAACGTTCGGATGGTGCTTTTGCCGTCAGCCTGAAATGCATTGCCGATGGGTTCCTGGAAATCGGAGTGCCACTCTTCTGTGAAGTCGACGGATCGAACCAGATGGTCAGCGTCTGCACACCGAACTCGTTAACTGCGGTCACCACGTCACCGCAATCGCACGGACGGTCGGAAGGATCCAGCCGCTCGAGCGGACCGAAGCGGTCCAGGGCGATATCGAGGCCTCTGATGCCCCGGCAAAAATTCTCGCGGGCCATGATGCCGTCATCAGTGCGGTCATGTTCCGCACATTCGATCCGGAAAAGTTGCTCGGCACCGTGATCGCGTCCGGCGTTCCGCGCTCTCTTGTGGTCGGCGGCGCCGGCGGGCTTCAGGTCGCACCGGGCGTTCGCTTCCTCGATATCCCCAACTTCCCGGAAGCTGCGCGTGGAGAATCCGAAGCCGGCATCGCCTATCACCAGCGGCCTCGCCGGACGAAAGGTCTCGACTGGACGTTCCCCCCCCGTCCGGCCTTTTTGCGGCTGGCGAGCGGGCCGACACATTCCGACTTGCCACCGATCAGCTGCTCGTCGGGCCAAAAGGCAGCCGCATCTCTTATGAGGATTTCGCAATCGCCATAGTTGACGAACTGGAAGAGCCAAGGCACAGCCCCCAGCCCCTGCCCGGCACCAGAGCCATCGTCTGATTTTTCCGGAGGAATGTTTTCATGTCCCAGCCTTTTAAAGCAGCCGTGGTTCAGGCCGCACCGGTGTTGTTCGATACCCCCCGCACCATAGAGAAACTGGCAGACCTCGTGCATGACGCCGCCCATCAGGGGGCTGAGCTCGTGGTGCTGCCGGAAGCCTTTGTCGGCTGCTATCCGAAGGGGCTGGATTTCGGCGCGCGCCTCGGCATGCGCAGCCCGGAAGGACGCGAGGATTTTCGCCGTTACTTTGCAAGCGCGATCGAGACGGCGGGACCGGAGGCAGAGCGCCTCTCCGCGGTCGCGCGCGATAATGGCGTACACCTCGTCACCGGCGTCATCGAGCGCGACGGCGGAACCCTGTTTTGCAGCACGCTGACCTATGGCCCCCACGGGCGCACTGCTTTCCAAGCACCGAAAGCTGATGCCGACGGCGCTGGAGCGTCTTGTCTGGGGCTTCGGAGACGGATCGACCATCGGCGTCGCGGAAACGCCGCTCGGGCGCATCGGCAGCGTGATCTGCTGGGAAAACTACATGCCGCTTCTGCGCATGGCGATGTATGCCCAGGGCGTCGAACTCTACTGCGCGCCGACGGTCGATGACCGCGACACCTAGCTGCCGACGATGCGGACGATCGCCATCGAAGGCCGCTGCTTCGTTCTGTCGGCCTGCCAGTATTTCACCCGCGGCGATGCGCCGACGGATTACGCGCCCATTCAAGGCGATGACCCAGCCACCGTGCTGATCCGCGGCGGATCGTGCATCATCGACCCGCTCGGCAATATCCTGGTCGAGCCGGATTTTTCGGGCGAGATGATCAGGATTGCGGAAATCGATCGGCGCGTCATCGCCCGCGGCAAATATGATCTGGATGTGGTTGGTCACTATGCCCGCCCGGATGTTTTCAAGCTGTCGGTCGACACCGGGAAGAAAGACGCCGTCAGCTTTGAACCGCCTCCGGTTGCCGGTTCTGAAGGAAACGACACATGTTCGGCCTGACCGCTCTCGAACTGGCGTGCATCCAGTTTGGATTCACTGTCTCGTTTCACATCGTCTTCCCGGCCATCACCATTGGGGTGACTTCGGGAGAGGCCTGACGCCTCGCCATGCGCGATCGCCTCGATGAAACGGCTGAGCACCAGGAAAACTCCGAAGACACCGGATAGACCGCGACTTCGCGCAGGAGCGCATGCGACCGGATTGCATTCTCGACTTCAAACGCCGATATGTTCTTTCCGCGACCGCGGATGACGTCGTTTGCCAGGGCTGGTTCGGAATTGAACGGAGAGGATTGCTTTGTCAGATTGGGAGCCGGATATCCGCACCTTGAGGTGTTTCGTCACTGTCGCCGAGGAGCGGAATATCACGCGCGCGGCCAGTCGCCTCAACATCGCTCAGCCGGCGCTTAGCCGAAAGATCGCCAGCCTTGAGAATGACCTGAAGGTAACGCTGTTCGAGCGATCTGTCAGAGGCGTGGAAGTCACGCCCGCAGGAAAGGTCCTGCTCGACCGCGCCTATACATTGTTCGGTCAGCTTGCACAAACGTATCATGATCTGACGGCAAGTTCGGAAAGGCCGGCCGGCACGGTCGTTGTCGGAATGCCGCCCACACCGGGCGAGTTCATCTGTCCCCCTTTGCTTGAGCGGATAAAGGAACGGTTTCCGGATATCGTGCTGCGCTTTCAAGAAGGCTTCAGCCGGGAGCTGGAAGACCTGTTGCTCAATGGCCAGATCAGCCTGGCGGTGATGCACAACCCGCCCGAACGTGCCGACATTTCCAGCCAGGAGTTGCTTGTCGAAAAACTTCACCTGATCGGATGCGCGGGATCGCTCGACAGGCCCTCATACACATTGGCTGAGGCGGCGGCGCTACCCCTGATCATGCCCTCGCGCTCCAACTACCTGAGGCTGCTGGCCGATCAGCATGCAGAAAAAATCGGAACCTCGCTGAATGTAGTTCAGCGTGTTGATGGCATATGGCATCTCAAAGCGCTCGTGCGGGGCGGGCACGGCTACACGCTTTTGACTTTCGGCGGCGTCCTTACGGAGTTTCATCTCGGGACGCTGTCAGCAGTGCCAATTGTTGCGCCGGAAATCGAATGGAGGTTATGCACGGCGATCAAAACGGATCGGCGGCACAACCTCGCCGTCAGCGCGGTCGAGGCCGTCATAGCCGAAATCGTCCGGGAGCTTGTTGAGCGTAATATCTGGCACTAATCATACCGCCCCAGCATGGAAAGCATGCGGAATTGGTATTTTCGGCATGCCTTGTGATTCATTAGTATTTCTTCTGAACAGTGGTTAGAGGAACCATTGAGTTGGGAGGGAACCAAATGAAGCTACTCATTTCCATTGCTACCGTTGCCAGCATTATGGCAAGCGATGCGCTTGCCGACACCTACAAGTGGGTTACCTACAAGCCGCAAGGCGCGGGCGACGCCCAGGCGATCACAACGCAATGGTTTGCCGACCAGTTCGCCGAACGTACAGGCGGCAAACATGAAATCGAGATATTCTGGGGCGGCTCCGTCGCCAAGACGCGCGAAATTCCCGAAACGCTGGCCGCAGGGGTCGGTGACTTCGGTGACGTGGTGACGCCTTATTTCCCGGACCTCCTGCCACTCAACAACGCCATTGGTTTCTACATTCCGCAGCCGATGGATTCTCTGGGCGTCGGCGAGGCGATGGAGGAGTGGCATGCGCGGTATCCGCAATTCAGCGAGGAGCTTGCCGAACAGAACCTGCACGCAGTCGGCTTCCGGCCGTTGGAAAGCTATGGTCTTCTCTGCACGAAGCCGGTTCGTTCGCTGGACGATATGAAAGGGTTGCGCATCCGCTCTTACGGCTTCGCCTATCCTGCGCTGATCGAGGCGATGGGCGCCATTCCGGTGTCGATTTCGACCGCCGACGCATATGAAGCGCTTCAGCGCTCGGTGATCGATTGCACGCCAATCGGCCCGGCACTGGCCCGGGGATGGAAATATGACGAAGTTGCCAAATACTACATCGAAGCGCCGTTCGGCGCCTCCTTCGGCCATATCATCGCAATGAACCTTGATAGCTACAACGCGATGGACGATGAGACCCGCGCTGTGATCGATCAACTGGGACATGACTACCTTTTGGAATACAGCCGCCAACTCGACGAGGATGCCGCGCGTGTTCGTGAACTCTGGAAAGGCGATCTCGGCGTGGAGGTCATGGAATTTCCGGCAGGGGAGCTCGAAGCTTTGGTTGCCGACGAAAGAGTTCAGGCCGTCCGGGAAGAATGGATCGAAAAGGCCGAGGCCAGGGACGTGCCGGTTGATGACATCGTCGAGAAACTGACATTCTGAAAACCGAATGTTGGCGCGGGCACCTCCCGCGCCAAAGTCTCAGGAGAGATCCGATGCAATTCATAACGAGCGTACGCGCCGGCTTCGGACGCGTGCTGAACCTATGCGGCCTTATTGCCGGCGCTGCACTGATGGCCGTCATGGTGCTGGTCGTGGCAAATGCGCTGTTGCGCTATCTCTTCAACATGCCGGTCGGGGGCACCTTGGAACTGACGGAAGGAGCGCTTCCGTTCATTATTTTCCTGTCCCTTGCGATGACGCAATACGAAGGCGGGCACATCAAGGTTGTCCTGCTGACCCGCAAACTGCCGGTACGCCTGCAGCGAGCTCTTCTCGTTCTGGCGATGCTGGCCGGCGCAGCACTGTTTGCCTGGGCAACCTATGCCGGCTGGAAGCTAACGGCGAAATCAATTGCCATAGGTGAAATCGAGCGCGGCTCGATCCGCTATCCATTGTGGCCGGTCAAGGGCGTGATTGCCTTTGGGATGGCGCTTCTGACCGTACAATTTCTGATCGACGCGGCTGTGGCCGCGCTCGGCGGCGCGCTTCCCGATACAGACCCGGAGGAAATCGAATGAGCAATATAGCGATTGGGCTTCTGGGAACCCTGTGCCTCTTTGCCGGCATTCTTCTCGGAATTAACGTTATGGTGGTGTTGGGGCTTGTGGGCGCACTGGGTCTTGCGGCACTGGTGGGGTTCAACGCATCGACCGCGATCCTGTCCACGGTGTTCTTCGACACCACGCATTCCTTTCACTTCTCCGTCATTCCGCTATTCCTTCTGATGGGCTTTTTCGCCATGAGGGCAGGCTTGGGCGAAGACCTTTTCGAAGCCGCGTCAAAATGGCTGGGCGGCCTGCGAGGCGGTCTCGCCATCTCGACCACGCTCGGTGCTGCGGCTTTCGGGGCGGCCTCCGGTTCGTCAGTGGGTACCGCGACAGTATTCACCAAGCTCGCGCTGCCGCAAATGCTCAACCGCGGCTACGACAAGAGACTGGCCTCCGCATCCATCGCCATCGCCGGCACTCTGGCGGTGATGATTCCGCCTTCGGCGCTGGTCGTGGTTTACGGCATCCTGACCGACAGTTCGATCGGCGCGCTTCTAATCGCCGGATTCATCCCCGGCATCCTCTTCGCCCTGATCCTGTGCCTGTCGATCTGGCTCCAGGTGCGAATGAACCCGGAACTGGCGCCGATGGACACCCAGACCTACTCGCTTCGCGAAAAGGTTCTGGCGCTGCGCATGGCAGGCCCTCTTGTGCTGATTATCGTGGCGATCGTGTCGGGGCTTTATCTGGGGATATTCACGCCAACCGAAGCAGGTGGCGTCGGAGCCATGCTGACGCTTGTTCTGGCGCTGATCAGGCATCGCGGTTTCAAGGGCATCGCCCTGAAAGAGACGCTGATGGAAACGATGCGCACCACGGCCATGATCTTTGCCATTCTGATGTGCGCGCTGGTGTTCTCGAAGTTCCTCGCCCTTTCCGGCGTCACCAACGTCGTCGGCGGCTTCCTGACCGGGCTTGAAGTCAATCGCTGGATCATCGTGGCGTTCGTCGCTGTCATCTACCTTGCTCTGGGCATGTTGATGGATGCGCCCGCGCTGCTGGCAATCACGCTGCCGATCACGCACCCGGTGATGATGAACCTTGGTTTTGATCCCGTCTGGTTCGGCATCTTCGTCGTGCTGCTGGTGGAAATCGGCGCGGTCACGCCTCCGGTCGGCATCAACTGCTTTGTGGTGCAGTCCGCCTCCGAAGGCCGGGTGCAGCTTGAAGAAGTGTTCCGCGGTCTCCTGCCCTTTGTCATTGCCGGTCTGGCGATGCTGGTCTTGCTGTGTATCTTCCCGCAGATCGCCCTGTTCTTGCCGGAGCGGATGCAATGAACGCAATCGCGTCATATTGGGGGAGACCAGCGGATAAGATCGTGCTCCGCAGCACCAAAACCTCGCCATTCGGACGCAAGGTGCGCATGGCGTTGATCGCTCTCGGACTGGAGGAGCGGGTGCAACTGCAATCCGCCAACACAATGGACGAGGATGACAGTCTGCGGCAACAGAACCCCTTGGGAAAGCTACCCTGCCTGATGATCGGAGGCGAGGCGTTCTACGACAGCCACGTCATCCTCGAAATGCTCGATGCGGTGGCCGGGGGCGGTCGCCTGTTGCCCCGGGCCGGGCTGGAGCGGTTCCGAGCGCTGACCCGGGCGCGGCTGGCGGACGGGATCACCGACGCCGCACTGCTGGTCAGTTACGAAAACCGGTTCCGCGAGCCCGGCCAGACCTCCGAGCGCTGGCTGGCGCATCAGCGCGGCAAGATCACACGCGCCCTCGCCGCCTTTGAACCGGACCTTCCGGATCCCCGTCGTGCGGAGCTGGTGCAAATCACCCTTGCGGCGGCGTTGGGCTATCTGGACTGGCGTCAGCCGCTGGAATGGCGCGCCGATCATCCCGCGCTGGAAAACTGGCTTGACACCTTCGGGCGCAGTCACCGCTTTTGGAGCGAAACCGAAAGGACAAGAGAATGAGCCGATGGCCCGAACAACGCCTGCCCGCCCCCGATCCCAGCACTTACAATGAGCGCCAGCGGGAAATACACGACGCCATCGCCAGCGGCCCCCGCGGGGGCGTCCGCGGTCCTCTGGCCGTTTGGCTTCATCGCCCCGAACTGGCCGCGAAGGCACAGGATCTCGGCCGTTACTGCCGCTACGACACGGTTCTTGACCCCAAACTCTCCGAGCTCGCTATTCTGGTGACGGGCCGGGTGTTCGGATCGGAATATGAATGGCAGATCCACAAGGGCCACGCGCTCAAGGCTGGTCTGTCGGCGGAGATTATCGAGGAAATCCGGTTAAACCGCCGGCCGGACTTCAACGATGCGATGGAAGCGGTGGTCTACGACGTGTCGCGTGCGGCGCATGAGACGCGCAACATCGATGATGCACTTTATGCCCGCGCCATCGATATTCTGGGAGAACAGGCGCTCGTCGATCTCGTTGGAATGCTCGGCTACTACACCCTGATATCGCTGACCATCAATATCTTCAGAGTGCCGCCGATGGGAGACAACCCGACGCCGGAGCTGTCCGATGAATGAACGACCGGTGACCTGGAAACGCGATCCGCAAACGACGCAGGCGCACCTGCCGAGCGGCGCGGCAGATTGCCATTGCCACGTATTCGGTCCCCGAGACCGGTTTCCTTACTCGAAGACCAATAGCTACAAACCCGCCGACGCCCCCAAGGAGGCGCTTTTCGCGCTGCACGACCAGATGGGGATCGACCGCTGCATGATTGTTCAGTCGGCGGTGCACGGGCATGACAACGCGGCCGTCATCGATGCCATGCAGGCCCGTCCGGGGCGCTATCTGGGCATTGCCCTCACGCCGCCCGACCCAGGCGACGCAACGCTGGACACCTTGGCGCTTCAAGGCTTTCGCGGCGTGCGTTTCAACTACATGGCGCATCTCGCGCCCGGCGCCGGGCCGGAGGAGTTGCGCGCGCTCGCCCCGCGTCTTGCCGAGCGGGAGATGCATTTGCAGGTGCATATGGCGCCAGACCTGATTGAAACGCTATCGCCGCTGCTGATCGAACTGCCGGTGACGGTCGTGGTCGACCACATCGGCCGGGTTGACGCCTCTCTGGGCCTCGCGCAACCCGCGTTTCAGGCACTGCTGCGTTTGCTCGACCACAAGAACCTGTGGTGCAAGGTGTCAGGTTGCGAGCGCGCATCGCGCCAGGAGCCGCCCTACGCCGATGCGGTGCCCTTCGCCCGCGCCGTCGTGGAGCGGTTTGGCGACCGGGTGGTGTGGGGGACGGATTGGCCACACCCCAACTACCGCACCGTCCCGCCGGATGACGGCGATCTGTTCGACCTGCTGCCGCAGATCGCACCGAACGCGGCAGCGTTGCAGGCGCTGCTGGTCGACAATCCCACAAGACTTTATCGTTTCGAGGAGAACTGAGATGGCTGGACGGCTGGAAGGGAAAATCGCAATCGTGACCGGGGCTGGCTGCGTCGGTCCTGGCTGGGGGAACGGCCGCGCCACCTGCGTGCGTTTCGCCGAGGAAGGCGCCAGGATCTTTGCTGTCGACCTGCGCAGTGACACCATGGAGGAGACGCTGGAACGGGTTCGCGCCGCCGGAGGAGAAATCGAGCCCTATCTCTGCGACGTGACGGACCGCGCTTCGGTCGAGGCGATGGTTGCCGCCTGTATCGACAGGTTCGGCACGATCGACCTGCTCGTAAACAATGTCGGCGGATCGGCCAAAGGCGGCCCGACCGACCTGGACGAGGCCGGCTGGGACCGGCAGATGGATTTCAATCTCAAAAGCGTCTACCTGACCTGCCGCGCAGTGCTGCCACACATGGCCGAAAAGGGCGCTGGAGCCATTGTCAACACCTCCTCCACCTCGGGCACCCGCTTCACCGGCTCGCCGCAGATCGCTTATGCCTCGGCCAAGGCGGCGATCATCCACTTCTCCAAGGTGACGGCGGTGGAGTTCGCGCCTAAGGGCGTGCGGGTCAACACGGTGGTGCCGGGACAACTCCACACGCCGATGGTCGAGTCGCGGCTTGCCGGTCAGCGCATGGGCGGCGATGTGGAAGCGCTGCTGCAATCACGCGTCAGGCGTATTCCGCTGGGATGGATGGGAGACGGCCGCGACACCGCCAATGCCGCTCTGTTCCTCTGCTCCGACGAGGCGAGGTTCGTCACCGGAACCGAGATCGTGGTTGATGGCGGCATGAGCGCGCGCTGCGACTGATGCATTGATGAGCAAAGCGCCGGCATAGGCCGACATTCTGTCCGGCGTGCGGGCAAGAGGCTTGCCCTGAAACCGATATGCGCGAGGCGTTCATCCGCGTTTAGTGCCCATCGATTGCCACGGCAAAGCGTTAGACTGACCGGAGGTTATGCAATCACCACATCCGGTCACTTTTATGACCATCCTTTTGGCTTGATAAAGGCATCGCGGGTGATCGTGCACCTGCGTGTGCTATTCGAGAAGGAGCCTACCCCGTGACATCCGGACTCACGCCTGAAGAGATGGAGCTTGCCCAAGCCGTCCGCCGTTTTGCCGATGGCGAGCTCGCGGCAGGTGCGCTCGAGCGCGCTCATTCCAGTGACTACCCCTGGGACGTCGCGCGGAAGCTCGCCGAAATGGGGATGCTGGGGATCACCTTTCCGGAAGAAAACGGCGGCGTCGGCGGAACCCTTATGGATGCGGTCATAACCATCCAGGAACTGGCGATGGTCTGCCCGAAAAGCGCGGATGTCGTTCAAGCCGGCAATTTCGGTCCGATCCGGACATTCGCCGAGTTCGCAACCCCCGCGCAGAAGGAGCGGTGGATGCCCGATCTGCTGGCGGGGAAAAAACTGATCTCGCTCGGCATGAGCGAGCCCGATGCCGGATCCGCCGTCACCGAGCTCAAGACGTCGGCGCGCGAGGACGGGAACGGCTATATCATCAATGGTTCGAAAGTCTTCTCGACCCACAGCCCCCATGCGGATCTGTTCCTGATCTATGTCCGTTTCGGTCCGGGCACCAATGGCATTGGATCGGTGCTCGTCGAGCGCGGCACACCGGGCTTTACCATCGGTCAGCCGGCACCCTTCATGAGTGGAGAAGAATGGTGCCCGCTCTATTTCGAAGACTGCCGGATTCCAGCGGAAAACCTGCTGCTCGGACCGGGTGGCTTCAAAAAGCAGATCTCGGGTTTCAATGTCGAGCGGATCGGCAATGCCTCGCGCGCGCTGGCGCTGGGCCGCCACGCCTATGAGGTGGCGCGACGGCATGTGACCGAGCGTAGCCAGTTCGGCCGCCCGCTCTGTGAATTCCAGGGATTGCAGTGGAAATTCGCCGATATGGTCGTCAAGCTGGAAAGCGCCCAGATGTTGCTCTATCGCGCGGCGCGCGATGGCGATGCCAACGGCCTGCCCTCGGCTTTCAATACCGCGGTTGCGAAGCTCGCCTGCAACGAGGCCGGGTTCGACGTGGCCAATGAAGCGCTTCAGGCGATGGGAGCCTATGGTTACTCGACCGAAAGCCTGGTGGAGTATTGCGTCAAGCGGACCCGGGGCTGGCAGATTGCAGGCGGCTCTTTGGAAATGCTCAAGAACCGCATCGCCGAACATGTCTTCGAGCGCCGTTTCAGCCAAAGGCCGTCCTGATGACTGCGAAAAGATGGCAAAAGGCACTGCTGCGCCCCGACACGATCGCGCTTGTCGGCGTGTCCGATGATCCTCTCAAGACCTCCGGCCGCCCGCTGAAATTCCTGCGGGCGGCCGGATATGCCGGAAAGGTCTATTCGATCAACCCCAACCGCGACACCGTGCAGGGCGAGGCGGCCTATCGCTCGCTTTCCGATCTGCCGGAAGTCCCGGAACACGCTTTCATCCTCACCGGCGCACAATTCGCGCTTGATGCGCTGGAGGAGTGCGAACGGCTCGGCGTGCCGGTGGCAACCGTTCTGGCCACCGGCTTTGCCGAGGCAGGCGCTGCAGGGGCGGAGAATCTCGCCCGACTTTCGGCTCTGACCGGTCGGGGCAAATTGCGGGTTCTGGGGCCCTCCTCCATCGGCCTGGCGAACCTGCATCATGGCATGACGCTGACCGCGAACGCCGCCTTTGCCGAGTCCGATCTGCCGAAGGGCGGACTGTTTGTCGCCTCGCACAGCGGCAGCCTTATCGGGGCATTGATGTCGCGGGGCAAGCGCAAGGGGCTGGGTTTTGCCGGGCTTGTCTCCGTCGGCGGCGAGGGCGATCTGGCCATCGGCGATGTCTGCATGGCCGCGCTCGACGATCCCGATGTAACCGGCTTTCTGCTGTTTCTCGAACATATGGGACATGCCGACCGGCTGGAGCGCTTCGCCAAGGAGGCAGCCCGTCGCGGCAAACCGGTCGCCGTCTTCAAGCTTGGCCGTTCCGACGAGGCGGCAGAGCTTGCGCAGTCGCATACCGGTTCGCTGGCCGGCGCCGACGAGGTGGCGGATGTGTTTCTCCGCGCCTGTGGCATGGCCCGCGTCGATTCTTTCGAGGGCCTGCTTGAGGCGGCGCCGCTTCTGGCCCGTGTGCCGGCGGCTTCAGCGCCCCGGCGCGGGCGCGTCGGGGTGATCACCACCACCGGCGGCGGCGCGGCGATGGCCGTCGACCAGCTTGCCGGACGGGGCGTCGAGATCGTTCCGGCCAGCGAGGAAACCCGCGCGCGGCTGCGCGCGGCGGGGATCGATCCCGGCAATAACCGCATCCTCGATCTGACGCTTGCCGGAACCCGCTATGATATCATGCGTTCGGCGATTGAAATCCTGCGTTCGGCGCCGGAGTTCGATCTTGTTCTGGTCAGCGTCGGGTCTTCGGCCCGCTTCAACCCGGACCTTGCCGTGCAACCGGCGATCGATCTGATCGACGCGCCCGGCCATCCCTTCGCGGTCTTCCTGGTGCCCGATGCCCCGGATGCCGCCCGCAGGCTTGCGGGCGCGGGCGTGCCGGCCTTCGAGGACCCGGAAACCTGTGCCGATGCCGTGGCCGCGGCACTTCACCGCCAGACGCCGTCATTGCCGGAGCGCAGCGCAAAGGCACCGCGCGGCGAAGGACGCACCCTCGACGAGGCCGAGGCCTATGGCCGCCTGGCGGGATTGCCGGTGGCCGACTGGGTGGCCCTGGACGCAGACGCGCCGGTTCCCGCCCTGCCCTTTCCCTATCCGGTGGTGGCAAAGGTGCTTGACGCGGAAATCCCGCATAAAAGCGATGCCGGCGGCGTTGTCGTCGGCATCGATGGTCCCGCCGCCCTGGCCGAGGCGGTGGCGTCAATCCGCGCCAATGTAGAGGCACATCTGCCCGGCCACAGGGTCGCGCAGGTTCTCGTCCAGCAGATGCGCGCGGGCGTCGGCGAGGTGCTGGTCGGCATGCGCCGCGACCCGGAAGTCGGTCCCGTCGTCGTTCTTGCCGCGGGCGGGATCTTTACCGAGATCTATCGTGATGCGGTGATGCGGCTGGCGCCGATCGATATGGCCGGGGCGAAGGAAATGATCGCCGGGCTGAAGGCGACGCAGATCCTCGACGGCGCGCGTGGCCGTCAGAAAGGCGATCTCGACGCACTGGCCGAAGCGATCGTTGCGGTCTCGCGGCTTGCTTTGGCGGGCGACGTCATCGAAGCCGAGGTCAACCCGCTCATGGTCCTACCCAAGGGAGAGGGCGTTGCGGCGGTGGATGCGCTAATGCGCGTGGAGGCGGAATGACGGGACAGGTTCATCTGCAACGCGACGGGGATATCGCCGTCGTGATTATCGACAACCCGCCGGTCAACGCCGGTTCCCACGACATCCGCAAGGGGCTTCTTGCTGCAATCGACGAGGTCGAGCGGGAAGAGCGACTGGCCGGCGCCGTCCTGATCGGCGCGGGCCGAAGCTTCATCTCCGGCTCGGATATCCGTGAATTCGACCTGCCGCTCGCGCCGCCGCAAATGCCGCAGGTCATCGCGGCCATCGAAAGCGCGTCGAAACCCTATGTCGCCGCGTTGCACGGCGCGGCCCTCGGCGGCGGATACGAGCTGGCGCTGGGATGCGACGCACGCATCGCGGCGCCCGGAACCATGGTCGGCCTGCCCGAGACCGCGCTGGGGATCATTCCAGGTGCCGGCGGCACGCAAAAACTGCCGCGCCTTGTGGGCCAGGCAGAGGCGATCCGTCTGATCGCCGGGGCTGTGCGCGTCGAAGCCCGCGAAGCGCTGGCCCTCGGTATGGTCGACGCGATCGCTGAGGGCGATCTGCGCGAAGAGGCGGTCAAAATGGCACGCGGCCTTGCCGGAACCAAAAGGCGGGTGATAGACCGCCCCGTGCCCGAGCGCGGCGATGCCGAAGCGGCCGCCCAGCGCGCAAGCCGCCGCGCGCGTCCGCATGTGCTGGAGGCGATCCGCCATATCAGGAAGGCAGGCGCGGTATCGGCGGGGGACGGTCTTGCCGCTGAACGGCAGACGTTTCAGGAACTCCGGGTGGCGCCTGAGGCGAAGGCCCTGCGCCATATTTTTTTCGCCGAGCGCGAAGCGCTGCGCGGCAAGCCCGACCGCAAGGCCAAGCCGCTTTCGGTGACGCGTTTCGGCGTCGTCGGCAGCGGCACGATGGGCGCCGGGATCGCCACCGCAATCCTGCAGGCCGGCAAGCCGGTCGTGCTGATCGACACCAATGTCGAGGCACTGGCCCGCGGCATCGAACGCATCGAACAGGCCCTCGACGGCGCGGTCGCGCGCGGTCGCATGAGCGCGGACGAGGCCCGGGAGGCCAAAACGCGGCTGACGCCGCAAACCGAGCTTGCCGCACTGGTCGCATGCGAGCTGGTGATAGAGGCGGTCTTCGAAGACCAGGAGGTAAAGCGCGCGCTGTTCCGGTCGCTGGATGCGGTGCTGCCGGCCGACACGATCATAGCCACCAATACATCCTATCTGGATATCGACCGGATGGCGGCGGAAACGGCTCATCCCGAAAATGTCATCGGTCTGCACTTCTTCAGCCCCGCCCATATGATGAAGCTGCTCGAAATCGTGCGTGCTGAAAAAAGCAGCGACGTCGCGATGGCAACCGGACTGGCGGTGGCAAGAATGCTTCGCAAACAGCCGGTCGAGGCGGCCAACGCCTTCGGCTTCATCGGCAACCGGATCTATGCGGCCTATCGCGCCTCCTGCGAATTCATGCTGGAGGATGGAGCGCTCCCGCATGAGGTGGACGCGGCGCTCGAAGCCTTTGGCTTTTCCATGGGACCGTTTGCCGTGGCCGACCTGTCTGGACTGGACATCGCCTGGAACATGCGCAGACAGAAAGCAGCGGACAGAAATCCGGCCGAGCGCTATGTGCACATCCCCGACCGGCTCTGCGAAGCCGGGCGTTTCGGGCGCAAGACCGGAGAAGGCTACTATCGTTACGGCGACAGCGGCAAGCGCGAGCGCGACCCCAAGGTCGAGGCGCTGATCCTCGCCGCCTCTGCGGAAAAGGGGATTTCCCGCAAAGACCTGTCCGCCCCCGAAATTCAGTTGCGCGCGCTTTCTACCATCGTCAATGAAGCGGCGCTGGTGGTCGAGGAAGGGGGCACGCTGCGCCCCAGCGACGTCGACGTGGTTCTGGTCAATGGCTACGGTTTTCCGCGCTGGGTCGGCGGGCCGGTCCACTGGGCGCGTCAACAAAATCCGGAAACGCTGCGAGCCGCCTGCGCCCGCTTTGCGGATATCTCCGGTCCGTCTCGTAAACTCGGAGATCTGCGCCTGCTCGGCGTGGATCGGGAAGGAAAAGAATGAACACTTTCAACAGCCCGCTCGACGCACTCTGGGCCCCCGAAAGCGTCGCGATCGTCGGCGCCTCGGCAGATCCGAAGAAGACCGGCGGCCGCCCGGTCGCCTACCTGCTGAAACACGGGTTCGAGGGCAATATCTGGCCGATCAACCCTCGCGCGGACGAGATTGCCGGGCTGCCGTGCTTTGCCAGCGTGGCCGATTTGCCAGGCGCGCCGGATGTCGCCATCGTTTTGCTGGGCGTCGACCGCGCCGAAGCGGCGGTCCGCGATCTGGCCGCGAAGGGTTGCAAGCTCGCCATCGTACTCGCCAGCGGTTACAGCGAAGCCGGCGAGGAAGGCCGAAACCGCCAGCAGGCGCTGCGCGCGGCCGCGGGCGATATGCGGCTGCTCGGCCCCAACACGATCGGCGCGATGGACCTTTCGCGCGGCATCGTCCTGTCGGCGAGCGGAGCGCTGGAAGGCGACGATATCCACAAGGGCGGCATTTCGGTCGCTTCGCAGAGCGGCGGCATTCTGGGCGCGCTGCTGTCGCGCGGCGCGGCACGCGGCATCGGCTTCTGCAAGCTGGCCTCGACCGGCAACGAAGCGGACCTCGATATTTCCGACCTGATCGAAGCCTACGCCCATGACAATGCAACCACCGTGATCGCCGCCTATATCGAAGGCATCCGTTCGGTCGAGAAGTTCCGCCGCGCCGCAATCGCCGCGCGCGCAGCCGGCAAGCCGCTCGTGGTCTACAAGGTCGGCCGGTCGGAGTCCGGCGCACGTGCCGCCGTCTCGCATACCGGCGCCATGGCGGGCGAGGACAGGACTTATGACGCGCTGTTCCACCAGGTGGGCGCGATCCGGGCCGAGACCTTCAGCGATCTTCTGGATCTGCCCGCAATGCTGGCGAGCGGCCGCAAGATGGCTGGCGAGCGGGTGGCGATCCTGACCTCCACCGGCGGGGCAGGCAGCCTGGTTGCCGATAATTGCGGTCTGCTGGGACTGGACGTGCCCGAGATCGACGCGGCCACAGGCAAGACACTGGCGGATCTGCTGGGCAAGGACGCGCCGATGACCTCCAACCCCGTGGATCTGACGCTTGCGGGTGTCGAGCCGGCGATCATGACCGCCGCAACGCAGGCGTTGCTAGCCTCTGACGGGATCGACGGCGTGGTGGTGGTGGTCGGGTCTTCGGCGCTCGCCCGTCCCGACGTCGCCGTCGGCGCGATCCGCGCCGGGGCACGGGCCAGCGACAAGCCGCTGATCGCCTATGTCAGCCCGCACGCGCCGCATATCGTCGATCTGCTGAACCGTGAGGGCGTGCCGGCCTTTGCCGCGCCCGAGACCTGCGCGACGGTGCTCAAGGCGGCGCTGCCGCAGCCCGAAGCCGGCGCTCCGCTCAAGGCGAAGCCCGCAACGGCGCTGCCCGAGGCGCTGCCCGGCGGCGCGCTGAACGAGGCCGAGGCGCGGGACCTGTTCGACGCATTCGGCCTGACCGGCGCCAAGAGCTTTGTGGTGCAGACCGCCGAAGAGGCCCTCAAGGCAGCAACAGAGCTCGGCGGCCCCGTCGTGCTCAAGGTGCTGTCGCGCGAGATCGCGCATAAATCCGACGTCGGCGGCGTGCGCGTCGGTCTAGCGCCCGAGGCCGTCGGACCGGCGCTGACCGAAATGGCCGGGACGCTTGCCAAGCAAGGACTGCCCGAGCCCGAGGGCTATCTCGTCCAGGACATGGTGCGGGGCGGTCTCGAGATGATTCTGGGCCTGCGCCGCGATCCCCAGCTTGGGCCGCTCATCCTTCTGGGCGCAGGCGGCGTGCAGGCCGAGCTGTCGGGCGACAGCACACTGCGCCTTCTGCCGTTGCGGGAAGGCGATGCGCGCGGAATGATCGAGGATCTGAAGGTCAAGCGCCTGCTCGACGGTTATCGCGGAGCGCCGGCCTACGACACTGATGCGTTGATTGCCGCAATCGAGGCGCTGGCCCGGATGGGCGACGCTCTGGGCGAACGCCTCGAAGAAGCCGAGATCAATCCGCTGTTCGTGCTGCAGAATGGACAAGGCGTTGCGGCGGCCGATGGTCTCGTGGTGTTGAAGGACTGAACATTCGGTGCGCCCGATCCGTCGGGCGCAGCCCTGGCCACGGCGCAGTCAGGCTTCAGCTTTTGCTGTGCGAGACGCGCCAGACGCCCTGGGCTGATAGGACCGGGTTATCTGCAACAGAGGCAATGGCGGACATAAATACCATCCGCGAGGACATTTTGGTGACACATGGCGTCATTTCAACAAAATCGCCGATCTTTACGGGGGCGAGAAACTGGTGATTCAGACTGATCGTGGCGCCGCGCACGGCACCCGCCGACAGTCTCGCCGTTTGTCCGAGGCCCCTGTCCATGAATGTCATGAGCATTCCGCCATGCACCCACCCGTTGCGGTTTGCGTGAATCGGCAGAGCGACGAATGCGAACTGTGGCTGGCCGTCAAGCGTACGGTGCCAGAGACCGCCAACGTGGCCGATAAAACCGTCGTCCGGTTCCAGGCTCCATCCTGCTTTTATGAGATCATGTTCCATACGAAAACTCTTAAACGCCGGGCCCGGACGCGCAAGCTATCCATCCAATACTTAGCCTAACCAAATGTAAGGCTCGCCCCAGCTTTAGCCTATTGCTTAACTCTTTGGAAGGCTGAACACTCCGTCAAACTGACGCGCTGGACCACAGGGAGGGGTAAAGTGCTTGATCGAGACTACAGAGACATTTTTACAGGTTTGGCGTTGGCGCTGATCGGAGGGTTCGCTGCCCTTTATGCGGCACAGCACTATTCTCTGGGAACAGTCAGCAGGATGGGGCCGGCCATGGTGCCGGTGTCCCTGGGCGTTATTCTCGCGGGGTTTGGCCTCTCCATCGCCATTCCGGGATTCCTCAAAAAAGGCGACGCTATCGTTCTGCCTTTCCGTCCCTTTCTGGTGATATCAGGCAGCATCCTGGCTTTTGCATTCACGATCGAGACGCTGGGGCTCGTCCCCGCCGTATTCCTGACGGTCGTGATCGCAACTTTCGCTGAAAAGCGCGTCCCGCTGGTGAGCGCCCTTCTTCTCGGCGCGTCAATGGCCTTCTTGACCTGGGCGATCTTTATCCTCGGCCTCGGCCTGCCCATCCATTCCTTTGATTGGCCCTTCTGATGGAACTGCTCGCAAATTTCGCCCTCGGGCTTGAAACGGCGATCACGCCGGCAAACCTGATGTACTGTTTCGCCGGCGTGTTCCTTGGAACCTTTGTCGGGGTGATCCCGGGCGTTGGGCCGCTCGCCGCGATCTCGATGCTGTTCCCGATCACGTTCTATCTCGATCCGACGGCCGCGTTGATCATGCTGGCGGGGATTTATTACGGCACCACCTATGGCGGCTCGACGGCCTCTATCCTGCTGAATATTCCCGGCGCCACGTCTTCCGCAGTCACCTGTCTTGACGGCTATCCCATGGCACAGCAGGGGCGCGCTGGCGTCGCTCTGTTCATGACGACCATCGCATCCTTCGTGGGCGGGTCGATCGGCATCATCATCCTCAGCCTGTTCTCGCCCCTGATTGCGGAGTATGCGCTTACCTTTGGTCCGGCAGAATACTTCTCGCTCATGATGCTCGGCCTTGTTGCCGCATCCACGATCGCAAACGCCTCGCCGTCGAAGGGGCTCGCAATGGTGGTGTTCGGCATGCTGATCGCCACTGTCGGCACCGACAGCCAAAGCGGCGTCGGCCGCTTCACCTTCGGGTCCATGAGCCTTCTTGAAGGCTTCGGGATCAGCGCGATGGCTATGGGCCTCTTCGGGGTCGGCGAGATCCTGTCTTCCATCGGCGCCACGCGGAGCGCCAAGATCGACAAATCCAGCGCCAAACTGCTGAACATGCTTCCCACCAGGGAAGACTGGCGTCGCTCCTGGATGCCGGGCCTGCGCGGCTCGTCGATCGGATCGTTCTTCGGCGCGCTTCCGGGGACTGGCCCCTCGATCGCGGCCTTCATGGCGTATGCCGTCGAAAAGCACATGTCCAAGCATCCGGAAAAATTCGGGACCGGCGTGATCGAGGGCGTTGTCGCTCCCGAAACCGCAAACAACGCGGCCGACCAGACCGCCTTCATTCCGACGCTGACGCTCGGCATTCCCGGAAGCGCCACAATGGCGCTGATGCTCGGGGCGTTGATGATCCACGGCATTCAGCCGGGGCCCACGCTGATCGTCGAACAACCGTCCCTGTTCTGGGGCCTGGTCATGAGCTTCTGGATCGGAAACCTGTTGCTGCTGGTCCTGAACCTCCCTCTTATCGGCATCTGGGTGCGGCTGCTGTTGATCCCGTATCACTACCTCTACCCCGCAATCATCGTGTTCCTGTGCATCGGCTCCTACAGCGTGCGTTCGAACCCCGCCGATGTCTTCATGGTTCTCGGCTTCGGGATCATCGGTTTTGCAATGCGCATCGCGAGACTGCCTGCAGCCCCTCTGTTGCTCGGCTTCGTGCTTGGCCCGCTGGTCGAGATGCAGTTCCGCCGCGCCATGGTGCTGGCCCGTGGCGATGTGATCTCTCTGGTTGAGCGGCCAATCTCAGGCACAGTTCTGGCCATATCGCTTGCCCTGCTGGTCTGGACCCTGATCAGCGCGGTGCGCAAGCGCAAGCGCGATCGGATGTACAAGACCGAACAAACCTCGGTCGGAGGCTAGTTTTGAAATTGCCATGGGACCAACAGCCGGGTCCGTGGCGGGTCGCCCGGCGGTCCGGAAAATACGCAGTTGCAGGAATCGAAACAGTTCAATCAAGGAGGAGAGTATAATGAAAACGTTTCTAGGAGCAGTGATCGCACTGACGCTCGGCGCGACCGTCGCCAGCGCACAAGAAGATTTCCCGAACGGGCCCGTAACGATTATCGTCCCCTATGGCACCGGCGGATCCACGGATATGACCGCGCGCCCGCTGGCCATCGAGCTGGAGAAAATATGGGGACAGCCGGTCGTGGTCGTGAACAAGCCCGGCGCGGGTTCGATGATCGGCACTACCGAAATGACGCAGGCCGCCCCCGATGGCCAAACCCTGCTGATCAATACCGCGGCCATCTCCACGGCCCCGGCTCTTCAAAAGGACCTCCAATACGATCCCGAAACGGATGTCACGCCGATTTCCCTGTTGATCACCAGTCCTTATGTCATGGTGGGTGGAGCCAAGGTCGAATCCGACGATTTCGCCGGTCTTCTGAAGGAAGCGGAAGAACGTCCTCTGTTCATGTCAACCGCCGGTCCCGGCAGTTCCAGCCACTTCATGTCCGAACTGGTGATCGATGCGGCCAACCTTCCCGCGGATGTCGTCCATTTCAATGGCGGCGGGGAAGCGGCAACCAATCTCATGGGCGGACATGCGGACACTTACATCTCGACCACCGCGAGCGTGATGCCCTATGTCAATGACGGGCGTCTCAAGGCCCTGGCGGTGCTGGCACCGGAACGCTTCGAACTGTTGCCCGATGTTCCATCGAGCGGTGAGGCCGGCATCTCCGGTGTCGACATCAAGGGTTGGGTTGCAATGTTCGGTCCCGCCGGCATGGATCCGGCTCTGGTGGAAAAGATCAATGCTGATCTGGCGAAGGCAATGGCCTCGGACACCATGAAGGAGCAGCTCGAACAGAACTTTGCAGTCGCGGGCAAGCTGACGCCTGACGAGTTCAAGGACGTCTATCTGCGCGATCTGAAAACCTGGAAGAATCTGGCCGAAAAGCGCGGCATCGGTCAGTAAAGCGATCTTCCAACCTGGTTCGCAGCCGGTCCCGCCAGGGGGGCCGGCTGTTTTCGTTCCGGCAGTCAGAAGACAGGACGTTCGCTCAACCAGGCGTCGAGATTGTCCACGGTCTCCGCATAGAAACGCTCGAATGTCTCGCGCACGGAATATCCCAGGTGGGGGGTGAGCAGTGCATTCGGTACCTTGCGGATCGGGTGGGACGAAGCCAGAGGTTCGCCATCATACACATCGATGCCCGCGCCCCGAATGCGTCGGGTTCGCAGGGCTTCGAGCAAGGCCTCGCCATCCACCAGAGGACCGCGGGCGGTG
The DNA here is from genome assembly GCF_002043005.1 of Martelella mediterranea DSM 17316. Taxonomy (NCBI): domain Bacteria; kingdom Pseudomonadati; phylum Pseudomonadota; class Alphaproteobacteria; order Hyphomicrobiales; family Aurantimonadaceae; genus Martelella; species Martelella mediterranea. Next base: position 226,652 of record NZ_CP020331.1, on the reverse strand, counting down.
TTGATCAGGATCGCCTCGGGTCGCATGCGCCCCAGATCTCCGGCGCCGACGATTCCCCTGGTCGTCGGGCCGAGGACAAGGTGCAGCGATACGATGTCGGCCGAGCGGAACAGCGTCTCCTTGTCGACATAGTCGGCGCCCCCTTCCCGCGCCCGTTCCGCTGTCAGGTTCGGGCTCCAGGCGATCACGTTCATGCCGAAGGCTTTTGCCACCAGCGCCATGCGCGTCCCCAGCTTGCCGAGGCCCACAAGCCCGAGGGTCTTGCCGTAAAGCGCGTTGCCGAGGCGGGATTGCCAGGCCCCTTCACGCATTGCGCCCGCCTCCTCGGGTATGTGGCGCATCAATCCGATGATCAGCCCCCAGGCCAGTTCGACCGTCGCGTAGATGCCATCGCCGCTGCCCGAAGTCGACATGACAGCGATGCCGAGTTCAGCTGCCGCGTCGACGTCGAGCGTGCGCGTCCGACGGCCTGTCCTGGCTATTGCCTTTAAGTTCGGCAGGGCGCGCAGCAGTTCGGCTGGCAGATCGGTGCGCTCGCGCATCAGACAAATGGCGTCGAAGTCCGCCAGCTCTTCGGCGATGCGCTCCGGCGGGATTGCGTGACGGAAAAAAGTCAGTTCGGCACGGTCTTCCAGCCGCGACCAATCGGCCAGATCCCGCGCCACGCCCATATAGTCGTCCAGAATAGCGACGCGCGCCATACGTCCGGCGGGCAGTTGTCTCAGAGGTGTCATGAGGTTTTATCTCCAAGGTCGTTCCGTTGATCGTAGCGCAGCAATCCCTTCACGATCCATGGGATGCTGGGCATGAAGATGAAAATACGCACGATGTGAAAGGTGGTGATCAGCACCACGTTTTCCCCCAGGAACTTCGCCGTCAGTGCCATTTCCACGGCGCCGCCGGGCGCCGCGCCGAGAACCACCGCTTTCCAGTCCAAGCCGGAGATGGCAGCGATAGCGATCGCGCAAAGCGAGCAAAGCAACAGCAGAAGCATTGATGAGGCGATGGCCATCACCGACATGCCAAGCGCCGTGGTCAGAACCTCCCGTCGGAATTGCGCGCCAAGCCAGCTGCCCAGCACGATCTGTGCCGCCGCGATCATCAGCAACGGGTACGGCGTCAACGCGATCCCCGCCACGGAAAGGACGGCGGCAAAGGTCATCGGCCCCAGGAAATTCGGGTTCGGCACGCCAAGGCGGCGAAAAATCATGGCGCCTGCGATACCAAGGACCACCAGAAGCACGATATCCGCTTGGAAGCTAACGTCGAAGGTCACCGGAGGACGGCTCGCATCCGGCCAGCCCTCGATGGCGTAAAGGGCGAAGGGCACCACCAGAACGACGGCCGCAAGTCTGACGGTTTGCGAAAAAATCACCGGCACCGGATTGAGCCCGGCGGCGGCGGCCATGGTCGCCGCTTCCACCGGACTGGTCGGCGCGGAAGACAGGAAGCTTTGCGCCACGCTCTGCCGCGTGAGCCGCGCGAATAAAAACGCGACGGCCATAATGCACATTCCGCTTGCGAGCGCCGTGCCAATAATCACCGGAGCAAGATCCAGCAGCATGCCAAGCGCGGCGGGCGAAAACGCCAGTCCGACCTGAGTTGCAACCACGACCTGTCCTCCCGGACGCAGACGATCGGGCACACTCATCGATGGCGCAAGGACCATGAAAACCAACGAGGTCAGCACCAAAGGCCCGATCATCCACGGCAGAGGGGCGCCGATGCGTTGGAACCCCCAGCCCGCGAGCGCGGACGCAAGAAGAAGCAGAACGACCTTGAAAAAGCGTAGCGGGCCGGAGTCAGAAGGGCGCGCGGCCGGAGCAGGCGCGTGAGAGTTTTGAGGCATGAGCACAACTTTATTCTGGCCAGAGATCCGCCGCAGACTTGACCCCTTATCACACTGAAGCTTAACCTAACTAAAATGGGCAATAACTGCCCGTTAGTACGCCATGGTTAACCTTAGCTTATGCAACGCCGCCGTATCAGCCTTCCCTTGAACCCGCTGCGCTCTTTCGCGGTCGCCTCGCGTCACAAGACCTTCACCGCCGCAGCCAGGGAACTGGGCGTGAGTCAGGTGGCGATCAGCCGCCAGATTTCGATTCTCGAGGACTACTTGAATGTCAGCCTGTTTGAACGTGGCGTTCGATCGGCAAAACTGACCGAAGCCGGCCGTGCTTTTGGTCTTGAAATTGCGGCGCTCTTCGATGACCTGGAGCGCGCGACCCAGCGCATGATCAGCCACGAGACGGAAGGTACCGTCAACCTGCGTGTCCACCCAACCGTTGCCCACCATTGGCTCATGCCAAAGCTTATGGATTTCAGACATCGGCATACCGATATCCGCATTCGTTTTGACACGACGGTCGAACCTCTGGACTTTCGCGGCACGCATCTTGATGTCGCGCTTCAACTTGGCAAGGGCGATTGGCGGGATACGCGCAGCCGCAAGCTCTGGGATGAAGAGGTCGATGTCGTCTGCAGCCAGTCCTATCTCGATTCGATCGGAGGACTGCACGCGCCTGAAGAGGTGAGCAAGGGTGAACTTCTGCATTCACGCTACCGCCGGCGCGCGTGGGAGTTTTGGGCAAACGCCGTCGAAGTCGATCTGGACGTCAACTCCGGAACGGATTTCGAAACATCGCTCCTGACCTACTCCGCCGCTCAGCAAGGCTTTGGTCTTGCCATCGGCCAGCTCGGCCTGCTTGACGATGTGATTGCCGCAGGTCGGTTGGTCCGGCCTCTGGAGATGCGGATACCTACCGGCGCGGCGTTTTACGTGATCTGGCCAACCACCGCGTCGGTCAGCCTGAAAACCAAGCGCTTTATCGACTGGTTGCTCGATCAGGTGGGCCAGCCGCGCGAATTCTTCAAATCAGGCGCACCCGGCCGCGACTGAAACGGTCAGACCCGCGATTTGCCGATCCTAACATCTAGTCAGGTCCGCCCTAGAGTTCTCACTGCTAGACTGACCTGAACTTCGGGAAGGATCTGGTCCATCATGAGTGGAAGACTGAGCGGCAAAATCGCGATCATAACCGGCGCCGGGCAGCAGCCCGGGTCGACCCCCGGAAACGGCCGCGCAACAGCGATCCGGTTCGCCCAGGAGGGCGCAACCTGCGTTCTTGTGGATATCAACCGGGATTTCGCCGAGGAAACCCGCGAGATGATCGGTGAGGACAAGGCACTGGTCCTTGCCGCGGACGTGACCGAAGAGGCGGCGTGCCGGAACATCGTAGGCGAGACCCTGGACACGTTCGGCCGCATCGACATCCTGCACAACAATGTCGGCATGTCGAAAGGCGATCGCGCGACCACGGATCTCGACGCCGATGTTTGGGATCGCATCATGACGCTTAACCTGAAGAGCATGTTCATGCTCTGCAAGGCGGCCCTGCCCTCGATGCGCGAGCGCAGATCCGGCTCCATCATCAACATTTCATCGACGTCGTCGCTGTCGATGCGGCCGACGGTTGCCTACAAGACCTCGAAAGGCGCGATCAATACCTTCACCCAGCACATCGCCGCTGAGAATGCGCGCTTTGGCGTGCGGGCAAATGTTATCGTGCCGGGCCTGATCGACACGCCCATGGCCATCGAGCGCCGGGCCGCCGAAACCGGGCGGACGCGCGAGGAGATTCGCGCCGAGCGCGATGCCATGGTGCCGATGGGACACATGGGCGAAGCCCTTGATGTCGCGAACGCCGCCGTTTTCCTGGCCTCGGACGAGGCCAAATACATCACTGGCGCGCTGCTTCCCGTCGATGGCGGCCTGTTGCTGAAAAGGGGGTAGGTGCATGTCCGGCAATCCATTGACGATCCTGGCGCAGGCCGCCGAAGCGTGGCAGACGCGCCCGCTGACCGACGCGGTCGAACACGACACACGCCGCGCCGTACTGGATTGGTTCGCGGCTCTGCTGCCCGGTTGCGCCGAAGGCCCCGCCCTGGCGTTGTCGCGCGCGCTCGCCACCGAGCGAGGCGCCGGCGAAGCGGCGTCCTATGTGGAGGGGCAGCGGGTTTGCGCTCGCCATGCGGCGCTCATGAACGGCACCGCCAGCCATACGGTCGAGTTCGATGATATTTTCCGCGACGGGGGCTATCATCCGGGCAGTCCGACAATCGCCGCCGCGCTGGCCGTGGCACAGGCGGAAGGCGCCAGCGCCGAGGCTTTTCACCGCGCGGTGATCGGCGGCTACGAGGTCGGTTGCCGGATCGCAATGGCGCTGCAGCCCAGCCACTACCGCAATTGGCACATCACCGCGACCGTCGGCACCATGGGAGCAGCCGTTTCGACCGCAATGCTCAAGGGCTGCAATGCCGAGCAGATCGCCCATGCCATCGCGATTTCCAGCAGCTTCGCAGGTGGCCATCAGGAAAATCTTCAGGGTGAAGGTCAGACCAAGCCCATGCATTGCGGCCATGCCGCCGACGCGGGCGTGCTTGCCGGGCTTGCCGCCGCCGAAGGTGTGACCGGTTCTCCGGGCAGTCTCGACGCGGCGCATGGCTATGCCGCCGCCACAAGCGACGGCACCGGGAACTGGGAAGCGGGTCTCGCCGGGCTGGGCGACTGGACCCCGATTTCGCACATGACCTTCAAGAACCATGGCTGCTGCGGACACATCTTTCCGACCCTCGACGGCATCCGGGCGATGCAGGTCAAACAGCCGTTCGGCCCCGAAGATGTCGAGCGGATCGAGGTGAGCGGCTACGGCCCGACCGTTTCGATCTGCGACCGGATGGACGTCAACACCGCTCGGGATGCCCGGTTCAGCGTGCAGTACTGCACTGCCGCCCTTCTGCATCTGGGCGGCGTGCGTCTGGCGGCCTTTACGCCGGAAGCGCTGAACCGCGCGGATCTGCGCGCCTTCATGTCCAGGGTCTCGGTCACCGAGGATGCGGAAATCGCCGCGGCCTATCCGGTCAAGCGTCAGGCGCGGCTGAAGATCATCCTGAAATCGGGGCAGGCGCTCGAGCAATTCCAGCCGACGCGCAAGGGCGACCCGGACGATCCGCTGACCGATGCCGAGCTGTTCGAGAAATATGACGAGCTGGCGCGGGAGGTTCTGCCGCCCGAAACCGCCGACGACCTGCGCAAGATCATCATGACCTCCGACGTCCTGCCCGGGCTTCTCGCCGTGACGCCTGTGCGGCGTTCCATCGCATAAACGAACAATTCAAGGACCAATGTCACCATGAATGATCACAGCACACCCGCCCTTTCGTCTGCGGAATTCATCGAGGTGGAAATCCGCGACGCCGTGGCGATCATCCGGCTCAATCGCCCCGATGTGCGTAACGCGATCAACGACCAGATGCGGGCCGAGATGATCGCCGCATTCGAATGGGCCGACCGCGCGCCCGAGATCCGGGCGGTCATCCTGACGGGAGCCGGCAAGGGCTTCTGTTCGGGCGGCGACATTGGCGGTATGCGCGAGCGCCTGAACGCGCCACAGGGCGACGTCGCCTTCAACGGCTGGACGCGTCAGAAGCAGACGCACCGGAGCGTCGCCGTCATTCATGGCTGCACCAAGCCGGTGATTGCGGCGGTGAACGGCGCGGCCGTCGGACTTGGCCTCGACATGGCAATGGCCTGCGACTTCATCGTCGCCGTCGAGGGCGCCAAAATGTCGATGAGCTTCCTCAAGCGCGGGCTGGTGTCCGACGGCGGCGGTATGTATTTCCTGCCGCGCCGCGTTGGCCTTGTCCGCGCCAAGGAGCTGATCCTGTCCGGCCGTATCGTACTGGCCGAAGAAGGCCTTTCGATCGGCCTGGTCGACCGTGTCACCACCGCTGACGACCTGATCGACAGCGCGTGCGCCTGGGCCAGGGAACTGATCCAGGGTTCCCCGGCGGCGATCGCCTTGACCAAGTCGATCCTGGACAAGACCTTCGAAAGCTCGGACGACGAGGTCTTCTCGCTCGGCCGCCAGGCCCAGGCGATGTGTTACACCACCAAGGAGCACCGCGCCTCGATTGAGGCCTTCCTGGACAAGACAAGCACCTGATCAGGCCGCGTTTTCTTTTGAACTCGTCCAATAGACCCGGCAATGGCCGTCGACGCTCCATGAGCAAGGTGCCGCTCGCTTTGAAAGTGGAGCGGCACAAGGAACGATGCTCGATCTCCGCAACCTGCGTGCGCGACCTTGTGGAGACATCGACGGCAGGGCGGCCTGGCGTCCGAATAGCGAACTGGAGGAAGCACCCGTGAGAATATCGGTGCCAATAAACGCGTAATCGACTGGCAAGTCGGTCAGACAGGCGGGGTCGTAGCGCCGGAACTCTATATCGCCGTTGGCCTATCGGTTGCAATCCAGCACCTTGCGGGCCTGAAGGACAGGTTGCAGCCCGTCTTTCAAGTCTGACGCTCGCTGCTGAGGAGATGAATGTGAGGTTGCGGTGAGCCGACAGGTCAAGACGCTGGAAGAGCACCTTGGTGTCGCCCTGATCACACGCTTGCACCGCGGCATTGAGCTGACCGATGAGGGGCGTCAATTGTATGAAAGGGTAACGGCGGCATTTCATGAGATTGCCACTGCTTCACGCGCAATTTCGCGGCGTGGCAGATCGGACATTCTTGTATTGCAGTCCTACACGAGCTTCTCACAGCGATGGCTGATTCCTCGTCTGACGCAATTCAATGATACCTATCCGAAGATTGAAATCCGACTCAGCGTATCGCCAACTCCGGCTGACTTTGAGAAACTGTTCCGTCTCAACGCCTTTGAGACAGATTTGGTTTAACGGATAAGGGAGGATTTTGGCTCATCATAGCTCATGCAAAGGAAGCAAAGATGAGACAGAAATCCGGGCAGCAGAAGCCGGGATATACATTCGTCGCGGTGCCCTGGGATAGCAGCCGGCATCCCATGCCGCCGCAGGATCGAGAACCGCCTCCATCTGGATTGATGGCTGTTTCAGCTTTGCATTCATTCCGCCATTTCCATACCTATAGCGTCAAATCGTGAGATATGGAGATCGAATCAATTGAGATGGCGCGCGGTTTGGACAACCGTTTTCGTTCTTGCAATCGCCGCGGGATTTATCCTCTGGCGACTGACTGATCATGACCTCGACCGTCGCGACAGCGAGCGCTTCGATTTCGTGTCCGCGGGCGAAACCGTGTCGGGGACGCTCTGGCTTCCCGACGGGGCGCCGAAGGCGGCGGTCGTGCTCGTCCATGGTGACGGCGCTCAGGATCGCACCTCGGCCGGCGGATACGCGCCGCTGATCAATACAATGCTCGATCAGGGCATCGCCGTGGCGTCGTGGGACAAGCCTGGCGTTGGTGCGTCTCAGGGAAACTGGCTGCGCCAGACCATGGAAGACCGCGCGGACGAAACGCGCGGTGCGCTCGAACGCCTGGCCCGGCGTTTCGTTGGTCTTGCGCGCGGCGCTGTCGGCTTTTCGCAGGCCGGCTGGGTCCTGCCGCAGCTTTCATCGGACGATGCGGATTTCATTGTGCTGATCGGCGCGGCCGTGTCCTGGCAGGATCAGGGGGACTACTATACGCGTACAAGACTTTTGCGCGAGGGGCTTGATCTACAGGCAATCGATCGGGCGATTGCGGCACAAAGCCTTAAAGACGAGCGCATCTTCGGGCCGGAAGCGGCCGACCCGCCCGCCGGGATGAGTGCCGACCGCTGGCAGTTCATCAGGATCAACCGAGACGCCGATGCGCGCGATGCGCTGGCCCGGCTCGATCTGCCTTTGCTCGCGATCTGGGGCGCGGCCGACCTGAATGTCGATCCCGCCCGCAATGCGGCGATCTTTCGCGCGCTGTTGGCCGGGCGGGACAAGGAGACCGAAATCATCATCTGGCCTACGGCCACGCACGGCCTTCTGAAAGCCTCGGCCTACAACTGGCAACTGACCGAAGAATGGTCATTGTTTGCAATGGTCCGGTTTTTCCTCGAAGGTCGGCATGCCTTTGCGCCCGGCGCGCTCGATACGGTAACCGAATGGATCCTCGCCAGAGACCAAGGCTGACCAGCGTCCGATCATGCGCCCCGCGTCAGGCCGGCATAGGCATCGGGATCGTTGAGATGATCTGACATCGGTAATCTCGCTAAAAAGGCAAATCCCGGCGGGGCAGCCGGATTTCGACGGCAAGGCCGGCGTTTTGGGAAGGCAGGATCAGCGCGTCGCCGCCATGCGCCTTGGCGATCGCCTTGACGATCGGCAGGCCGAGACCCGAACCGCCCCTTGCCCGGCCGCGCGACTCGTCCGCGCGCCAGAACCGCTCGAAAGCGCGCGCCCGGTTTTCAGCGGAAAGGCCGGGGCCGGTATCGGTGCAGCGGAAGAAGACATGCTTCGTGGAAACGCCCGTCTCCACGAGCACGGTGCTTCCCGGTGCATAACGGCAGCAGTTTTCGAGAAGCGCCACGAAGGCCTGCCGCAACCTTGCGCGATCGGCTGTCGTGACTGCGCGGCCCAGATGCCGGGTCGCGGCGATCCCGGCCTTCGCAAGCGCCTCCTCGAGCGAAGTCATTGCCGCCTCGGCCTCCTCCGCGAGGTCGAGACGCGCGACCTGCAGATCGAGCTGGCCGGCATTGCCCAGCGCCAGCGTGCGCAATTCCTCCACGATGGCCGACAGATCGTCCACATGTTCGATCAGCCGGGAATAAAGTTCCGGGCTGGGGGTGAAAGCGCCATCCGAAAGGCCCTGCAACCGCCCGCGCAGAATGGTGAGCGGGGTCCTGAGCTCATGCGCGATCGCCGAGTTGGAGTATTGCAGCTCGGTCTCCGCGCGTTGCAGCCGCTCCGCCATCTGGTTGAAATCGTCGACAAGATCGCCGGCCTCACCGAAATTGCCGCTGCGCAACGAGGCGCGCGCCGAAAAATCGCCCTCCGCGACCCTGCGCGCGGCTTCCGCAACCGATTTCAGCGGTTCCACGATCCGTCGTGCAAGAATCCAGCCGAGCAATGAGGCGGTGGATATGCCGATCCCCAGAAGCAGGCCCAAAGTGACGATATCGCCGGTGCGCAGAAAGTCATCGTCGGTGAATTCGGGATAGAGCCATTCATAGATGAAGAAGAAATACGCAATCAGCCCGAAATAGACGACGGCGAAGGCAAGCAGGGTCAGTGCGATCATCGCACGGACGATCCGGGAATTCAGGTTTCTACTCATCGATGCTGTCCAGCCGGTAGCCGACGCCGCGCACGGCAGTGAGCAAGCCCTCCGCTCCGGCGGCGGAAAGCTTGCGGCGCAGATTGCTGACATGGCTGTCCACCGTGCGGTCGAGCGCTTCGCTCTCCGGCATGCAGGCATCGACCAGTTCCGCGCGCTCGAACGCCCGGCGGGGGCTTGCGGCCATATGGGCGAGAATGCGGAACTCGGTCCGGGTCAGGTCGAGCGCCACCGATCCGGCGGGCGTTTCGACCGCCGCGCGATAGGCCTGCGGATCGACGGTCAACGGGCCGACGCGCAGCACCTCGGCGGCCCCGCGCCCCATGGTCCGGCGCAAAACGGCCTTGGCGCGGGCCACGATCTCGAGCGGGTTGAACGGTTTAACGACATAATCGTCAGCGCCGATGCGCAGCGCCTGCAGCTTGTCGAGATCCTCCGCAAGTGCTGTGACCATGATCACCGGCGTATCGCCGCGCCGGCGGATTGCCGCCAGCACCTCGTAGCCGTCCTGTCCGGGAAGCTTGATGTCGAGCACGACCAGATCGGGGCGCAAGCGCAGATGATGGGCAAGCCCGACGGTCCCGTCGCCTGCGGTGATGACCCGGAAGCCCTCGCGCGCCATATAGGTGCCGATGATTTCCGCAATCTCGGGTTCGTCTTCGATAATCAGGATCAGAGCATTGTTCATGGCCATGTCTTCGATCTTTGAAACGCGGTCCGGAGCGTTCCCCGTCCATCCTTTCGAATGACAGAGAACGCCAGAACTCATTACGCCGACGCGGCGGGTTCGGGTTTGTCGGCAACACCCGTCCTCCGTGATCCGCTGAGCGTCAGTCGGCTGACTGTAACGTAGAGCACCGGCACGAAGAATACCGCAAGCGTCGTCGCCGACAGCATGCCGCCAAACACGCCGGTTCCGATTGCGTTCTGGATTTCGGAGCCGGCGCCATGCGCGAGCATCAATGGGACGACGCCGAGGATGAAGGCCAGCGACGTCATCACGATCGGCCGAAGCCGCAGCCGGGATGCCCGCAGCACGGCCCGATGGAGGCTCATCCCGTCATTTCTCAGGTGGCGGGCATATTCGACCAGAAGAATGGCGTTCTTGGCCGAAAGCCCGATAATGGTGATCAGGCCCACCTTGAAGAAGACGTCATTGTCCATGCCACGCAAAAGCACCGCCAGCACCGCGCCGAGCACGCCGAGCGGCACGACCAGCATCACCGAAAGCGGGATCGACCAGCTTTCATAAAGCGCCGCAAGCACGAGGAACACGATCAGCATCGAGGCGGCCAGCAGCATTGGCGTCTGCGTGGCGGATTGCCTTTCCTGCAGCGATTGCCCGGTCCACTCCACCGCGAAGCCACGCGGCAATTGTTGCGCCAGACGCTCCATCTCCGTCATTGCCACGCCGCTCGAAACGCCCGGCGCCGCCGAGCCCGAGATGTTCGCAGCCGGATAGCCGTTATAGCGTTGCACCTGCAGCGGCGTCGTTTCCCAGACCGGCTCGACCACTTCCGACAGCGACACCATGCCGCCATCGATGTTGCGCACCTTGAGATGCAGCACATCCTCGACATGCATCCTTGCGGGCGCATCGGCCTGCACGACCACCTGCTGAAGCTGCCCGTTATTGGGGAAGTCGTTGACATAGGTCGACCCGATCGCCGTCGAGATCATGTCGCTGATGGCCGAGAAGGACACCCCGAGCGCCAGCGCCTTCTGTCGATCGATCTTCAGCGCGATGCTCTGGCCATCGGGCAGCCCGTCCGCCATCACGCCGCTCACCAGCCTGCTTTCGGCGGCCAACGCGATCAACTGGTCCTCTGCCGCCTTCAGCGCCGCCGGTCCGGCATTGGCCCGATCCTCGAGCCTCAGCGCGAAGCCGGAGGTGGTGCCGAGCGATTCGATCGCCGGCGGTTTCATGATCATCGCCATGCCTTCGGGAATGTCGGCCATGGCGGCTTCCGCCGCGGCGATTTCCTGGTCCACAGTGGTGTCGCGGTCGCCCCAGTCCTTCAGGCTGGTAAAGGCCTGAGCGGCATTGGGGCCGGAGCCGGAAAAGCCGAAGCCGAGGATCACGAGGCTTTCGACGATATCGGGCCGTGTCGCGGTATGGGCCTCATAGGCCTTGACCACCGCGCGCGTGCGTTCGGCGGTGGCGCCTGCAGGAAGCTCGAACATCGCCATGAAGTTGCCCTGATCCTCTTCCGGCACGAACGATGTCGGTATCTTAGAATAGCCGTAACCGAGTGCCGCAAGCAGCGCGACATAGATGACCAGCATCCGCCCGCCGTGCCGCAGGACCCAGCCGACAGAGCCGGTGTAACGCTTCGCCAGCGCATCGAATCCTCTGTTGAACCACCCGAAAAAGCCGCCTTTGGCATGGGTCTTGGCGGGTTTCAGGATCGTGGCGCACAGCGCCGGCGTCAGCGTCAGCGCCAGGAAGGCGGAAAACAGGATCGACACCGCCATCGACAGGGTGAACTGGCGATAGATCGCGCCGACGGACCCGGCTGCCATGCCCATAGGAATAAAGACTGCCGCAAGCACCAGCGTGATGCCGACGATCGCGCCCGAAATCTCGCGCATCGCCTGACGGGTGGCGTCCCTCGGCGACAGGCCCTGCCGCGCCATGATGCGTTCGACATTCTCGACGACGACGATCGCGTCATCAACGATGATGCCGATGGCGAGCACCATGCCGAACATGGTCAGAACGTTGATTGAATAGCCGGCAAGCTGCATCACCGCAAATGTGCCCAGAAGCGCGATCGGCGCCACGATGGTCGGGATCAGCGTGTAGCGGATGTTCTGCAGGAACAGCAGGATCACCAGGAAGACCAGCACCATAGCCTCGATCAGCGTATGGACGACCTTGGTGATCGAGACCTTCACGAAGGGCGCGGTATTGTAGGAGATCGCGATCTCCATATCCTGCGGCATTGAGGGCCTCAGTTCCGCAAGGCGCTTTTCGATTGCGGCGGCCGTGCTGACGGCGTTGGCGCCGGGCCGCATCTGGATCGCGGCAGCAGCGGCCGGCTTGCCATTGCTGCTGACGCTGAAGGCCAGCGTCTGGGCGCCGAGCTCGACCCGCGCCACATCCGAAAGCAGAAGCCGCCCGCCATCGGCCTTGGCCCTGAGCGGTATCGCCGCGAATGCCTCCGGCGTGGTCAGCTGGCCATGGACCGTCAGCGGCGTCGAGACCTTCGTGCCCGGAACCGTCGGTTCGTCGCCGACCCGGCCGGGCGAAACCTGCGCGTTTTCGCGGGTGATCGCCTCGGTCACATCGGCCATGGTCAGGTCGTAGGCCGCAAGCTTTGCCGGATCCACCCAGACGCGCATGGCCCGTGGCGAGCCGAACTGCTGGACGCGCCCGACGCCCGGCAGGCGCTTCAACTCCTCGCTCACATTGCGGGTCATATAATCGCCAAGGGCGAGTTCGTCGGTTTCGCCGCTGACCGACCGGAGCGTGAGCACCATCAGGAAGCCGGATTCGGCGGCCTCGACGCTGATGCCGCCGCGCCGGACCGCCTCGGGAAGCTGCGCTTCGGCATTCTTCAACCGGTTTTGAACATCCACTTGCGCCAGTTCCGCATCGGTTCCGGGCTTGAACGTCACCATGATGTTGGCGCCGCCGGTCGAGTCGGCGGTGGATTCGTAATAGAGCACGTTCTTGACGCTCGAGAGTTCCTTCTCGATGGGCCGAACGACGCTGTCATTGACCGTATCGACGCTCGCGCCGGTATAGGTCGCGAAGATGCTGATGCTTGGCGGCGCAATGTCCGGAAAGCGAGCCACCGGAAGCTTCGGAATGGCGACGAGACCGGCCAGCGCGATGAAGATCGCGATAACCCAGGCAAAGACCGGACGGTCGATAAAGAATTGTGGCATGATGTCTGACCTTCAAAGCAATTCCAGGTGCAGTGGATGCCGGTTCACCGTCCGGAATCGCGCAAAACAAAGAATTAGAGCGTATCGGCCGCCGTTGCGGTATCCTGCGGTACGCTCGCCGGGCGCACGCGCATTCCGTCCTGAACGCGATCCTGTCCGCGAATGACGATCATCTCGCCCGCTTTCAGCCCCGCGGTGACGACAAGGCGTCCGCCGATGGCCTCGCCGAGATCCACATTGCGCCGCTCGGCCCGGCCATCCGCTGTCACGACCACGAGCTGTGCCTCGCCGGCGCCATTGCGCACGACCGCTTCCTCCGGCACCAGCAGCGCATCGGGAAGGACGCCGCGCGGCAGGCGAACGCGGACATACATGCCGGGCAGAAGGCTAAGACCGGGGTTTTCCACCTCGACCCGGACCGCGGCATCCCCGGTTCCCGGATCGACCGTGACATCGGAAAGCGCCAGCCGGCCCAAGCGGGGATGCGGCTTGCCGTCCGCGTCGAGGATCTCCGCTGGCCCCAATCCCGCCTCGGCGGCAGACTGCACGCCATCCAGCTTCGTTGCCGGCAGGCGAAGATCGACATAGACACGGTCCAGTTCCTGCACCACGGCAAGTTCCGTTTGGCTGGAGGCAAGCGCGCCCTCATCGGCGACCGTGCGGCCGACATAGCCCTTGATCGGCGAGCGTATGGTGGCGAAATCGAGGTCGAGCTTGCGACGGCGCGCGACAGCCCGGGCTTCGGCAAGGTTCGCCTCTGCCGTGGTCAATTCGTTTTGCACCTGCTCGTAATTCTTGCGGCTGGTCACGTTTTCCGCCATCAGCGCCTTTGCCCGCGCCAGCCCCTGGCGGGCATGCGCCAGCGCCCCTTCCGCCCGCATCACCCCTGCCTGCGCCGTTTCGAGATCGGCCTCAAGCAGGGCAGAGTCGATTTCGAAGAGGATCTCGCCCGCCTCGACCTCGGTTCCGCCTTCAACAAGCCGCTTCTTGATGATGCCGGTGACCTGCGGCCGTATTTCGACCCGCCGATAGGCCGCCACGCGCCCGGGAAAGGCGTCGATCAGGACCACGCGCTCCGGCTTAAGAGTCAGCGTGGTGACCTGCGCGGCCCCTCCGGCATCGGCAGACGGTTCTTGCCGCTGCGAAACCGCCTCGTGGCGGCAAACCAGAAACAATGCGAGGGCGGCGACGCCAACGATAGCGGCGATAAATGAACGGCGGTGCGACATGAAAGGCGTCCGGACTGGTGTTATTCCCCCGCACCTGACATGCGCCTTTCGATGTTCGATCGAGAAATGATGGAGATTTGGCGGAGATCGACAAATGCCGGCGATCCCGCGCAAAGCGGAGGGCAAGCCGCCGGTTCAAAACGCAGCAACCTTCGCGCCCGGATGTGCGCTTTCAGGATGCCATGCAGGGATCGTTGAAAACGTGCTGGATCGCAACGGCGGCAGCACCTGCCATCAATAGAAGCTGGTATCATCCGACACGATTCGCGGACCCTGTTCACGCCTGAATGCGTCGCAAGGTCTCCAGCAACCGGCTTTTAGGACCGGCGTCCGGCGCTGACGCGGCAAAGGCCGGTCATTGCCGCCAGTCTGGCATCGTGATCGCGCCGTCCATATGGCGCACGATCAAGGGGACAGGGATCGCTTATCGCCCCAGTGATATCGCAACACCCGAAACGGCGTCGCGCAGCCAGATATGGGCGGGATCGCCGCCGCGCCGTTCATGCCAGACCTGCACGAAGGGAAAGGACGGGATCGTGAATGGCGGCTCGAAGATGATTAGGGTCGGATCACTTTCATAAGGAACAAGAGCGTTGCGCGCGACGGTGAGAACCAGGTCCGTCCCTTGGATCAGACGCGGCGCGTTTCCCCAATGCGGCAGCGTGACCGCGATGCGGCGCTGATGGCCGGCGGCGCGCAAGGCCGTATCGACTTCGGTGTTCGCGCCGTCCTTCATCGCCACGAGAACGTGGGGCCGCGAGAGATAGGCTTCCATATCAAGGCGCTCCTTGCCCGGCATGCTCTCCCGATCCGCAAGGCAGGCGAAATTCTCGCTGATCAGCGGCCCGGCTTCCAGCCGTTCGGGAAGATCGGGGAAGACCCCCAGGGCAAGATCGCATTCCCCGTCCAGCACCTGCCGCACCATGGCTTCCCGGCTCGATTGGTTGATCACCAGATCGATGCCCGGCGCCTCCAGCCGCAACAGCCTCGTCAACTCGGGAAGAATAACGGCGGAGCCGTAGTCCGACATGGCAAGGCGAAAGGTGCGCTTCTCCTTCGCGGGATCGAAGTCGCCCGGGCCGAAAACCACGCGCATCTGCCTGAGGGCCTCCTCCAGGACAGGCGCGATCTCGAGCGCCCGGGCGCTCGCGACGAGTTGCCCGCCGCGACGGATCAGCAAGGGATCATCGAAGAGCACACGCAGACGCGCGAGCGCATGGCTGACGGCGGGCTGGCTCATGTTCAGCCGGGCGGCCGCGCGCGACACATGACGCTCGGCCAAAAGGGCATCGAGAACCACGAGAAGATTGAGGTCGATGCCGCGAAGGTTATCCATGTGGTGCATATTGAGGATGATACATCGGAATTTCCATCGACCAAGCAAATAGTGCATCTGGGGCGCAACGGAGATTGTTCACCATGCAAACCAACGCACTGATCCTCATCATCGCCGCCATCATCACCGGCGCGGTCGTTCCGTTCCAGGCCGGCGCCAATGCGGCGCTGGGACGCGCGCTCGGCCATCCGCTGTGGGGCACGCTCGTTTCCCTCGCTGTCAGTTTCGCGTGCATCGTGCCCGTGATGCTGCTGACGAAGGTCCAGGCCCCGACGCTTGCGAACCTTGCCCAGGCGCCGCGCTGGATATGGATCGGCGGCATTGTCGGAGTCGTCTATATCACCGGCGCGCTCATGCTTGCGCCGAAGCTTGGCGCTGCCGGCTTCATCATGGCGGTCATTGCCGGGCAGATGCTGGCGTCGATCGTGATCGACCAGTGGGGCCTTGTCGGCCTGCCCCAAAAACCGGTCACCTGGTCGCGCCTTGCCGGTCTCGGCCTGATTGTTCTCGGGCTGATCGTGATGCAGTTGCAGGCGCTGGGACTGAAATCACCCGGCAGTTCGTAAAAAAGGCTCGAAGCACCCGCGGCAGCCAGTTCACATGCTTGCACCGGAGCGGATATCCGGCGCATAATGATCGTATGAAGTCTGCAGATTGTACCATCTGAATCCGCTTCCGCGCGTCGCCGCGAGAAGCCTCCGCGCCGGCCTTGCTCGTTGCGCTTGCCGGCGCTCGCTTGTTTGCGTCATCGCAAACGGGATATCGCCGCCACAGCGGCATGGACTTCCCGACCCGCGATCTTTACAGAAAGGCGATCGAGCAACTGGCGCGCGGATCGTCGCTCACCGAGCTTGAGGTCACAGAGAAAGCCCTTGACGCGGCCCGGCAATCGTCCTCGGATCAAACCGACGCGATCGAGGCGGCGCGCTCCGCCGATCCGGGCTATCACCTGATTTCCGAAGGCCGACCCGCGCTTGAACGCGCGATCGGCTTTCACCCGCCCGTGTGCCTCCGGCTCGGTCGCCTCAATGTCCGGCTCGGAATTGCCGGCTATGTCGGATCCAGCCTGATCGTCACCGCGGTGCTCATGGCCTTGTCGCTGATGCTATTGTCGCGGACGGGCCTTGAGACCGGTTGGCTGGTGATGTTCGCCGCCCTCGCATTTCTACCTGCCACCGAGGTGGCGACGGCCATCGTCAACCGGGCGATGAGCTGGTGTTTCGGCGCGACCATACTGCCCGGCCTCTCCCTCAGGCAGGGTATGCCGCCGACGCTGCGCACGCTCGTCGCCATACCCACGCTCCTGACCAGCGAAACGGATATTCTGGAACAGGTCGAACGGCAGGGGCGAGAGCGTCTGGCTCGGCTGGCTGCTGCTGGCCGCCATCGATCTCTGTGCTCCGCTCGCCGAAAACCGCGATCCGCAACGCCGCCATCTCTGGCGCGCCCATGCGGAAACGCTGCGCGAGGCCATCGAAACCCATGCCTGGGATGGAGAACGGTATGCCCGTGCAACCTTCGATGACGGCACATGGCTCGGCACCAGCGACAATCACGAGTGCCGGATCGATTCCATCGCGCACTCCTGGTCCATCCTGTCCGGCGCCGGCGATCCGGCACGTGCCGCCACCGCCATGGCTTCGCTCGAAAAACATCTCATCCGCCGCGACCACGGGCTGGCGCTGCTGTTCACCCCGCCTTTCGACGATGGGCCACGCGATCCCGGCTATATCAAGGGCTATCCGCCGGGCCTGCGCGAAAATGGTGGCCAGTACAGTCACGCGGCCATGTGCGCGATCATGGCCTTTGCCAAATCCGGCGCGGGCGACAAGGCGCACGACCTGTTTGCGCTTCTGAACCCTATCAACCATGCGCTGACCGCCGCCGAAGCCGACCGCTACAAGGTCGAGCCCTACGTCGTCGCCGCCGACGTCTATTCCGTCGCGCTGAACGTGCCGCCAATTTCCATTTGCCGACCTGCTGTCGCGAGCGGACCGATCGCTACGGATTGAAAGCCGATTTGCTCGATCAGCCCTGACACGGTCGAGACGGCGTCCGGGTCGTCGCCAGCGACGAACAGGACACGTCTGAAACCTGTCGGCACCGGTGCGAACATCGTTTCAAAAGGAAGCGTATTGAACGCTTTGACGACGCGAGCGGAGGGCGCCAACCGTGCAACGATCTCGCTTCCGGAATCGCCTTCAAGGTTATCGATCTGAATATCGGGGATGAGGCTCAGGATGATGTTCGTGGCATCGACGACGATACGCCCGCTCCAATCGATATCCTTGCGCAGAACGTCTCGGACGTTCCGCCAAGGCACGGCCAGAAGGATCATCTCGGCCTGATCGAGAAGGTCATCGACCGTGACCGGTTCGAGAGGCTGATCAAGCCCTCTCACAGTTTCAGCGAGGCTTTCCGGCCCGCGGCCATTCGTGATCAGGATTTGGTGGCCCGCCGCCGCAAGCTGCGTTCCAAGGGTGGTGCCGACCGTTCCTGCTCCTAAGATTCCAATTTTCATGATGCTTCTCCTGTAGTGCTTACTCACCGTCAGCCGATCGGGTGGATTTTGCGCCGGCGGGCGCGTTCATCCCTTCTGCAGGTCCGGTCCTTTCGACCGGCCGGCATGCAACGCCTGAGGCTATGGCCTGAAGAAGATGAAGCCGTCGCGGTTCGGTGCCTCCACGGCCGCAATAGCCTCCTGAACCTCGGCCAGACCGAAAACACCTCCGGTTTTGAAAAGGGACGGCATTTCGGAGGCGAGGTCGAATGCCGATCGAATGTCCTCGGCCTGATCCTCGCGAGAGAGTTCGGAGAACCATCTCGTGAACACCACTCCGCGGATGATGAGCTGACGGCCGACAATTTCCGGCGCACCGATACCGAGACTGGTGCCGCCAAGAGCGCCGTAGGTGACGATGGCCGCGTCATCAGACAACAGCGATGCGTATTCCCGGACCAGCGAACCGGAAACGCAATCGAGAACGCCAACGATCTTCTTTCCGCAGGCCAGGGACGTGACCTGCGCCTGCCAGTCCTCGTCCTCGCTCGCGGCGATTTGTGCGCCGTTCAGCTCTGCCATGCCACGAGTCGCGCTCGCCTTGCTGCGTGAGAGACCGATTGGCGCGAGGCCTTCCTTGGCCAACAGATGCAGCAGCAGACGCGCAACGACCGAGCCGGCTCCGGTGACGAGCACCGCACCATCGCGCAGCACCTCCTCGCTAGCCGACTTGCGCAAACCGCGCAGGATCATGCGCGCGGTGACATAATTGATCAGGAGTTGCGCTGCGATTTCATCGCTGAGGTTCCGCGGGGGGCAGGGATAGCCGCCCAAGCTGGGATCACGACGCTCTTCGCCCAGGATCCGGCGGCCGGAAACCCGATAACCCGATCGCCGATCTGGAGATCACCCTGACTTTCGGCCTCCGAGCCAAGGGCGCGAACGATGCCGACAGCCTCCGAACCGCGCCGAACATAGCCGACATCCTCTGGGATGTCTGGCTGCGTTCGGATCATCTGCAGATCTCCATGATGAACAGGTGCCAGCTTGA
Organism: Martelella mediterranea DSM 17316; assembly: GCF_002043005.1. NCBI lineage: Bacteria > Pseudomonadati > Pseudomonadota > Alphaproteobacteria > Hyphomicrobiales > Aurantimonadaceae > Martelella > Martelella mediterranea. The sequence continues at coordinate 207,512 of NZ_CP020331.1, read as the reverse complement.
CGTCGACCAGGGCTTCCCCTGGGCCGAGCTCGTTGTAGTCCTCGATATCCATGGGCTTCAGCACATCAGCCGGCTCCCCCAGGTCGTTCTGAACGACAGCCTTCATGGTCACTCCTTGTTCGCTTGCAATGTGCAATCCCATGCCTTTAATAATGACACATGACATCAAAAATAATGATGATGCATGACATCATTGTCAAGCCTCAGGGGAGTACGTGATGCGGGTGACCAAGGAAGTGGCGGCGGAGAACAGGAGGAAGATCCTCGAGACCGCGACGCAACTCTTCAAAGTGCATGGCTTCGACAACGTCTCCGTCGCGGACCTAACCAAGGTCGCCGGATTCACGCATGGCGGCTTCTACAATCACTTCGGATCAAAAGCCGATCTTGCAGCTGAAACGGTCCGATACGCGTTCGACAAGGCCTTGAGCGAAATCTCCAGAGACAATGCTGCGGGTGACACGATGCCCATGGCAGATCGGCTGGCAAACTACCTTTCGGCCGAACACCGCGACAACCCCGGGGAAGGTTGCCCAACTGGCAGTCTGCCCGTTGACGTGGGGCGCTCTGTTGCTGGAGCACAGCAGGCCTACGCAGATGGGCTTGAGCGCTACATAGAGCTGATCGAGGATGTGTTCCCCGCGAGCGAGAGTCATAGCCGCGAGGCGGCGATTGCCACCCTGTCGACGCTCGTTGGCGCGATCATTCTGTCGCGTGCAGTGCGGGAAGGCAACCCTGAGCTGTCGGATGAAATCCTGCGAGCCGCCTCTTTTCGTACCGAGCCTCGCTAAGGCAGGATCTAAGAGGTTCCCGAAGACGGAGTTGATCGGGAATATTCCTGAAGTCCTGCCCCGGTTTTCTGCCGCCCAGAAGCGGCGTGCGGCATGGGCGCGCAATTCGAGGAATTCGTCCATCGGAAGAGCGATGATGTAGAATGCCGTCGCATCAGGCAAGGATTCGGACAGCCAGAACTGGTGTTCGACGCCATCCGTCCGTCAAATACCGTGCCAGGCGTCGGCGGCGCGAGGCCGTCGAGATGGGCGAGAACGATGGCCGGCTGGCCGGTAGCCTCGTCCGGTCCGGCCGGCACCAGTTTGACGGCCTGCGGCTGAAATCGGGGGGACCAGAACAGTGGATCGTGCGGGAAACCGCAATCCCCACCGTCGTACGAAGTTTTCGAGCTCACTCCCATCCGAACGCCCGGTCCGGATCAGACGCTGAAAATCTCTTTGAGACTCGTCATTGCGACGAAGATACTCCCAGGCGAGACCGGAAGCACGAAGGTCTTTGCATGCCCGTGAGCCGCTGGCGTCTACCAATTAGCTCTAGTCATGGCGTGTCCTCCTCGCGGACGTGCGACACCACGCCCGATCCATGTGTTTCCACTGCGGATCAGTCAGCCAATAGAGGGAATAGCGCGATATGTTGTTCGGGAAACCCGAACACTTGTCGCTGCTCAGGTACATGGTTCTGTCATGGTTTTCGCGAGCCGGGCACAGCCCGGCGAGCGTCGGCCATGTGTTCGGGCATGGCCACAACGCCGATCCGCGACGCCGGATCGGCGGAAAACTGGGGAACCCTGAAAGCCTGAAACGCGCAAACGCGCCCGTCGCAAACTCGTCCGTCGCTCCCACTTCATGACGATCATCGCAGCCTGGGTGATCACAGTGCCCGCCGCAGCGCTTATGTCCGCCGCATGTTTCCTGCTGCTGCGCGCAATCGGGTTTTAGTGAGGCCCACGCGGCCCGATTGCAGCTGGTGAAGGATGACTTCAACATAGCGTTCGAGCAGAAGCCGGACTCGAATGACAGGTTTGAGGTCAACGTCAAGTGAACCGGTACGGCCGCAATGGGGGCGCTAAACCACTTTTGGAACTGTCAATTGGATAGTGGCGACGATCAGCGTCAGGTCTTGAAGGGATTTGGACCGTCGACCCATAATCTCGGTGTCACTGAAATGATGTATCCATATGATTTTGTCGGAGACAAGCCGTCTTGCGTCTCTCACAGTAAGACTTGATGAAACCTGTCCATTAAATGCACTATTTTCGCGTGGGGCGGGCCAATCCATCAACGATTTGTTGACCCTCAGCCGCGCGTTAGCCCGCGTTTGTGATCGCGACGATCGCATACTCGTCGACCTTGTCTGTGTGCACCAAACCGGATCGCTCAAGAAAACTTATCACCACCCGAATTTCTTCTGGGTTTCGGTACATACTATATTTGCGGAAACCAAAATCTAACGAAGCTAAGGACTTCTACAGCCTGAATAGGCAAACGTCATCAACTCCCGTTCTTTCAACGGCGAAACCTGCGACGGCAAAAAGCCTTCGGGGCTTCTGGATGGCGAGATAACTCACTCCTCCCTGAAGGCCTGATCGAGATAGTCGGTGAATGGCTTCAGCAGATACGAGGTTGGACTGCGGGCGCCGGTCTGGATGAAGGCCTCGACCGGCATGCCCGGCAGGATGCCGCGATCTTCCGCGGCGGCAAGCGATGCCGGGTCAAGGGCGACCTCGACGCGGAAATAGCGCTGGCCGGTCTCTTTGTCGGTAAGCGCATCGGCCGAGACGGTGCGTACATGACCGTCAAATTCCGGGGTCTCTCGATCATTGAAGTTTGGGAACTTGACCACAGCCGCCTGCCCGTCATGAACCCTGTCCACCTGGCCCGGTTCGACCTTGACCGTCAGGATTACCGGGACATTGGCTGGAAGAATCGCAGCAACCTCCGCGCCTGGCTGGATGACGCCGCCGATCGTAAATACGTTCAATCCGTAGACAACCCCATCCATTGGCGCGCTCAGTGACAGCCGGCGGTACTTCTGCTCGGCCACGTTCAATCGCTCTGCAATTTCCGCCGCCTGCGGCTGAAGCTCGCGATATTCGGTTTGCGCAGCCTCGCGCCGGTCGGCCGCAATCTTCAGCATCTCGACCTCGTAGCCGGCAAGCGCGCCGCGGGCCTCGGCAATAGATGCTTCCAGTCCGGCGATATCGCCTTCCAGCTCGGCCGCCTGCTGCTTCGTTGCCGTCAGCGGGCTCGCCTGTGACAGGCCGCGGTCGAGGAGACCTTGATAACGCTCCAGTTCTTCCTCGACGACGCCAAGCTGCTTGTTGAGCGCGGCGAGTTGCCGCAGCCGGCTCGCGATCATCGCGTCCGTCTGTTCCCGCTGCTTCTCGAGCTGACTCAGTGTCAGCGCCAGCGTCTCGCGCCGCGCGTCAAACAGGGAACGCTCGTCCTTCAGCACCAGCGTCAGGGCGTCGTCATCGGCGGCGGCTTCCGCGAGTTCCTCCCCGAAGTCGAGGCTTTCGTCGCCGCGCACTTCCGACGCCAACCGCGCAAGCCTTGCTTCTGCCTCGAAGGCTTGGCGCGACAGCATCTGGCGCTCGGCCAGCAGTTCGGTCTCCTCCAGCCGGATCAGCGGCTGCCCGGCAACGACGGACTCGCCGTCGCGGACGTTGATCTCGACAACCGTGCCGCCATCGCGATGCTGGATGACCTGCCGGCGGGCCTGAACCTCGACGACGCCGCTGGCAATCACCGCGCCGTTGATTTCCGTCGCAAAGCCCCAAAGCGCAAAGGCGCCGACGCCGATGGCGAGCGCAACAAAACCATTGCGCAGATAATGGTGGGCAGACCACTCGCCGCTCATCTCAATGCACCCCCTCGGCAAGCTGAGGCGAACGGACGAAGCGCTTCAGCACCTCGTCGCGCGGTCCGGCAGCGCGCACCCGACCGCCGTCGAGCAGCAGCACCTCATCACATTCGGCAAGCGCGGACGGGCGGTGGGACATGATGATCACAGCGCGGCCATCGGCCTTCGCGGTCGCGATCGCGCCGTTCAGCGCCTTGACGCCGGGATCGTCGAGACTGGCGTTCGGTTCGTCGAGCACCAGCACAACGGGATCTCCATAAAGCGCGCGCGCAAGTCCGATCCGCTGGCGCTGGCCGCCGGAAAGCCGGCTCTCGCCCTCGGTCAACACCGTATCATAACCTTCCGGAAGGGACAGGACCAGTTCATGCGCGCCCGCCTTTTGCGCCGCCAGCACGATTGCTTCCGGATCGGCGTCATCGGCGAATCGGGCGATGTTCTGTGCCACCGTTCCGGGAAACAGCATCACGGTCTGCGGCAGATAGCCGAGGAGGCCGCCAAGCACATCCGGCTCGTAATGCCGGATATCAGCGCCGCCCAGCCTGACCACGCCGCTTGCCGCTGGCCACAGCCCGGTGATGGCCTTTGCGAAGGTGGATTTGCCGGCAGCGCTTGGGCCTATCACCGCAAGCGCGGAGCCCGGTGAGACCTCTACGCTGACGCCGGAGAGAACCGGCTTCTTCTCGCCGGGCGGCACAACGGCGATCGCCTCCACCGAAAGCCTTCCTTCAGGCCGCGGCAACGGCATAGGCGCGCCTTGCGGAGGCACCGCATCGAGGAGCTTGCCAAGCGAACGCCAGGCCCGGCCGGTGCGCTGGAACGTCATCCACTGTCCGATCACCTGCTCGATGGGAGAGAGCGCGCGGCCGAGCAGGATCGATCCGGCAATCATCGCGCCGGCCGTCAGTTGCCCTTCAAGAACCAGAAGCGCGCCAAGCGCCAGTACTGTCGATTGCAGCAAAAGCCTGAAGGCCTTTGTCGAAGCGGTCAGCCCGCCGCCCTTGTCGGAAGCGGCAATCTGGGCGCGAAGGGCAGCGCCGCGCACCGCCTGCCACTGAGTCAAAAGCGGGCGCAGCATGCCGAGTGCACGCACGGTGTCGATCTGCTTGCGGGTGCGCTCCGTCGCGGCTTCCGCATCGCGCATCAGCCGCGCCGCCTCCGCATGGGCATCGCGGGTGAGCCGCTGATTGGCGAAGGCCAGAAGCGCAATGATGATGCCGCCTGCAAGACCGAGAACACCCATCCAGACATTGAAGGCAAACAGGATTGCCAGAAAGAACGGCGCCCAGGGCAGATCGAAGGCAGCCCCCGGCAGTGGCGAGGACAAGAACGTCTGTATGCTGGCAAGATCCCTCAGCCCGGCCGCCGGCTGTTCTCGGAAGCCTGGATGTTCCGCCTGTTTCAGCACCGCCCGGAACACCCGTTCATCGAGCCGGGCCTGAAAGCCCGCACCGACCCTCGAAAGCACACGCCCGCGCACATGATCGAGAAACCCCATCAGCGCAAACAGAAACACCACGATGGCGAACAGCACCAGAAGCGTCGCCGAGGAATGACTGGACAGCACACGGTCATAGACCTGCAGCATGAACAGCGGGCCCGTCAGCATCAAAAGGTTCACCACCGCGCTGAAAACAGCCACGCCAATGAGTGCGCCGCGTGAGAAGAGCAGCGCCTGGCGCAATTCAACGCGGCCTTTCGACAAAGCGCCGGTCATCGGCTGATTGGTCCGGCCACCCTAAAACGAAAAATACGCAAAACACTCATGACTGCCCCCGCCGTCGCAGTTACGCAAAGATGAAATCACTCTCATTCAGAGCGTTCATATTAAGGCCCTCGAATGTGATCGTGTTGCCAGCACCATCGTCGATGACCGCATTGCTGTTCACCTCGTAGTAGTGATGAGCGAGCAGGTCCGCCCAGTCGGAAATCGCGGCCACTCCGCGGAGATCGAGACGGTCTTCGGCAACACTGAATTGGACGACTGAATCCTTACCAAACATTCCCGTGAACACGAAAACATCATCGCCGGACCCGCCCTCAAGACGGTCATTGCCGGCCCCACCATAAAGCTCGTCATCGCCATCGCCTCCGGTGAGGTGATCGTTGCCATCACCGCCTTCAAGACGGTCATTGCCTGTCCCGCCATCGAGTTGGTCCGCGTTCACACCTCCCAAGAGCGTGTCATTTCCTGCCTCACCGAAAAGCTCGTTGACGATATTCTGGCTGACATGCACATCAATGTTCGCCGCGACAACCTGTGTGGACTGGTCGAAATCGCCCCAGACCTTCATGATGTCCGCACGGCCATCTCCATTGAAGTCGCCTTTGCGCCAGCTCATCTCGTCGGAATAGCCACCCTGCCAGTTCGCCCAGCGCTGAAGACTGAAGCCTGAACCATTCGACACATGGACATCGGCCATCATCTGGCCGCCATCGTTCCAAACCTTCATGATGTCGTCTTTGCCATCGCCGTTGAAATCGCCGGAAAGCCACTTCATCTCGTCTAAATAGCCGCCCTGGTGGTCGGCCCAGCGCTGAAGACTGAAGCCGGATCCATTCGAGACGTGCACATCGGCCATCATCTGGCCGCCATCGTTCCAAACCTTCATGATGTCGTCTTTGCCATCGCCGTTGAAATCGCCGGAAAGCCACTTCATCTCGTCTAAATAGCCGCCCTGGTAGTCCGCCCAGCGCTGAAGACTGAAGCCGGATCCATTCGAGACGTGCACATCGGCCATTATCTGGCCGCCATCGTTCCAAACCTTCATGATGTCGTCTTTGCCATCACCGTTGAAGTCACCGGAAAGCCACTTCATCTCGTCTAAATAGCCGCCCTGGTAGTCCGCCCAGCGCTGAAGACTGAAGCCGGATCCATTCGAGACGTGCACATCGGCCATCATCTGGCCGCCATCGTTCCAAACCTTCATGAAGTCGTCTTTGCCATCACCGTTGAAGTCACCGGAAAGCCACTTCATCTCGTCTAAATAGCTGCCCTGGTAGTCCGCCCAGCGCTGAAGACTGAAGCCGGATCCATTCGAGACGTGCACATCGGCCATAATCTGACCGCCATCGTTCCAAACCTTCATGAAGTCGTCTTTGCCATCGCCGTTGAAATCGCCGGAAAGCCACTTCATCTCGTCTAAATAGCCGCCCTGATGGTCCGCCCAGCGCTGATGGGCAAACCGACCTGCGGCAATACCGGTATCGCCGGCACGAAGTTCATCGTCGCCATCTCCACCAAAGAGTTGGTCGAAACCCTCCCCACCATCAAGGAAGTCATTCCCGCTGTCGCCCTCAAGACGGTCATCGCCAGTTTCGCCAAAGATCGCGTTCGGTTCCGCCGTCCCAATAAGGTGATCGTTGCCAGCAGACCCCGGAATGATACTCGCTCTGGAATTCCCGAATGAATCCATAGCCCGATACAAATCCGACGGCTGACGTATTTCGAAACGCGAGTCGTCTACCTCAAAATAAAGATGTTCGATCCGTTTGTTCGCAATCAACCAGTCTTTTACAGTTATGAGACCCTCAAAACCTTCGCTGGCAGAACCTGTTTTCCAGAGCCCGATAAGGAGATCGTTGCCCGACAGGGTAATGATCAGATCTGATGCGAATATGGAGTCGCTAAAATAAAGGACGTCGTCCTCCCCAGCATGATCATGGATGTAATCCCTGCCGAATCCCCTGTCGAAAACGTAAGTGTCGTTTTCAGACCCGCCGTCAAGCGTGTCGTCCCCGGCACCACCGATCAGCGTGTCATTGCCGCCGCCACCCTGAAGATCATCATTGCCGGCGCCGCCTTCAAGATAGTCATTGCTGCCCCCACCAAGCGACGTGGCCAGAATATGAGCGTGGTCATTGTCCAGTTCGGAAAAGCCGATCAAATCGTCCTTGCCATCGCCGTCCACATCCGCCAGTTCCTTGAACTTGCCGTACCAGGAGGAACTGGCCAGTTGCGTCGAGATGCTATGAGAATAGGTGAAATGTCCGTCGGCCGTGCCAGCGTAAATCACGGCTGTCTGGTTTCCCGTTCCGAGCGCGACGATATCCGCTCGCCCGTCTCCGTTGACATCCCCGACATATTTTTCCACCGAACTTAATGAGCCGGAAGCAAGTTCATCGTGCGTATATATGGCATTCGAGAATGTTCCGTTCGCCTGACCAAGGAGCACGTGAATATTCGCCGCGCCATCCTGACTGAAGCCGATAAGGTCGGCTCGGCCGTCGCCGTTAACATCATCAAGAAACTGTCTCGAATGATAGGGAGTAAGTGCAACCACCCGTGTTTGGACATTGGCGCCAAACGTCCCGTCGGCCCTTCCCTTCCACACATTTGTGTACTGGTTTCCGTACTGGTCGCCGGAAAGCGCGACGATATCGGCGTGACCATCGCCGTCGACATCGCCGAGGAACTTCTCCTTGGCGCTCCACCACTGGTTGGCGAGTTCGTTGTAGCTCACAGTGGGGGACGAAAATGTTCCGCCGCTGTTGCCGTACCAGACCTCGACGCGCTGCGCGCCATCCGCCGTGATGGCCACGAGATCGTCTTTTCCGTCCCCGTTAACGTCGCCGACAAATCTCTGACGGCCGGCCCACCAGCCACCGATCGGCCCCTGATCCGTCCAGCCCGCATCGGAAAATGTGCCGTTGCCGTTGCCGAACGAGGAGCGCAGGACGCGATAGCCATCATTTCCGGAAAGCGCGATAACATCATCACGCCCATCCCCGTTGACATCGCCAACACTGCGGAAGTGATGGCTCCACCACTCCGACGCGATGGTAGTTGACGTGGTGACATCGTGGAAAACGTGGTCACCCCCACCCCGAAGCACATCATTCCCGTCACCGCCATAAAGCAGGTCCTCACCATGCCCGCCATCAAGCGTATCGTTCCCGGCGCCACCGATCAACGTGTCATTGCCGCCGCCACCCTGAAGGTCGTCATTGCCGGTGCCACCGTCGAGATAGTCATCGTTGACAGTGTCCGGGGTTTCACCGCCGGCAAGCAGGACGTCATTGCCATCTCCACCATAAAGGCGGTCGCTACCAACACCTCCATTGAGCACATCGTTACCACCGCCGCCGGTTATGAGGTCATCGCCCTCATAGGCTACGAAATAATTATCGAGCTCGTTGCCCAAAAGAAGATCACCATGCGAACTGCCCCACAGAATGCTGTTGAGGTGATCAACCGAGGCGACAGTGGTCACATCTGACGGCTGGCCGATGTAGAAAACCGTCTCGTCGGCAAAACGCAGGAACTCAATCCGGCTGTTTTCGAATTTCCAGTTGCCAATCGTAATGACATCATCGAGTTCCGAAATACTCCTGCCCGGGTCGTTCTTGTCCCGCAATCCGATCAGGAGGTCATTGCCCGACAAGGTCACAACCAGATCTGCAGCGGATATGGAGTCGCCAAAATACAAGGCGTCGTATCCACCGGAAGGATCATAGATGTAGTCCCTGCCGAACCCTCTCTCGAAAATGTAAGTGTCATCGCCCGACCCGCCGTCAAAAGTGTCGTTCCCGGTGCCACCGATCAACGTGTCATTGCCGCCGCCGCCCTGAAGGTCGTCATTGCCGGCGCCCCCGTCGAGATAGTCATCGTTGACAGTGTCCGGGGTTTCACCGCCGGCAAGCAGGACGTCATTGCCATCTCCACCATAAAGGCGGTCGCTGCCAACACCTCCATTGAGCACATCGTTACCACCGCCGCCGGTTATGAGGTCATCGCCCTCATAGGCTACGAAATAATTATCTAGCTCGTTGCCCAAAAGAAGATCACCATGCGAACTGCCCCACAGAATGCTGTTGAGATGGTCAACCGAGGCGACAGAGGTCACATCGGACGGCTGGCCGATGTAGAAAACCGACTCGTCGGCAAAACGCAGGAACTCAATCCGGCTATTTTCGAATTTCCAGTTGCCAATCGTAATGACATCATCGAGTTCGGAAATACTCTTGCCCGGGTTGTTCTCGTCCCGCAATCCGATCAGGAGGTCATTGCCCGACAAGGTCACAACCAGATCTGCAGCGGATATGGAGTCGCCAAAATACAAGGCGTCGTATCCACCGGAAGGATCATAGATGTAGTCCCTGCCGAACCCTCTGTCGAAAATGTAAGTGTCATCGCCTGATCCGCCGTCAAAAGTGTCGTCTCCGGCGCCACCGATCAGCGTGTCATTGCCGCCACCGCCCTGAAGGTCGTCATTGCCGGCGCCGCCATCAAGATAGTCATCGTTGACAGTGTCCGGGGTTTCACCGCCGGCAAGCAGCACATCATTGCCATCCCCACCGTAAAGGCGGTCGCTGCCAACGCCGCCATTGAGAACATCGTTACCCGCGCCGCCGGCGACAAAATCATCGCCGCTTCTGGCGTCGATGGTGTCATCACCATCATAACCTGCGATTTCGTCATCGTTTTCGGTTCCGTTGAGGGTATCGTTTCCGGCCGTCCCCTCGATCTGGTATGCGGCGTATGCGGGCGGGTTTTCCGGGGTGTTTCCGGTGGTTTCGTGTTCGGTACTGAGTGCGAGCGAGGCAACGAACTGGGCTGCGGAGATGGTGCCGGCATCGATATGCTGGGTCCAGGTGTCGGTCTCGGCCTGGCTCGCTTCGCGGCCGAGCGCATTGCGGAAAGCCTGGCGGATGAACTCCGCGGTCGAAAGCCCGGCAAGCGCGGAGGTTGCGCCCGATCCGCCGTCGATCAGCCATTCTGCGATATCGGCGAGCGTATCGCGGCCATACATCAACTGCTCGGTCAGAAGCACCTTTTCGCGCACCGAGGGATCGCGGTCGAAGATGACGTCCGTCAGCTTTTCCAGCGTCTCGCGGACATGCACTTCATCGAGGCTGCGCTCAAACACCGCCGCGTTCATGATCGTGTCGTAGTTGTTGGTGAGCGCGTGTCCGTTGCCGGCAAAGATATGCTCGGAGGACTGCGCCAGTTCAGCTGCGAAGGCGGCACGGGTGAGGCCTCCCGAAGCCAGCGTCGAAAGCACTGCGCTCAAAGCCGAAAGCCCGGGCGCGCGACCATAGGCATTGAGATAGAGCTGCGTCACGAAGCCGGCATCCGACAATTCGCCGTAGCGAAGGGTGAACTCCTCCGATGCCATCAGCGCTTCCGCCAGGGCGCTTTCATCCAGCGCGCCGCCGGCGACGTAGCGCACCAGTTCTTCACGTTCGGCGAAGTCTGCATCGCGGTCGAGAATCGTGTCGTAAAGGCGCGCAGCATCGGTCAGCAGACGGGTACGGGCAGCTTCGTTCAGCTGTATCTCATGGATTTCTGTCCGGACGGCGCCGTCCTCGTACCATGTCTCGGTCAGCACCCAGCGCTCAATGCCTGCAGCGTCGACCGTGTGTTCGCTGGCCCGGTGTGTGTCATCGCCGTCGGCCGTAATCCCGTTGTTCCAGCGATAGGAGCCGTTTTCCAGCGGAGACCAGTGGATCGTCTGCGTGACATCGCCGCGCAGAATGGTCTGCTGCAATCCGTCGGCGCTTGTCGTGGTGACGAAGGTCTCGGTCACCACGCCTTCGCCATCGAAGGTCTTTTCCGTGACGCCCGTCCGCCCGTCGTCTTGCGTGACGCTCACCCGTTCCTTGTCGATACCGCCATCGCCGTCATAATCGAAGGTTTCGGTTTCCGTCAGACCATCGGCGCTGACGATCTTGCGGTAAGCGGTCTTCAACTGGCCATCGGCATAATGTGTTTCCGACAGCGATTCGATCCGGCCGTCATCGAGATAGGTTGTCGACACCGTCTTGGTGATATCGGTCACGCCATCCCCGTCCGCGTCGACCTCCGTCGCGCTCGTCAGGCCGTTCTGCGCGACCGTGCGCAGCTCCCGGTGGACCAGACGTCCGCCGGCATATTCCGAGAGGGTCGTCACTTCATTGCCGGCGTCGTCGTAAGCGATCGTCTCGGTCCGGCTCAGATCGGCCGCGCCGTCACCATCAAGATCGAATGTGGTCCCGGTTTGCATCCCGCCTGCATCGCTGTCCTGCCGGATCACAACTGCGGCATTGCCTGCCGTCTCCAGATCCTCCCACACCGACGTGGTCGACTGGTCGGCATCGATGAGCGAGGACATCCGTCGGTCCCCCGCACCATCACCATCGAGATCAAGCAGACTTGTCACGCTGCGCCCGTCGGCGCTGGTGGTCACGGTTTTCGACCAGACCAGTTGCCCGTCATCATAGGCCCGGCTGGAAACGGTGGAGCCGCCGCCGGCATGGTCAGCTCTTTCGCTGACGAGGTCGACCACCCCGTCCCCATCGAGATCGGTCTCACTCACGCCGACAAGCCCGTCACCCGTCGTCGTGGTCGTGACGGCGGACAAGAGCCCGCCCAGATCGTCCCGGGTCTCGGTGCTTTCCACGACCGTTCCGTCGCTTTCAAACACGGTGTCGGATTCCGTCACGAATTCGAAGACATCGTCACCGTCGAGATCGAAGTAGACGGCGCTGTCGAGCCCGTTGGCGTCTGATACGACCTGCCTTTGCGCCAGAAGCGCCTCCGTCCCGTCATACCAGGCATCCGTCTCGCTGACCGTCCCGTCCGCGGCAACACCGGCGCTCGCGTGGCGCCTGAGGTCGGCAACGCCGTCGCCATCGCGATCGAAAAGCACGCTGCGTTCAAGCCCGTCGCCGCTGACCGTCTCCGTCCGCGTGGCAGCGATGTCGCCGGCATCATCGAACCATGTCGTGGTCGTCGTGGTCGCGCCGATATCGCCGATGGCAGTGATCGCCTCGCTGTCCGTCGCTCCATCGCCATCGACATCGCGCGTCACCGTGACCAGCCGCCCGTCGGCGCTGGCCGTCTGCGCCTCGGCGGCCAGAAGCGCCCCGCCCGCCGCGCTCAGCAGCGTCGTCACCGAGGTCACGCCATTTGCGGAAACCGTCTTCACCGTCTCCCGACTGCGGTCGAACACCCCGTCGCCGTCCAGATCGCGCCTTTCCGTCGAACGCAAGCCGTCGCCGCTCTTCGTGGTTTCGGTTCTGGCCGAGACTGCGCCATTGCGCGCGCGGGCATCTTCGACAAGCGTTCGCAAGCCATCGGCATTGAGAACCGTTTCGGAAACCCGGATGATATCGTCGTCGCCATCGCCGTCGCGATCCGCGGCTGTCGTGACCGTCAGCCCGGCTGCATCCTTCACGCGCGTCTCGCGCGCATAGACCCCATCGTCCTTCAGATAGTCCGTCGCCGTGGTGACCGTGCCATCCGCGGCGGTGGTCGTGGTATCGATGCGATCGATCGTGCCGTTGCCATCGACATCCCGCGTCACGCTGCTTGCGCGTCCGTCACCTGAGACGGTCTCGACCTGTCGCGAACGCAGAACGCCGTCGCCATCGCTCAGCTCTGTCGTGGTTATCGTGCCGCCATCGTCCTGCAGAACCGTCACGCGGGTTTCAGCAAGATCGAAACTGCCGTCGCCGTCTTGGTCCTGCCGGCTCGTCGTCGAGAGACCGTCATCGCTGACTGTTTCCTCGATAGCGGAAAGCAGCGTCCCGTCTTCGGCAACCGTCTCGGTCACAGTCGTTCGGCCGCCATCCGCATTGAGCGTCGTAGTCGCAGTCTGCGTTCTCTCGAATACGCCGTCGCCATCGCTGTCGGTCTCGGTCGTGACAACCAGCTTGTCATCGCCGACTGTTTTGCGGCTCACCGACCGCAGCGATCCGTCCGTGTTTTCGATCCGGGTCTCGGTGACCGTGCTGCCGTCCACCAGATAGCCCGTCGTATCCGTCCGCACGCTTTCGGCAATACCATCGCCATCGTCATCTTTACGCACAACGGTTTCAAGCCCGTTGGCGCTGGTCTCGCTGCGGATCACACCGGCGACCGTGCCGTCTGCGTAATAGCCGGTCTCGGTCACTGTCACCGCGCCGGCGGTATCGGTCACGCTGGCGGTGACCCGGTCGATGGCGCCGTCGCCGTTTTCGTCGGCGCTCACCGTCACCGCAAGCCTGTCCGCGCTCTTCACCGTCCGCGTGAACGCGGTCAAGGTAACTCCATCGCCGGCATAGGACGCACTTTCGATGGTCGTCACGCCCTCCGCATCGGTCTCGGTCACATCATCGGTGATCGCATCCGCGATGCCGTCACCGTCGATATCGGTTTCCACATGCAGGCTGAGACCATCGGCGGATGCCGTGCGGACCTCGCCGGACCGCAGCGAACCGTCGCCGTTGAACGTCTCAAGGGTCGTCGTCGCCGAACCGTCCGCGCCGATCACCGTCACCTGCGTGACTTCAGTATCGGTATCGCCGTCGCCGTCGGCATCGGTGCTGCGCGTGCTGGAAAGCCCGTCCGCACTGGTCACGGCCACGGTGCGCGACACCACGCTGCCGTCATCGGCCCGCGTCCAGACGGTTTCGCTCCGCTCGCCCGTCACAGCATCGACCGTGACCAGATGCATAACCTCGCCATCATCGAGCACGCCGTCGCGGTCGAGGTCCGCGCGCATCTCATAGGTCACCATGTCGGCGCCGAGCGTCTCGCGCGTCATCGCGGCGATCGAACCGTCGTCGTTCAGTGTCGTCACGGTCTGCTGGCGCGCGCCATCGGCAAGCGTCACCGTCACATCTGTCTCGGTGACATCGAAATCGCCGTCGCCATCGCTGTCGCGTTTCGTCTCCCGGGTCTTGCCGTCGGCCGAAAGCGTGGATGTTTCGGAGGAACGCAGCGAGCCGTCCTGATTGGTCACCGTTTTTGTCGTAACCGTCCCGCCGCTCGCCCCATCAGCCACGCTGACGCTTGTGCGGGTATCGAAAACCCCGTCGCCATCGACGTCGCTCTCGCTCACCCGGTCGCGGCCTTCCGCGCTGACCGTCTTGGCCTGGGACGAACGCAGGCTGCCATCCCGGTTGAACACCTCCGTCGTCTCGCTCCGGCTGCCGTCCGCCGCCTCGGCGATCTCATAGACCGTGGTCGTGTCGGCAAGCCCGTCGCCGTCAAGATCGACACCGGTGCTGCGGGTCTGGCCGTCGGCTGAAACCGTCTCGGTCGTACCCGTGATCACGCTGCCGTCTTCCGAAAGCATGGTCTTTTCCGTCGTCAGGCTGCCATCGGCATGGCGGGTGCGCACCTCGCGGCTGTCGAACCAGCCGCCGCCGGTGCTGTCGCGCTCGATCGTCACCACCGCGCCATTGGCGCTCGTCGTCGTCACCTTGCGGCTGTCGACGGTGGCGCTCGCAAGGTCGGAGCCGCTGCGGTCGATGCGCGTCGTCACCGTGCCGCCATCGGGCGCGATAACAGTTTCAATCGTCTGGATCCAATCGACGACGCCGTCGCCGTCATCATCGAACCGCGTCGTCTCGCTCAGCCCGTCCGCCGATGTCACCGCATCGATCACGAACGCCTTGTTGCCGTCCCGGTCATAGCCGGTCGAAACCACATGGCGCGCGCCGGCCCCATCCGTGGTCTCCATCTTGTCGATCCGGTAGCCCTCCGCCTCCGCCGCAAGCACGGCATTCGCCGCCGCGCCCGTGGAACCGTCGGCACGGGTGAACACGCTCTCTCCGATCACCGAGGAGCCGTCGTCAAAGATATAACGCGCCGCATTCGCCGTCAGGCCGATCGACACGATCCCGAGCTCGGAAAGCGTCTTCACCACGGTCGAGCCGTCGGCATTCGTGACCATCACCTTGAAAGCGGAAAACGCCGCGTCGGCGGCATCCAGCACGCCGTCGCCATTGGTGTCGAATACCGAACGCAGCGCCTCCATGTCGTCGGCCGCAGCAGGGTCCCACTCGGTGAAGATGAACTGCCGCGTCTCGACGATCGCATTCAGATCGTCCGGGTCATAGAACAGAACCCCGTCGCCGGCCCCGGCCCACGCCATCCGGTTTTCAAACCCGTCATCATCCGCATCCAGAAAAAAGTCCGATCGACCAAGCTCGGATATCTCTATGCCATCGCCGTCAAGATCAAGCAGGACCGGTTTTCCGGAGCCGCCGCCACTGTCCGCACTGTCGCGATCATCGGAACGGTCGTTGCCGCCGATATAGTCCATCACGGTTTTGCCCGAACCCTTCTGTCCGGTCACGGCATCATACGGATCGCTGCCGTGATAAGCCATCTGGTTGCCATTCTCGTCCCAGACGGTCGTGATGCCGTTGGCGCTCGTATGGGCAGACCAGCCGGTTGAACTGTTCGACTGGTAATAACTACCATTCTGATCGTAGGTTGTGATCACATTAGGGGCAGTCTGGACCTTGTTAGGCGACAGTACGACTCGATGAATATACTCGACCTCAGGCGCAAACGCCTCCTGCAACGCTTTGGCTTCCCGCCACACACGTTGCTCAAGCGCAAGGTCATCCTGAAATCTGGAACCGGTTTCACCGTGAAAGAGCGCCAGCGCCTGCGATGTTGAAGCTCCATTTGCAGCTGCGATAAGCGCGGCCGCCATGCCGCGTTCGGCAAGAGTGATACCGTCCTCGCCACCATGACTCTGTATATATTGGTCGTAAGCGACCCTATCGATGGAGAAGCCCCGACCGCTGGACGTGAAGGCAACCTTACTATTGCCAATGTCCTCGACGCCCGCTGATCCAAGAATCATGCTGACAGCGTGATTGAGAGATTGGCCCCGTGCAAGACGCGCAGCGATATCGACGTCAATCAAGCCGTTGGTGAGCTCGTGCGTCCACCACTCGGACTGATTATGCACCCTCACCCCGCCGGCGATGTAGGTGTGCAGGTCCTCCACCTCGAAATTATAGGTCTGCCAGGCATCGCCCTCGACGGGCGCGAGCGCAGCATTCCCGCTTGCCGCGCCAAATGTCCGGGCCCGTTCGAAAAGACCGGCGGTCTTAGCCGAAAACACGATCCGCTCGGCCGAAACCGTGGTCAGCGCGCCGTCTTCCAGCACCACCGTCGCCCGGCCTTCGGCCACCATATCGCCGATCTTTTCGAATGTGCCCCGCTCGGTCAGAAAACGGTGCCCCGGCGTCACGACAAGCTCGCGCGCCGCGTCGTCCTCACCCCACGAAAGCCGAACCCATTCCGTCGTCTCGTTCCGGTAAAGCCGTACAACCCGCTTCGGCACCAGCCCACCCCGACCCAGATCAGCGGAACCGTCAAACGCAAGAACAGCGTCGCCGGGGCGAAGATCGCAAATCGCTCGCGTTTCGCCAGAAGCTAGCAGGATCGGCGTATTTGATGGGAAGCATTGCGGGCTAAAAATACCGTGCAAAAGATTGCTCTCAGCAATCGCGTCAAGGGCATTTGTTTCATAACCCAACTCAGTTCGCCCGGTCTCTCCAAGCAAACGGGCAGAAGAAACTGTAACAGTCGATGCGCCGATATTAGAAGCGTATGTATCAACGGTGTCCGCTATCATATACGAAACCGGAATAGCAACTAAGGCACCGGGAACGGAACCTATAGCTGCCGCAGAAGCCAAACTTCCAACGACGTATCCGCCCGTCGTCGACAGACCAACTGCTACGCCATCGGCAACAGTAAACCCTTCCACATCACTCGCCCGGATAAGGGAGTCAGCGCCCGCGCCCCCTACCAGACCAAAAACCTTCCCAGCACCAGCTATTGCCTTATGACTTGAACCCTCAAAAATGGCGCCGCCGATAGAGAATGCAGCCGGCATACTGTTCTCGATTGCATTATCGTACTTGCCAAAATCATATCTATGATAATGCGAATTTATTGATGTACTGCGTGTCGCCCTCGGATCCATAACCCCAACCTCTCTTGCTTACTATAGCTGATGAATATTTATAGCTTCAATTTGAATTAAATTCCTCAAAAAAAGATTTCGATAAAATAAAAATCAAATATATTATATAGAATATAAGAATAAAATTTATTCCATAATAATATTGATCCGCTGGATCCATTCTTATTAATATAAATCTCAATATCAGGAAAATTGGAAAAATTGATATTTCTATAATATTCTTGTCGACAGATTTACAGAATGATATATATATTTTTTTATAAGAAATCATTATATATGCCTCGTTAAACATACCTAAAAACTAGAAAAGCGAAATCTGACATAATTCCCGCCGATCCCCTCATACCCCAACTTCCGCATCATCCTCTCCGTCCGCTCCGTCTCCACGCCGGACGTCACATGAAAAAGCATCTCGCGGGCGCCCTTGGCGCGCGACCAGGCCTCGGCGCGCTTCAAAAGGCCGAGCGTCACCCGGCCGCCGGCAAGCGTGGCGCGCAGGGGCTTTGCGACGTTGAGGTTGTGGATGGTGGTCAAAAGCACGTCGCTGCCGATGTGATACTCGCCGACGGAGCACCACAGCATGCCGACGACATCGCCGCCGCGCGTGGCGAGAATACAGGCCGATTGCGCCGGCCGCGCGACAATGCGCGCGATGATCGCCTCAACCTTTGCGGGACTGAAGGGAATGTAGGAAAACCGGCTTTCCGCATGCGCCTCTCGCGCCAGCGCCACCACAGGCCGGATATCCGCGCCCGGCCCGAGCAGAGAGAACCGGAGACCCGCGCGCGCCGCCTCACGCCTTTCCGGCGCAGACCTCAACGGCACCCCGACAACCATCCCCGTCCCCCGACGTCGCATTTCTCTTACATTGCAACTATCGGTTCCGAAGCCGAGGCAGTCAACCCCGATACAGCCAAAAGCTGCATTCTCATCAGCCGCCGATCATTGACGATCGAAACCATATCGCCCCTGATCGGCTATCTCCGATATGACGATACCACGGCCGTGTAGACAGAGATGGTCGCCCAAGGCACCACACGGGGAATGAACGACCTCGTTTCCAAGGCGGCCGCTGCATCTGTACTGGAACACTCTCGTGAGCGGGTGGCGGAACAGTGCCTACCCACAGGTCTTGAAGGTATATGAACCAGAGACCCGCTTATCAAGCGACACGATGACGGCACTCAGCATAACTATTTCAATGTTTTATGGTAAGCGGCAAGCCGAGGCCGTTCAGGCGTGGTAATTCCACGGCATAAGCGCGTCGATTTCACTGCTCGGCCAACCGTTGGCGATGCGCTCGAGGGTCTGGGTAAGCCAGGCATTCGGATCGACATTGTTCATTTTTGCCGTCTGCAGCAGCGTAGCGATCGTTGCCCAGCTTCTTCCGCCGCCGTCGCTGCCTGCAAAAAGTGCGTTCTTCCGCGTTATGGCCTGCGGCCGGATTGCCCGTTCAACGATGTTGGAGTCGAGCTCGATGCGG
Source organism: Martelella mediterranea DSM 17316 (assembly GCF_002043005.1). Lineage (NCBI taxonomy): Bacteria > Pseudomonadati > Pseudomonadota > Alphaproteobacteria > Hyphomicrobiales > Aurantimonadaceae > Martelella > Martelella mediterranea. Next base: position 188,678 of record NZ_CP020331.1, on the reverse strand, counting down.
CCATCGCTCAGGAAGCGCTCAAAGATGGCGCGGCGCGTGGTCGCATAGCGGATCGCCTCGGCGAGCTTCGATTTTCCGGATATCCGTGGCAGGGTCTTGTGCCAGAGATCGAAGAGTTCAGAGACAATTACGGCGGAGGTTTGCTGACGCACCGCGACGCGGGCGTCGGGACTTTGACCTCGAGCGGCCTCCTCGACCTGCCAGAGCTTTGCCATCCGTTCGACCGTCGCCGTTGCTACCTCGGAGCTTTTCCCGACATGTAGTTCATAGAACTTGCGCCGACTGTGTGACCAGCAACCAGCCAATGTGACGCCATCATTGCCACCGTCAGATCTCGCGAGCTTGTTGTAGGCGGCATAACCGTCGACCTGCAAAATGCCGTGATAGCCATTCAGGTGGCGGGCAACGCATTCGCCGGATCGACTGTCCTCGAAGCGGTAGGCGACCATCGGCGGGCCGCTGCCGCCGAACGGACGATCATCCCTGGCATAGGCCCACAGCCATGCTGTTTTCGTTGCTCCCGAACCTGGAGCAAGCGTCGGCAACGTCGTTTCGTCGGCGAAGACCCGTTCGGCCTTCTTTATCTCGACAAGGATGTAATCGGCGAGGATTTCCAGCTCGAAGCCGAGCTTGCCCATCCATTGCGCCATCAGCCTGCGGTCGAGTTCGACCTTGTCGCGGGCGTAGATCGCCTCCTGTCGATAGAGCGGCAGGCCATCGGCATATTTTGAGACGGCAATCTGCGCCAGAAGCGCCTCTGTCGGAATGCCGCTCTCGATGATGTGTGCCGGCGCCGGCGCCTGAACAACACCATCTTCATTTCTGAAGGCATATTTCGGCCGGCGGGTGACGATGACGCGGAACTTCGCCGGCACAACATCCAGCCGCTCGCTGACATCCTCCCCGATCAGCACCTTTTGCCTGCCGGCATGCTCCGGCAGCTCTTCCGGCTCGATCACCACTTCGACCCGTTCCAGATGCGGGGCGAAGCCTTTGCGCGGCCGCGGCGGACGCTTGCCATCAGCACGCTCGTGGCTCTTCTTGAGCCCGGCCTTGATTGCAGCAATGCCGGTCTCGATTTCCTCGAAGACGAAAGCCTGCTGTTCGTTGTCGGCGGCGTGCAGGCCCAGCTTTTCCGATCGCCGGCCGAAGCGGGCACGATCGAACGCTTTCAGGATCTGCATCAGCCGCCCAATGCGCTCATCGGCATCGGCGGTTTGCGCCTTGAGATTGGCAACCTCGACTTCCAGAGCGTCGGCGCGCGCCGCCTTCTCCGCCATGGAAAGCGCAAACGCTTTCAGCGATTCAATGTCATCAGGAAGCTGGAAGGCGGGCGGTGTCATGGAGCTACCAGAGCATACTTCTCGCCGTTTTTCCTGCCTTTTCAGGCTGGTGATTCACTTCGCCGCAGGGCCTTTTGTTTCGGCGCATTCCCGGACGGTAACCCGGTGTCCACTTCACCTGGAATTGCTCTAGCCAACGATCTCCGGCGGCTTGACTGGCCGAGATCGAACCCGCTTCCAGTCCATGCCATCAATGAGAGCCAGAAGCTGGGCGTGGTTGAGATGAATCCGGTTATGGCCGATGCGGGGCCAGCAGAACTGCGCTTTCTCCAGCCGCTTGGCATAAAGGCACACGCCGGACCCGTCCCACCAGACAATCTTGATCCTGTCCGCGCGTTTGGCCCGGAAGACATACAGCGCGCCGTTGAATGGATCGCTGCCGGCATCCCGCACCAGAGACAGCAAACCGTCCGGTCCCTTGCGGAAGTCGACGGGATGGCTGGCAAGGAAGACCTTCACACCCGCGGGGATCATGCCGAACGCACCGCACGGATAACCCGACGCAAGTGCGCTTCGCTGACATCTGCCCGAGCACGTATGATCGCCTCACCGATGACAACTTCGATCAATGTGTCGCTGGCTTCTGTCACTGCAGCTTCACGACGTGCCGGTTCCGTCAGACCCGCCTGGGCATTCAGGACTGCACGACGCCAGCCAAAGAGCTGGGATGGATGGATGTCCAGTCGACGAGAGATTGCCGAAACATTCGCTCCTGGCTCGAGCGCCTCCGCCACCGCTCGGGCCTTAAAATCATCAGACCAGCGTCGACGTAGCTGCCGAGGCGCACCCTCGAAGCGGCCGGCGACAGCTTCAATCATATGGAAAGTTCTAGTTTCAGGACCAGGCGCAGACATAGAAGCTCACTGCAGTTCAATATGTCCGATACTGTTATCCCAACGCCAAACCACTCGGCCAGATGGGGCCAGCTTGTCGCTTACGTTTTATGCTAACTGTTGGTTACTGCAGAAGCTTTGGGAATTTCTTCGCTCGAAGTTGCTCTATCGCCTTCTCCGACGATTTCCATGGCTCACCTTTGAGCAGTGGCAGGACATCGTTCTAAATCACACCGAATGCATGAAGAGCATCGTCGTCCGTGTCCGCCATTCGGGAATTTTCCGGTGAGGGCAAGGTCAAGCGAGCGCGCACCAGTGCGATCAGGGAAGCGGAGCGAATCCGGAGCGCCGTATGGCAGCACGGCAAGAATATCAAGCAGATCGGCCGGGGATATATCCTCGACGCAGCCGTGGCCGGAACCGGATTCGGTGGCTGGCTGTCCGATGGACTGATTTAGGTTTGAAGGGAAGGTGACGATCGGACATCAGCCGTCGCCAACATTTCTCTCTTCGGCCAATCGACCGCATCAGTCCAGTGAAAAAAATCTGACTCTCAAAGATCGGACCATAGCAGATTTGCTTTCCTCAAAGTAGACCGTGAATTCTTTGCCTTTCGTAGAGAAAGAGTATGTCGATCCGGTCTTCGTGATTCCATAGCCGTTGACTTTTGCAAAACGTCTAAAGCTAGCGTCGAATTCCTCTAGGTATTTTCGGCCTTCAGGAGCGGTAACGGTGCAGGTCCGGATGGGCCTTTTTCCGAAGATTGACATGAAGTAGATATTCAGTTTGACATAGCTTGCTAAGGCACTTCCACTTGCGTCAATTGGTACTGTGAGGGAGTACCTATTTCTACCTGTGTTTTTCAGCCCTGTTTTAGCGATATCGGCAGTACTATAGACGCCAATTGTCATTGCGTTCACGCATTGCTGGTACGTTTCGATCAAAGCTGTATCCAGGTCCACCTTCGCTGTTTTGAAGTTGCCGGATGAGTCGATGGTAGTGTCAGACGTACAGCCGACAAGTGCGAGCGTTGTGAGCATTACCAGGTATTTTCTCAAAGCATTCCCTCTCAGCCATCGCTAAAACAACGAAATCTGGTTGTCTCTTCATCTTATGCTAGCACGACTTCCCAGCTGGAAGAGAGCCTTCATGGACCTGTCTCATCTTGTCGGTAGCTTTGGATGGTTATGGGGCTCGCTCTCGTTCGAGATGGTCGAGAGCGAGTTTCCTCAGAGCCGAAACGATCACGTCTAAACGGCATCATCCGCATCGGGAAGAACAAGATAAATCAAAACGGCAATGATCGTGATGAAAAAACGGAAGGCGCTTGGCACGCCGTTCCATTGTTCGGACATCCACATGCCGAACCATTCGCCGCCAATCGACATGAAGCCTACCTGCCAGGTCAAAAAACCTATGGTCAGGCCGACTATCGCCCATTTCTTTCGGGCGTTAAACTCTTTCGCGGAGCCACCACTGGCACCGAGCAACTTAAACCCGCCCACCCAGCAAAGGAGCGCGGTGAGCGTCTCCAGCGCAATAATGAAGATGTATCCCGCATGATGGAGCGCTTCGGATTCAATTGCGCGATACTTGATCGATGAGTCCGGAAAAATCGTGTCCATCAGAAAGACGTGGTGAACAAAAGCGAAATTGGATCCGTAATCGGTGATATTGCCGAACGCCACGAGCGACGCGAAAAAAGCAATGGCAAGCACCATAAAGGACTTTGACAGCCGGATGGTCATATCAATCTAACTCCTTGGTATTTTGTCTTTTTGTGACGACAGGCTAAGCTGGCGCTTTCGTTCTGACAACAGCTCTTACGGCCGCTAACGCGCGAAGTCTCTCGCACATGCGTCGGGGGGCAAGTGTGCCTCAAACTGGCTGCGTGACTGTTTTTGAACGCTTTGCTATGAAGCTGGATGAGCGGCCCACGAGGTGCATCAGCCTACCAGCGGCTGGGGGAACTCAAGATTCATGAATTGAATATGTGAGAATGGAGTTTTCTGCATGAAGCAGAGCAATCGTCCGTTCTGGGTTGGAATGGCCAGGGGGAAACACTGGCGCTCAATCCACATGGGATGGTGGTTTCCCCATGTTCCGTTGGCACTTGCCATCGGTATTGGCGGGTTACTGCAATTGTTGCCGGCGTTCGGATCGCTACAGAGCATGATATCCGTTCTGCCCGTTCCAGTGAGCGACCTCAGCGGCCTGTCTGTAGGCTTCAAGGCGCTGGCGATACGCGGCGTCTCGCAGGAATTGGTCGGCGGGCTATTGACGCTGTTGTCGATCGGGCTGCTCTGGCGATCGCGACTGGCCTGGGTGCTGACGCTTCTGATGACGGCGGCATCGCTCGTCATGCAGCTTATCTTGCACTCGGATCCCAACACCGCATTGGTGGCTTATAGCGTGTTCCTGCTGATCTCGCTTTTGCTGACGCGGCAGAGTTTTCACCGGGCCAGCCTTACCATCGGAACGCTGTTCGCGCTCGTGGGCATCCTCCTCACCGTGGGGTACGGCGTGCTTGGCAGCTACGTTCTCGGCAAGGGATTCTCGCCAGCAATCGGCAATTTCGGCGCGGCGCTGTATTTCACCGTCGTCACCATGTCTACGGTCGGTTACGGCGACATTACCCCGCACACCGACGACGCGCGGCTTTTCACCATGTCACTGATCGTTCTCGGACTGGTGGTTTTTGCCACCTCACTGACGACGATCGCCGGCCCGGTGATCAACAGACGCATGATGAGCCTGTTGCAACCCAGGAAAAAGCACATGAAACGCACCGATCATATTATCGTCGCAGGCCAGAATGCACTGGCCCGCAACGTGGTTAAATCACTGGAAAAGCGCGGAACACAGGTAACCGCGATATGGGCCACGGCCCCACAGGCCGGTATCGAGCCGCCCGATGATCTGATCGTCGGCGACGCGACCAACAGCGAGGTGCTCGAAAGTGCCGGGGTGAGCCAGGCGCGTGCCGTGCTTGCGCTGCAAGACAGCGATTCCGACAATGCGTTCGTCTCGCTTGCAGCCAAGGATGTCAATCCGGAGGTCCGCACCTTGCTGGCAGTCAATGATGCGCACAACATGGATCGGATGCGCCGGGTAAAGCCTGACGCGGTACTCGCATTACCCGTCATCGGGGCAGAATTGGTCGCGATGGCGCTGAGCGGCGAGGAAATCAAGACCGATCACCTACTGGATCAGTTGCTGCGGCTTGGCTGATCGAAAGCGACCCCACGGCCTCGGGCAATTGGCTTTGACCAACGGTGCTCTGGTGCGGCTAGCCGTCGCGGCGGAATGAGAGGCGGGACGGGACCGCGAAACCAGTCTCGGCCTTCCATCGGAAAAAATCGCGGCCGCGCGGCTTCTCCGCGCGACAGGATCACCTCGAAAGATTGGAACAATATGCCATTCGCTTTCCAGGGGTTACCTATGGAGACGGATCGCTTTCTCCCCGGGAGCATTCCCTGGCGGAGAACATTAACAATACGGCTGCGGAATCTTTTGAGGATCCCGACTTGCTATCCGGTGTCGTCGACGCGCCTCCCCTGCCGGCAATGTCAAAGGCCGTGGCGTCCCGCTCAGCCAGCTGACATTCGGTCTGCTGATCTTCCCCGGCGTCTGGGACTGGTATCTGCAGTGGCGGGAGCAGCAGCATGACTATCGTGCAACTCTCGTCACGGACAAATTTGGCGCGGTCATCGAGTATCCAGGCCTCTGGATGTGATTAGGCCTGGAATAAGGGCTCTGACGCAATCTCGATGGCATCAGGGCGCTCCGACGACACGCGCCTCGAGTAGATCGAGTTTTCCCCCGTCCGTACATCTGCCGTTTGACAAGTTTCAGTTTGGTAATCTGCCCTTCGGTTTGACCGTTCGACCACTCTGAGGTGATCGCATTTTGGACCGCAGCCCTATCACGGATGACGCCGTTGGCGAAGGAGGCCACGAACGGTGCGCAACAGCGTATCATTGCTCACCGGAAATCCGAGGCGATCCGCAAGTCGGGCTGCCGGTCGACCGCCCAATGCAAGCGCGAGATGGCGAACCAAGGTGTCCAGACGCGCTGTCCTGCGGGCCATCGGTCGGACCACGTCATCGCCGAACCGCTCGGCGAAAATCTTTTGACTGCAATTGCCATCCCCGCAAATGAACCGTCGAACGGTCAGATGCAATTCGATCCGTCGTCCGCAACACGGTAAATCGCCAATCACCCGCGCGTAGCGGCTATGAACACGATAAGACGCCGTGCCACATTGAGGGCATGAGCTACAGCTCGAAGCAGCACGTGCGGAGATCGCGATTGCCGTGGCATCCTCGCGAATTGTTTCCACCAAAAATTCGGCTGGGATCAGACCGGAAAGACGAAATTGGGAGCGCATGGCATTGACCCTCCAACGAAAACCATGTCAGCAGAATCCCAAATATCATCGAAATTGAGTCAGAGCCCCATTACAACGCCGATTGACACCCCATTAATGGGTTTACGGCCTAGATCATCGGGCGGTTCAGATTAACCGACCGATGATCTAATGCCGAACGGAACAGGAACTACGTTGTATGCCGCCGATATAGCGGCCTACGACGCGGCCAGCGGGAAACGGGTTACGGCGTTTCTTCGGCCAGCAGCAGTTTGGCGAGCTCCATGTCGGTCACAAGATGATCGGCGAACCCGCCGCAAAGTGCGGCCCGGGTGGCATCGCGCTTGAAGCTGCCGCTGACCACCAGCAGACCTTCCATGTGCCGCAGAAGGCTATGATCGGCGCCTATCAGACGCTCGTCGAGTTCGCCCAGCACGGCTTGACCGTCCGCATCGATGAAACGTCCGGCGATGATGCCGACGGCGCCGCGCAACCGATAGTCCTCGACCTCGTCGACGGTGGCGATCTTGAACTGCACGACATGGGTATCTGGGGTGCACGGGCTGAGGGAAAACAAGGACTTGTTACACTTGTGCAAGCCTTCGAGCTGCTCGCGAATGATCGGCTCTTCCCGCAATGCCGCAGCCAGCCCGACGCTCGACACCACCGCCGGCGCATTGAAGGTGATGCACTCCGCGTCCAGCCGGCGGGCGATTTCGGTGCTGCAGCTCTCCGATGTACTGAGCAAAGGATTGGCGAGAGACCCCAGAAGCTGGCGCACGGTCACGTTGGCGATCGGCCAGTTCGGCACGAGTTCCGACACGAAATGGACCGTCTGCCCCCAAGAAACGCCGAGAACATCGCCCTCGGTGAGGAAATTCGGCAGATGATAGGCGGCGACCTCGCAGACGGCGCGCGTCAGCGTCTCGCCGTTCAATCCGTCGGATGGCACCACGTGCACGGTTTTCAGCCCGTATTTTTCCTTGAGCGCATCCGCGGTCTGGTTCATCCGGTAGTGCTCGGGCGCCACCTGGATACACACGATGTTACGTTCCTTGGCAAGCTTCAAATAGCTTATCACCGTAGGCCGCGAGAGGGAAAGCGCCTCCGCGATCTCCCCTTGGTTGAGGTTTCGGACATAATACATCCACGCGACTTCGGCGATGATCTTGTTCGAGGGATGCTGGTGTCGCTGCATTGGTTTACCTGCCTGCGGTCTTCAATTGACGATTGCCGCGTTCAATACCTCTTCAGTGATAACCAGATCGTCGTCAAGAGCCCTATCTGGCCTGAGACCGAGCGCCTGGAGATCGCGATGATAGCCGCGCACCGCCTCGCTTGAAGAGGCATCACCATCGGCGACTCGACGCAACCAAGAGATGATCGAGGGCTGGTGCTCCGCCGAATTGATCTTGCGGCCGAAAAGCGCGAGTCGCGCACCATATTTCTCCGCTTGGGCAACCAACTCGAAGGTATCACGGTGAGTTCCCGAGCCTCCACCTAGCACCCCGACAACGATCGACGGATCATAGGTGGCAAGCTCTTCCATCGCGCGCGCACCGTTATAGGCGACTTTCAGGAACTCCGGTCGTTCGCCGGCTGTCAGCCCAGCCAGCGTGCGCACGATGCAATCGTTAACGAAGGCACCGGTCTCGGCGCTGGAAAAGCCAGCCTGCGCATTGGGATTGAACACTTCGAGGAAGTATTTCTTGCCGGCCGCGCGAGCCTCCCGCCGGAAGTCCGCGAAGGCGCGAAGCGCTGCGAGATCGGCGTCCGCGTCATTGTTGAAGGTGATTGAATAGAGACAAAGTTCCGCCTGGGCGAGAGCAAGATCGACCGAACGGAACGGCCTGGAAGGCGTGTCGCGATAGCGCCCACCCCGGATTACGCCCCAGACATCGGTCGCGTCATTGGCTCGGATGGCCGGCTTGACCGGGCTTCCGGCAAAGGCGCCACGCTGTCGCAGCAGCTCCATGTTGGAGGCGGAGGTCAGCATGATATCGACAATATCCTGACGGATCAGCGTCTCGATCTCGGCGATGAATTCCAGCCGGGTGCGGCTGCCGGCCGGCACACCGTCATCATCTCGGCGCAGACCAGTAGTCATGATACCACCGGACATGTCGGCATCCTTGGCGTCGGCGATCACGAAATCACCCTTGCCGTAGCGCCCGGCCCGGATGCGGGCAATCTTTTCGTCGTAGCGTGTCATCGTCATTCCCTTCACATCAGGCGCGGCGCAGCGAGCGTCCGTTCTCCTTCGAGAACACGTGGATGCTCGCCGACTCGATCGAGAAACGGACGGGTTGGCCGGGCTGCAGCGTCCGGAAAGCCTTGGTAACGAAGGACATTTCCTGTCCGTCGACATCGGCGATGACCTGCCCGTCGCTACCCATGTTTTCCACCAAGATCACCGTTCCGCTGATCACGTTGGCGTCGCCATCCCCGGCGATATCCATCTTGGATGGCCTTAACCCGACTTCCACCAGCCGCCCGTCGTCCAGTCCGTCGAAATCACCGGCCGGCAGCTTGAGCCGCATCGAACCCGAGACGAGTTCGGCGGCCTCGCCCGTCCGGCGTACCTCGAAGTCGCGGAAGTTCATCGTCGGAGAACCGATGAAATCGGCGACGAAACGCGTTGCCGGCCGATCGAAGATCTCCGACGGCGTACCCTGCTGTTCGATCGCGCCGGCCCGCATCAGCACGATCCGGTCGGCGATCGTCATGGCCTCGAGCTGGTCATGGGTCACGAAGATCGTCGTCGTCTTCAAGTCGAGATGTATCCGCCGGATCTCGGTCCTGAGCTTCTCGCGCAGCTTGGCGTCGAGATTGGACAGCGGCTCATCGAACAGGAACAGCTTCGGTGTCTTGATCATCGCACGCGCCATAGCTACCCGCTGCTGCTGCCCACCCGAAAGGTTCTTGGGCTTGCGGTCGAGATAGGGCTCAAGGCCGAGAAGTGCCGTGACCTGGGCCAACCGTCGGTCGATCTCCGCCTCGGGAACCTTCTGCCGGCGAAGGCCGAAGGCAATGTTATCGCGCACGGACATGTGCGGATAGAGCGCATAGGACTGGAACACCATCGCCACGCCGCGCTCGCCCGGCGGCAGGTGTGTCACGTCCCGGTCGCCGATGCTGACCGTACCGTCGGAAATCTCCTCCAGGCCCGCAATCATGCGCAGCATGGTCGACTTGCCGCAGCCGGACGGCCCTAGGAACACGACGAATTCGTGATCATTGATGTCAAGGTTCAGGTTCTCGATGACGCGGAGACCGCCATACGACTTGCAGATATTGACGCATCTAATGTTCGCCATGATAACCTTTCCTATCGCCGTCCGGGTTTCATCATGCGGTTGATGAAACTCATCAACAGACCGATGAAGACCAGCGGAGGCAGAACGAGAATGACTGTGGAGGCATTGATGACCCCCCACGGAACTTCCTTGCCGAGCGAGGTAATGGAGGCCGCCACAACGGGAAGCGTCGCGTTGTCGGCGGCGAGCGTGAGCGCGAGGAGCAGTTCGTTCCAGACGAGCACGAAAGTGAAGACCAGCGCGCCAAACAGCGAGGGCGCTGCGATCGGCAGGGCGAATTTCACGAAAATCTCGCCCGGACCGCAACCCTCCATCGCGGCCGCCTCCTCGATCTCCTTCGGGACGCGCTCGAAGGCGGGGACCGACAGCCAGATGACGGTCGAGATCGTTGTCATCAGGTAGACCAGTATAAGACCTGCCAGCGTGTCATAAAGTCCGAGATCGAGATAGATCACGATAAAAGGGATCGCGATTGCAACCGGCGGCATGAAGCGCAGCGAGAGCACGAAGAACTGAAAGTCGCCTTTCAGCCGCTGGACATGCCGCGCCAGCGAATAGGCGGCCGGGACCCCGAGCACGGCGCCGAGCAGCACAGAGGCACCGACGACGATGACAGAGTGACCTAGCCCCTCGCGGATCGAGGGATTCTGCAGGATGATCGCGAAATTCTCGAGCGTAGGCGAGAAGAACAGCTTCGGCACCGGCGTAACGATATCCCGCAGCCGCTTGAATGAGCCGAGCACCGTCCACAGGATCGGCGTCAGGGCGACGAAGACCATCGCGGCGAGGAGCAGGCCGGAGAGCCAACGGCGGATCAAACTGACCATTTGCGGATTCCTCTCCAGACAAGCGTGAAGACGATCGTCGTCAACAGCAGCAACAGGATCGACATCGCCGAGGCATAGGAAATACGACCGCCGAGATTGATGCCGGCCTGATAGGCGTAGAGATCAAGGGTTTCGGTGGTCGTTCCGGGGCCGCCGCCGGTCATGACATAGATCAGGTCGAACGAGCGCAGCGATTCCACCGCCTTGACCAAGGCAAGGCTGATGATCGGCCCCTTGAGCATCGGCAAAGTCACGAAGGCGTGGATCTCCCAAGTCCGGGCATTGTCTAGTTGGGCGGCCTCGATCGGATCCTTCGGCAGCGTTTCGAGCAGCTTCAACATGATGACCGTGAAGAACAGCCCCCATTGCCAGATGTCGACAACGGCGACCGAAATCAGCGCCAGCGAAGGATCGGCGAGGAATTCGATCGGCCCGATCCCGACAAGGCTGGCGAGATAGTTGATGAGGCCGAGCGAAGGCGAATAGAGAAACCGCCAGATGAAAGCCGCAGCGACGCGCGGCAACAGCACCGGCGCCAGAAAGGCCAGGCAGATCAGGTTGCGCACCCACAAGGACCTCACGGTCTCGAAGATCATCACCGAAAGCAAGGTCGCGACCGCGAGCGCTCCGACGACGGTCACGACCTCCCATATCACGGAGATGCGCAATGCGTTGAGGAACCGCCGGTCGGCGAGTAGCCGATGATAGTTGTAAAGCCCCGCGAAGTCGTAGTCCGCGTACCGCAGGGACCGATCCATGACCGAGAAATACAGCGCCCCGGCGATGGAGACGAGCGCCAGCATCGCGAGGATCGCAAGCCCCGGCGTCAGGGTCCAGAATACGAAACGTCGATTGTTCATAAGCTGTTCTTCCGTGCGAGATCGGGCGGCCGGCGGCGTCGAGCCCCGGCCGCTCCAGTCGGCTCACTTCACGCGGCGCAACGCGTCCTCCGCCTGGAAGGCGGCTTCATCGAGACCTTCCTGGACATCCTTGCGGGTTCCGGTGAATATCTCTTCCAGTACCAGACCGAGATTGTCGCCGATTTCCGGCCAGGCGGGGCTGGCCATGATCAGCAGTTTGGTCCGCGATCCCGTCGCCAGCAGTGCCTCGATATATTCGGCCGGCACTGCCTTCTTGAAGGCGTCGCTCTTCAACGTCGACTGACGGCCGATATCGGAGGCGATGCCGTCGGCGAGACGATGGGCCTCCATTTCCTTGGAAGTCGCCCAGCCGACGAAATCACCGGCGATCTTCTTCGTGCAGTCGTCCTTCGCACCCGATTTGGAGACGGCGAGGCCATGCGCCCAGCCAGCCGAGCCAAGCGGTTCCGGCGGCGGCATGTAGCCGACGTTACCCTTCACCGTGGACTTTTCCGGATCTTCCATCCACGGACCGAAGACGTCGGACTCGATCAGATAGGCGACCTGGCCTCCCCGGAAAGCTTCGACGGAGTCCGACCAGTTGAAGGTACCCACACCCGGCGGAGAATATTGCATCAGGTCTAGATAGAGCTCGGTCGCTTCCACACCCTTTTCGGAATTGAAGGCCGGCTGGCCAGCGTCATCCAGCCACTCGCCGCCCATGCCGCGGAAGAACGGGGTCCAGCGCCAGACATTCATGCCGGAGCCGCGCTGACCGCGCGCCGCCCAGCCATAGAGCTTATTAGTGGGATCGTTGACCTTCTTGATGCCGGCAACCAGTTCGTCCAGGGTCTTCGGTGGCTCTAGGCCGGCTTTCTCAAGGACATCCTTGCGGTACATCAGGATATCGCCGCCGCCGACCAGCGGCGCGAAATACTGCGTGCCGTCATAGGTCGCGACATTGCTCAGGTCGACGCGGAAATCCGGCATGTCGTATTCCGTCGGCAGAACCTCGGCGAGCGGATAGATCCAGCCGGCGGATGCATATTCCGGCGTGTTGGCTTCGTCGACATAATAGACCTGGTAGGCGCCCGCGCCGGTCGACGCATCGAGACGGGCCTTGGCGCGGCGCTCGTTCTCGCCGAGAAGATTGATCTTCACGGTGGTCTTCCACTTTTCATTGAACTCGCCGAGGTATTTGTCGAGCTCAGTCACCGAGGGCATGCCCTGGGCGATGACATTGATCTGCGCCACCTTGCCGACGCAGGCGTCGTCGTCTGCGCGCACCATGCTCGGCAGGGCGATCAGGCTGGCGGATATGAGAAGCATGTGTTTCAGTCGCATGTTTGTTCCTCCTCCAAGGACTGTTAGGCTTCCGCTTTGGCCGACCCATCGAACAGATGGGCCAGCCGGTGATCGAGGCGAAGATATTCGCCGTATCTGTCGTCGTAGTAGGATCGCAGGCCGCCACGCGGCTCCGCGGTTCGTTCCACGCGGCACATGGCTCGGGCCGCGAAGGCGAGATCGGGGTGATGGCCGGTGGCGACGGCGGCGCACATGGCAGCCCCCAGCGCGCCGATTTCGTCCCCCTCCGGCACCTCGACCGGGAGGCCGCAAACATCGGCGAAGATCCGGGTCCAGACCGCGCTCTTCGAGGCTCCGCCGGCGAGACGGATCCTGCTCGGAGCCTGCGGCGCGACATAGTCCACGACATTGGCGCCGTGCCGCCGATGCTGGAAGGCAACCCCTTCGAAGATTGCCCGCAGCATGGAGCCCTGGTCATCGACATTGGTCATGCCGACAAATGCGCCTCGACGCGGCGCGGGACCGCTGACAAAGGGCATGAAATGGCAGCGCAGCGCCTCGACCGGGCTGTTCTCCACCAGGCCATTCGCCTGCGAGAGATTGACCTGGCCGCCCATCGCCCGCGATATGAACCAGTTGAGATTGGCCGCCGATGTCGGGCTGCCGTCGGCGAGCAATCGACAGGTCCGGTCGCGATGGATCATGTTCAGAATCGGCGGTCGACGGCTGATCGGCCGGTCGGTCTCCAGACCATTGATTGACCAGGTGCCGGCGATCATGGTCAGCGTCTCCGCGCCGACCGAACCAGCGCCGAGCACGCAGGCGCTCACATCCATCATGGCCGCAGCGACGGGCGTTCCCTCTCGAAGCCCGGTCTCCTCGGCCGCCACGCGGCTGACAAGGCCGGCAATACCGGAATTCTGAATTACCGGCGGCATTCGGTCGGCGAACACGCCAATGCCGGCAACCTCAAACAGCGTGTTGCTGTAACCGCCCTGCTCGAGTTCGAAGAGGCCACCGCCGCTCGCATCCGTCGGATCGGTCGAAGCGACTCCGGTGAGGCGCATGCGCAGATAGTCCTTGCAGGCCAAAGCCCAGCGGGTGCACGCAACAACAGCAGGCTCGTTGCGGGCGAGCCAGACCAGTTGCATCAGCGTCTGCCCGCCCCAGATCTGATGTCCCGTAATCGCCTCGATCCGGCCAGCGGTACCGTCGCGCAGGAACTCGGCAACAATCGGCTGTGCCCGGTGATCGACCGAGACGATACCGTCGCGCGTTGCCCTGCCGTTCCCGTCGACGAGGAACACGCCGTTGCCGAAACCCGTGCAGGCAACGGCGGCGATGCGCTCGGCATCGATATCTCGGGCGGTCAGTTCGCGGATCGCCTTCGCTGTACCGCGCCAGAACGCCTCCGGCTCGCGTTCCACCCAGCCGTTGTCCCGGTGGATCGTGAGGATGTCGATCGCTCGCGAGGCTACAAGCCGCCCTTCGGCGTCGAAAACGGCCGCCTTGACGGCCGTACCGCCGGCATCGATGGAAAGAAAGAGATCAGCCACGACGCCTCTCCTTGAGAGAGGCCGGTCGGCCAGCGCTGCAAAGAAGCGAGGGCATCGCCAGACAACGCTCGATCTCGCAATCCGCCCACGATGCCGGTTTCCCGCGCACTTGCGCAAGAAGGACGGCCAGTTCGCGCAGCAGCGGTTCGCTGCAATCGCCGTCGAGGGCGATCTGCGTGCGCCGAAGGATGAGGTCGTCGAGGCCCAGCGCCGCCCGTTCCTCGACGAGCCAGCGGATTTCGTTACGGGTGAATTCCGCAAGGTGTTCCAACGGCGCGTCGATCGTTTCGGCGCAGAAGGCCGCGACCTGCTCAGCGACGGCCCCGTAGCGGTGCACCAACGCCTCAGCGCGCGTCGACGTCAGGGCGAAACAGGCCTCAAGCTGTTTGACAAGCGCGCCGGCATTGGCCTTTCCGGCTCCAAAACCCGTCGCTCCCGGATAGTCCCGTTCGCGGGTGCCGACGCTTCGCGTCCGCTGCAAATGCGCGAGGATGCGATCCGCCACCTGCTCTCCGAAGGCGCGGAACGTCGTCCACTTCCCGCCAATCAGGGAGAGCAGTGGCACGTCCCCAGCAAGACGATCCTCGGCGATACGATGGTCCCGGTTAGCTCGATTGGCATCGCCGGCACCCCCCCTCTGCAAGGGGCGCATGCCGGTCGTCATAGCCACGATATGCTCGCGCCGGACCTCGATATCCTCGAATAGACTGGAGATCGCGGAGGTCAAATAGGTGATCTCGTCGCCGGCGATCGTATCGTCGGACGGGTCCGGCGTTGGGATCTCGGTTGTGCCAAGCAGAATGGTGCGGTCCAGCGGATAGGAAATCACCATGCGCCCGGTGCCATCATCGAAATAGAAAGCGCGGCCCGCCATGCGCTCGAACAACGCGTCGTGACGAAGCACCAGATGCGCGCCCTTGACCGGCCGCACATAGCTGGTGTTACGGCCAAGGAGCGCATTCACCTCGTCGACCCAGGCGCCCGACGCATTGACCACCAGCTTCGGCCGCATGGCGAAAGTTTGGCCGGTCTCCCCATCACTAATCGAGAAAGTGTCGCTGCCGGATTGGTGGTTCCATGAAACGTGATTGAGCGCAGCGCACACCGGGCAGACCGCCATCGCCTCCTCGAGCATTTCCAATACAAGGGCTTCGGGGTTGCGGATGCGCGCGTCGAAATAGCTGATGACCGCCTTGTAGCGCCGGGCAAGGTACCGGGGAAAATCGATGCGACGCAGGTTCGTCCGATGCGAAGGCAGCACCCGGCCGACCCGACCCAGATGTTCGTAGAGCGCAAGCGCTGCCTTTAGGCCCGCCGCGCTGAGCGTGCTGCCTTTGACTCCAACACCCAGAAAACGCAGGATCGAACCCGGCAAACCTTGCAAATAGGAGGTCAGCGGCACCACCACCTCAAGCGGTTGGGTGAAGTGCGCGGCATGGCGTAGCAGCAGGTTACGCTCGCGCGCGGACTCGGCGACCAGCTTGAATTCGCGGTTCTCGAGATAGCGGAGCCCACCATGAGCCATGCGCGACGAGGCGCCACTCGCACCCCGGCAAAAATCCGACCGTTCGACGAGTAGGGCGGACACGCCGTTCAGCGCCAACTCCCTGAACACGGCGACGCCATTAACGCCACCGCCCAGAATAAGCACGTCGAAGCCCGCGCCGGACGCTAGCCGCATCAGGCTCTCCTCCCGAAATCGCATGTTTTCTCCCGTCACGCAGCCGTTCGCACACCCGCGCTCGCTGCCTCCATGAATAGATATTGATCTCAATCTTTATAAATGTCAAGTATCATATACTTTTATAAATTTCAGCATCCTCGTAGAAATGCGCCACCGGCCACCCGACCTCGAAGGAGGGGATCAGGACAAGTTTTGTTCCCACAGACACGTTAAGGCCGAACAGAATGTGAACATAACGCGGCTTGGTGGATTTTCCGGAAAGTCGTAGGGGTCTGAAGCCGTTGTGCATCTGTTGCTCGGTATCCCGGGTATAGATACCGGTGAGATTGATGTGCTCCCAACTGAGCGGCGAGATGTGTTTCAACAGTTCGTCAGGGATATTTCGGCCACGTTGACGCAGATGGGCGACGGCCCGGCTGAGATAGACCGTGTTCCAACGCACGATGGAACCGACCACGAGATCGAAGCCGGGTGCCCGGAACGCCTGACTGTCAAAGGAGCGATCGAGTTCAAGAACTGCAACATATCGGCAGCGTTGATCGGATTCGGGCTGCCCTACATCGGCGGCTACCAACCCCGCTTCAATTTTCAGATGGCGCTGGCAGAGGCCGTTTCGCGATGGCTTGCCAGGAACCCGTCGTTCGAGACGGCGAGCGCGGCCGAAATGCATCCGGGTTTCGCAGAAGCCCCGCCCCTGTTCTTCGGTGTGCCGCCGACGATGCAGAATGCGCCGCCTCCGGCCGAACTGTCACAGATCGAGGCGATCGCGCGCAGATTTGACGTGGCGGGAAGGGATGAGCGAAACCGCTCGCTTGGCAAAGCCCGCGAAGAGCGCGTTTTCCATCATGAACGCGCCCATTGTCGATTTGCCTTTGAAACCGGGACTCGCGCATTGAGCGTTTTCAAGGATTTGCGTGAGACTGAGGTGTAACGCCTTACACTTCAAACGAGACTCCAGAGGGCTTTTGTTACACTCAAATTGGGATTGATCGACCGGTCGATCGACCGTAATGTCGGCGTATGATTTCATCCCTCGAAGCCCCCGAAAACGGCCAAGACACTGGGGACGACGATCCACAAGAATTCCTTCGAGATCTTTTGCGCCGTAGCGGTGGAACGGTAACTGCTGAGGTGGTCGCAGAGGCACGTGAAGAATATGGTATTCCGCACTCGACGTTATTTCGGCTCGTTGCGCGGTTTAGAAAAACGCAGCGCATCTCAAGCCTCAAACCCAAAAAACGCGGGACGAAGGAAGGCGTGACCCGTCTGTACCCGAGAACGGAGCGGGTTATTGCCGAACAAGTGGATGACTTCTGGCTCAAGAAGGAAAGGCCGAGCTTTGCTGCACTATTACGACGAATCCGGGAAGTCTGCCTTGCAGAGGGCCTGTCTGCTCCGGCCCGTAGAACAGTGCAACGGAGAGTTTCGGAACTGATCCCGATTTCCGCGGCCCGCAAGCGCGGGGAACGAGAGATCGAAGCTGCATCAACGCCAAGTCCTGGCCAGTTATCTGTTGCCAAGCCGAACGCTCTTTGGCAGATCGACCACACAATCGTCGATGTCATCGTTGTCGATGAACAGTATCGTCAGCCCATCGGACGGCCAGTGCTGACAATTGCTATCGATGTTTGCACCAGAATGGTCGCCGGTTTCCATTTGTCATTGGAAGCCCCGTCCAGAACGTCTGTTGGCCTTTGCCTCCTGCACGCGGTTTACGACAAAACGGCATGGCTGGACGAGAGGGGGATTGAAATTCCCTGGCCCATCGCAGGACCACCTGCGGTTCTCCATTGCGACAATGGCGCCGAATTCAGATCGCGAGCGCTCGCCGACGCTTGTAAGGAATATGGCATCAAACTGCAGTTTAGACCGCCAGCGACACCGCGCTTCGGTGGACACATCGAGCGGCTGATCGGAACGATGATGGGAGCTGTTCATCTGCTGCCCGGGACAACGTTCAGCAATGTGAAAATCAGGGATGATTACGATTCCGAGGGCCGTGCGACCTTTACATTACGCGAACTGGAAAAGTGGATCGCACTGGAAATCGTTGGCAAATACCATCAACGTATTCACGCCTCACTGTTGCGCCCTCCCCTGGCCCTATGGCGCGAACGGCAAGGTGAAGTCGATTTCGACTTGCCGCCGGATCGAATGGCGTTCTGGACCAGCTTCCTGCCAGGCGACCGGAGGCGCCTGTTGAAGGACGGCATTCACCTGGAAAAGATTCGCTACTGGTCGGACGCCCTATCACGGGATGTCGGCCGGGGTGCAGAGCTTGAGATCAAATATGATCCACGAGACCTTTCCCGGATATTCGTTCGCCAGTCCGACGGCCGGTTTGTAGAGGCGCGGTACCGGAATCTCGCCTACCCGCCCGTCTCATGGTGGGAATGGAAACATGCCAGGAAAAGGCTGCGAGACCAGGGACGGCGTGAGTTACAGGAAGACGTTATTTTTGCAGCGATCGCAAAACAGCGACAGATTGAGGACATTGCCGCATCTTCAAGCGCTAAACAGTTTCTGCCGGTGATCGACCGCTCGAGGGCCGCGCCGAACGTGCTCTACGCTTTCAGCCACGGGCATCTGGGATTGACCCAGTCGGCGGCCATCGGTCGGCTGATCGCGGAACTGGCTGGTCAGCAGAAGCCATCCTTGAACCTTGAAAACCTGCGCTTCGACCGGTTCTCCGACCAGTAGCGTTTTCAGACTTCCAGGGCCTGCGTCGAACGTTTGAGAAAGTCGCGGGCATCGGCGCTGATAGGGCCGGCAAGCGCCTCGCGCACCGTCGCGTTATAGTCGTTGATGAAGGCGATATCTTCTGCCGAAAGAGCGGCGACATCCACCGGCTTGAGGTCGATGGGAGCCAGCGTGAGCGAGCGGAACCGGCAGAAGCCGGGCCGGGCGGCGACCACCTCCACCTGGTTTTCGATCCGCAGCCCGTAGGCTCCGGCTTCATAATAGCCCGGCTCGATGGTCATGATGTTGCCGGGCTCGAGGCCGTAATTATTGGCCTTCTTGGCGAAGCGGTGCGGATATTCGTGCACCAGAAGGTTGTGGCCGACGCCGTGGCCCGTGCCGTGATCGTAGTCGAGGCCCATCCGCCAGAGCGGCAGGCGGGCCAGCGCATCGAGCTGATGGCCGCATGTGCCTTCAGGGAATTCGGCCGACATCAGCGCGATGAAGCCCTTCAGCACGGCGGTGTATGTCGCGCGCACATGGCTTTCGGGAACATCCAGGAAAAGGGTCCTGGTGACATCGGTGGTGCCGTTTTCATACTGGCCGCCGGAATCGATCAGATAGGGGCCGTCCGGCGTGATCGCGGCGTCGCTTTGAGGTCCGGCATTGTAGTGGCACATCGCCGCGTTGGCGCCCGCGGCCGAAATAGAACGGAAGCTGGCTTCGAGAAATCCCTTGCGCTGAGCCCGAAAGGTCAGAAGCCGGTCTTCCGCCTCGATCTCGCGGATCGGATTGCCGGCAGAAGCGCGCGCCGGGGCTTCGCGGTCCAGCCATGCCAGGAACTCGGTGAGTGCGATCCCGTCTTCGATATGGCAGGCGCGATAGCCCGCCAGTTCGGCAGGCGTCTTGCGTGCCTTGGCCAGCGTCAGCGGATTATCGGCGGGAAGAACCACGCCGCCCGCGCCTTCGACTGCAAGCCGCAGGGCGACCGGCGCGAAGGATTGATCGATCATCACCGTCCTGTCGGCAGCGGCGCTTTCCACGAAAGGAATAAATTCCTCTGCCGGTCTGAGACGGACTCCGTCAAGTTCAAATGCAGTAAGGTCATCCGGCAGTTTGCGGTTGTCGATGAACCAGTCGACCGCGCCATCGGCGTTCAGGATCATGAATGACTGGGGCACCGGGTTCATGGCGATATCGCTGCCGCGCAGATTGAGCAGCCAGGCGATATTGTCCGGCAGCGTCTCCGCCATCATGTCGGCCCCGGCATCGGCAATCTTCCTGCCCAGGCGCGCCGTCTTCGCCGCAACGGTTTCGCCGGCAAGGGTAGGCGACATCGGGCGAATGCGACCGAGGGGCTTTTCGGGCCGGTCAGTCCAGATCGCGTCGAACGGGTCTTTCGAAATGGGCACCAGTGTGAAGCCGGCCCGTTCCGCCGAGGCTGCAAGCCGGTCGTAAAGCGCGGTGTCGATCAGCATCGGATCGAAGCCGATCCGCCATTCCTTGCTTCCATGGGCTGCAAGCCAGCTGTCGATTGGATCGTTGTGCAGGTGGTGAACCTCGTAAAGCGCAGCGCTGACCTCGTGGCGCACCTGGATTTCATAACGTCCATCGACGAAGATGAGCGCCTTGTCTTCCAGAACCAGCGCCAGCCCGGCGGAGCCGGTGAAGCCAGTGATGAAGGCCAGCCGGTCGTCGTGCGGGGCGGCGACCTCGCTTTGGTGGGCATCGGCGCGCGGCACGATCAGCCCGTCCAGCCCTTCGGATTTCAGCAGGGTTCTGAGTGCCGACAGGCGCGCGGCGATATCGGATTTTGAAGCCATGGAATTTCCCGGCCGTCAGGCCCCGCGCACGCGCGGGTCGAGAACGGCGTAAAGCAGGTCGACAATGATATTGGTGATCACGATGAAGAAACCGCCCATCAGCACAACGCCGATGATCACGGGCCGGTCGAGATTGCGCACCGACTGCACGGCCAGCGCGCCGACGCCCTGCAGCCCGTAGATCTGCTCGATGACGATGACGCCGCCCAGAAGCAGCGCGATATCGGCGCCAAGCTGGGTGATCAGCGGCGTCAACGTGGCGCGCAGGCCGTGCTTGTAGACCACCTTCGCCTCCGAAAGTCCCTTGGCGCGAGCGGTGCGGATATAGTCCTCGCCGAGCACCTCGATCAGCTTTCCGCGGGTCAGGCGGGCATAGATGGCGGCCGTGACCAGCGCCAGCGTCGTCCACGGCAGGAACAGGTGCCATGCCCATGTGACCGGATCGTCGAGAAACGGCTTGTAGCCGCCGGGCGGAAACAGCATGAAACCGGCCTTGCGCGGCAGGAAATAAAAGACATAGAGCGACAGCATGCCAAGCACGAAGGTCGGGAAGGACAGGCCCAGCAGGATGAAGCCTTGCCCCAGACGGTCGCGGAAGCCGCCGGGAAACCGCGCCGACATGATGCCGATGGGAATGCCGAGCGCCAGCCAGAAAATAACGCCGCCGATGACCAGCGAGATGGTGGCGGGCAGGCGGCGCACGATCAGTTCCGTTACCGGCTGCTGGTTGCGGTAGGAAAAGCCGAGATCGCCGGTTGCCGCCTTGGCGATGAATTTACCGTACTGCACGTAGATTGGCTGATCGAGCCCGAGATTGGAGCGGATCTGCGCAAGCTGGGTTTCCGTCGCCTTGTCGCCGGCGATCATGCGGGCGGGGTCGCCGGGCGCCACGAAAAACAGCACGAAGACGAAGACGCTCAGCGAAAACAGGATGAGGACGGCAAAGCCGATCCGCTGGATCAGATAACGGGTCATGGGCGCGCCTCCTTCTTCAGCCGTTTGAGGAACGACCGGCGCACCGGCCGCGCTTTCGGATCAAGCGCATCGCGCAACCCGTCGCCGAGAATGTTGAAGGACAGCGTGGTCAGAAGCAGCGCCAGCCCCGGAAACACCACCAGCCACCAGGCGACCAGATAGATCGAGTTGGCCGAGGCATCGGCCAGCATGCCGCCCCAACTCGGCGTTGGCGGCACGATGCCGAGGCCGAGGAAGGAAAGCGTGGCCTCGAAGACGATGGCGGTCGGTATCATCATGGTCGTGTAGACGATGATCGGAACGGAAAGATTGGGCAGGATATCGCGCAGCACGATCGAGACCGGTCCGGCCCCGAGTGAGCGGCTGGCGGCAACGAATTCCCGGCGGCGCAGCGAGGTGACTTCGGCGCGGATCACGCGGCCCATTGTGGTCCAGGAGAAGAACACGATCACACCGATGCTGAGCGACAGGCTCGGCCCGAAAACCGAGACGAGGGCCAGCGCGCACAGAAGAAACGGGACGCTCATCACCAGATCCATGATCCGGCTCAGCACCATATCGACCTTGCCGCCGGCGAAACCGGCAATCGTGCCGATGGTGATGCCGATCAGGGCGGCGGCGAGCGAGGCGACGACGCCGACAATCAGCGAGATGCGCGCGCCATAGGCAAGGCGCACCAGAACGTCACGGCCGAGATGATCGGCGCCCAGCCAGAAGTCATGGTTCGGGCCGACGGGAAGACCCATCGGGCTCATGCCGATCTGGCGATATTGCTCGATCGCCGAGTGTCCGGTGATGTCGGCCACGAGCGGTGCCGCAAGCGCAAAGGCGATCAGAAGCACGATGAAGCAGGCGGCTGCTAGGCTGGCGCGGTCGCGGACAAGTCGTCTCAGCGTCAGTTCCAACGGCCCGCGCTGGACCACTGTGTCCTTGTCGTCGTCCTCGATGTCATGCTGCGTGACGGCGCTCATGCGGCTTCTCCTCCGATGCTGTCGATGAGCTTGCGCCCGGGCAATGCCCCGGCCGCAACCTCATGCATGGAGGCGGCCATCAGCTCGCGGGTATAGGGATCGCGCGGGGAGGCATAGATGTCTTCGGCCGCACCGAGTTCGACGATGCGCCCCTTGTTCATCACGGCAATCCGGTCGCAGACATGGCGGACCACGGACAGGTCATGCGAAATGAACAGGTAGGTGAGGCCCATGTCCTGTTGCAGATGGCGCATCAGGTTGAGGATCTGCGCCTGAATCGAGACGTCGAGCGCGGAAACCGGTTCATCGAAGATGATGATGGCGGGATGAAGCGCAAGCGCGCGGGCGATGCCGATGCGCTGACGCTGGCCGCCGGAAAATTCCGAAGGATAGCGGTTGTAATGTTCCGGGTTGAGGCCGACGCGCTCCATCAGCGCCTGGACGCGGCGCTTGCGTTCCGCGCCGGAACAGACGTTGTGGATACGGAACGGGTCGCCGATGATCGAACTCACCCGCCGGCGCGGATTGAGCGAGCCGAAGGGGTCCTGAAACACGAGCTGGATGCGTTTGCGCATGGCGCGCCAGTCGGCATGGGAGAGCTCGTCGAGCCTTTGGCCCTCGACCACGACATCGCCGGAACTGGCGGGGATAAGCCCTGCCAGCACCCGCGCGAAAGTCGATTTTCCGCAACCGGATTCGCCGACAAGACCAAGGGTCTCGCCCCTGTAGAGCGTCAGGTCGATGCCCTTGAGCACATGAAGCTCTTTCGGCAGGCCGCGCATGCCGCCGCCGGTTTCAAAGCTCAGATGCACATTGGCGGCCTCGATCATGGCCGTGCGTTCGCCTGTAGCCGCCTCGGCTGTCTCGGCAGTAATGGCCGGCGCTCCGCTCGCGGCCCGATCCTCGCTCTCTTTCCAGCAGAGCGCCTCGGTGCCGTCGTCAAACAATCTCAGCGGCGGCACCCGCGTACAGATATCCATGGCCTTGGCGCAGCGCGGGCGGAAAACGCAGCCCTTGGGCGGCGCGAGCAGGCTGGGCGGGCGCCCGGTGATTGGCTCGATCATGGAGCCGGGCGTGTATCGCGCCGGCGATGAGTTCAGCAATCCGACGGTATAGGGGTGCACGGGAGCGGAAAACAGGGTCGCGGACGGCCCGAGCTCCATCCGGTTTCCGGCATACATGACCATGACCCTGTCGGCGATCGACGACAGCAGCGACAGGTCGTGGGTGATCATGATCACCGTCGTGCCGCGCTCGCGGCGCATCTCGTCCAGCAGGGCGATGATCTGTGCCTGCACCGTGACATCGAGCGCTGTCGTCGGCTCGTCGGCGATGATCAGCGGCGGGTTGAGGATCAATGCCATGGCGATCATCACCCGCTGGCGCATGCCGCCGGAAAACTGATGCGGATAATCGTCGTAACGGTGCTCGGCGTCGCGGATGCCGACGCGCGACAGCATGTCGATAACTCGAATCCTCGCCGCCTTGTGGCTGACCCTTTCATGGGTGTGGATCATTTCGGCGATCTGCGCACCGATTGTGTAATAGGGATGGAGGCTGGAAAGCGGGTCCTGGAAGATCATGCCGATGCGCGCGCCGCGTAGGGCGCGCATCCGTCGCGGCGAAAGCTTAAGCAGGTCCTCGCCCTCGAAAGTCGCCTTTCCTGAAATCTCGGCATTGGGCAGAAAGCCCATGATCGCCTGCGTCAGCACGCTTTTGCCCGAGCCGGATTCGCCGGCAATGCCGAAGAGCGTGCCCTTCTCGACGCGGAAGGAAACCTTGTTGACCGCATGAACGATGCCGTCCTCGGTCGGGATTTCGACGGTCAGGTCGCGCACGTCGAGAATGGGTGTCAATAAACTGCCTCCAATACGGAACAGGAACAGGCGGAGAGACCCCGCCTGCCGGTCTGCATAGGGCGGCCGCAGCGCGCGGCCGCGGCGAATGTCAGCGGTTCAACCAGACATTGGTCCAGTCGCCTTGGGCGCCAAGCGCGTAGGGCTGGAAGTTTTCGACCGCGGGACCGCGATAGAGGATCACGTTTTCGGTGGTGTAGGGCGCCACCGGCGAATCCTGCATCACCAGTTCGTCGACCTGGCTCCAGAGCTCGGCCGCCTTTTCGGGCGTGGTCGCATTGATCGCCTGCGTGGCGATCTCGTTGGCCTTCGGGTTGTCGTAATCGACATAGTTGTAGGTCTGGTGCGTGCCGTTATAGGTAAACTGCGGCTGGAACACCGAGCGCGCTGCGCCGCCGACCCAGTCCGGCGACCAGCCAACCGGCGCGATGTCCCACAGACCCGCCTTGGTGTTTTCCTGGTTGGTCATGAACTTCGAATAATAGTCCGACGGCGCGACCGGCGTCAGTTCCAGCTCGATGCCGGCCTTTTTCAGGCTGGCCTGAATGGTCTGGGCAATGGCCGGTTCGGCATTCTGGTTGCGGAACGGCATTTTCAGCGTGATGCCATCCGGATAGCCGGCCTCTGTAAGCAGTTCCTTCGCCTTTTCGGGGTCGCCGGCGGCATTCTCGCTCGGATAGAGATCGAATTCGTGGAAGCCCAGAACGCCGGGACCGAAAATGCCGTTTTGCGGGGCCGCCACCATCGGTCCGCCCATCTGCTGGACGATGGCTGCCTTGTCGAGGGCATATTGCACGGCCTGGCGAATGCGCAGGTCGCGCAGCGCGCCGTCATTATTGTCGGTCAGCGTGTTGAACCACAGGAAGGAGGTACGGCCGACCGACATGGTGGTCAGCTTGTCATCGCCGGTTGCCGTCAGCATCTGCAGGATCGCCGGCGGAATGAGGATGTCATAGGTCATGTCCGCATCGCCGGCCTGAAGCTGCTGGATAGCCGCATCGGGCTGGATGCCGAAGGTAATGTCGATATTATCGACATAGCCGCCGCGCAGCGGATCGGAATCGGCGGTCCACGCCGGGTTGCGCGTCAGCTTGATGGTGCTGTCGGGCACGTAGCTTGCGACGGTGTAGGGGCCGGAGGCGATGAAGTTCTCGCGGTATTCCGGGCCGTCAGGCATGTAATCCAGCACCTCGGCCGGCGCGGGCGCGGCCGTCGGCAGCGAGAGCATATAGACGAAATCGCCCGCCGTTTCGGTGAGGTTGATGACGACGGTCTTGTCATCCGGCGTTTCGATACCGGAAATATCGTTGCTTTCGATGTAATCCTTCATCGCGGCAGCCGTCGGCTCGACCTTGGCAAAACCGTCGCAGAACGTGCGCATGCCTTCGATCAGATCGATGAAATAGGTCAGACCCGCCGAGCCGAGAGAGGGGTTGCACATGCGCTTCATGCCGCGCTCGAAGTCGGCCGCGACAATCGGGCGCGATCCGTCCGGCGCATCCCAGGCAACACCGTCGCGCAGGATAAACGTATAGGTCAGCCCGTCATTGGTGGGCTGGGGAACTTCTGTCGCCAGATCGCCCTTCGGTTGAAGGCGGGCATCGTCATCGGTCGAAGCCTCGTAGCTGATCAATTGGCGGCTGACGGCGCGCAGGAAATTGTTCGAGGTGACGAGCGCGGCCGATGTCGGATCGAAATGGTCGATATCGGCGGTTCCGACGATCTTCAGCGTTCCGCCCGTCTGCGGCGATGCCGCAAGCGCCGCCGTGGCGGTGGAGGCGGCGAGTATTGAGACGGCGAGTTTCAACAGTCTTCTTTCTGTGAGTGCAGTCATGGAACTGTTCCCTTTCTTTTGGTGTCACGTTCATGCTCGTCGGTTTCCGATGCAATTTTTGCGATTGTGAAAAGCTTGTCAACGATATTGTCGACAAACTGACGACAAATATAGTAGGAGGGTTTGGTGAATGAAAAAATCGCGGTCTTTGATCGAGTGAAGACGGAGAGAACGCTGCGATGACCAACCGCCCCGAACCGATCAGCAAAGACGAACGGAAGGGCCGGATTGAACGCCTGCCCGCGGCCATGCAGGGCGCCGGCGCCGATGCGGTGCTGCTGGGCTCGACCACCAGCCTTGCCTATTTCACCAGGCTTGTCTGGCACCAGAGCGAGCGTCTGGTCGGCGCTCTGGTCACCACCGACAGCCTGACCTATATCGCGCCATCGATGAAAACGGTTACCTCCTCGATGCCCTGTTGCAAAGCCGAAGGAGTAAGGCAGCAGCGCTTCGTCTGATGAGAAAACTGCTCAGGGACCAAGGGACCGCCCCGCGTGTAATGGTAACCGACAAGCTGCGCTCCTATTCGGCCGCGAAGGCAGAGCTGATGCCGGGCGTCGAACATCGCTCGCACAAGGGATTGAACAACCGGGCTGAGAATTCGCATCTGCCACTACGGAGCCGAGAGCGGCGAATGATGCGCTTCAAGTCGGCGCGACAATGTCAACGCTTCGTCTCAACTCACGTCCAGATCGCCAATCTGTTTCTTCTTCACCGCAAAGAGTTGACCGCAACCGAACACCGCCAGCTTCGCGCATCTCCACCTGGCGGGAAATTGCCTTGTCGGGGTCGGAACAAGATTTGCAGAAAATCGTACGCTAAGCTCGAACGGACCGTGAATCTTCATCGCGGACCCTCATGATGGTCTGCCGACTGGTTCCAAATTTCCTGGCGATCGCCGAAACACTCATCTCTTTTGCAAGGTCGTCACGCACGCTTTGCTTCTGTTGCTCGTTGATTGTTGATGGGCGACCGAGTGTCTTGCCTTCAGATTTTGCCCGTTTCAGGCCATCACGTTCAATGAAAGTGATGGCACATCCGGTGTTGCACGGTGGTATACTTTGGAAGAGCACGATCGCCCTGGATTGCCGCGCCTTTATCCCAAGGGGTTGAAGGCACTGCTATCAGGTCGCGGCGCCTGACGCCCGCTTCTCGCGCCCTGATATTTTTGGTTGTTTCTACGCCTCCAAGAGCGTGTTCATGCTGCGTTCCGTCTTAGCGTACGATTCTTCGCAAATCTTGTTCTGACCCCTATTACGCATGAAATAAACCCTGCAACGCTGCCGGGCGGCGCAAAGCACCTTCGACACGGCGGCCTTGATGCCCTCATGGCGTAGGAAACAACGAGTTTGACGCCGCGCAGCCCCGCCTTGTCAGCTTGCGCAGAAACTCCGCCCAGATCGGCTCGGCTTCTGATGTTCCGATCACGCGTTGAGGATGACCTTCATCGCCTTTTCGCGCGCGGCATTGCCGAAGACCTCATAGGCATCGATGATCTTGTCGAGCGCGAAGCGGTGGGTCACCAGCCTGCCCGGATCGACCTTGCCGGCGCCCAGCGTCTTGAGCAGCATCGGGGTGGTGTTGGTGCTGACGAGACCCATCGAGATATTGATGTTCTTGATCCACAGCTCCTCGATATGCAGCTCCACCGGCGTGCCATGAACGCCGACATTGGCGATATTGCCACCCGCGGACACGATCTTCTGGCAGATGTCGAAGGTCGCGGGCACACCGACCGCCTCGATCGCGACATCGACGCCATTTCCGTCGGTCATCGCCATGATCTTCTCGACTGCATCCTCGGAGCCGACCTGAACGGTATCCGTCGCGCCGAACTGTTTCGCCAGTTCGAGACGGGCCGGGGCCATGTCGACCATGATGATCCGCCCCGGCGAATAGAACTGCGATGTCAGCAGCACCGACATGCCCACGGGACCGGCGCCGACGATCGCGATCGTGTCACCCGGTTTTACGCGGCCATACTGGACGCCGATCTCAAGGCCGGTCGGCATGATGTCGGAGAGCATCACCAGCGCTTCTTCGTCAGCATCCTCAGGTATTGGATAGAGCGAATTGTCGCCATGGGGAATGCGCACATACTCGGCCTGGGTGCCATCGATCAGGTGCCCCAGAATCCAGCCGCCATCGGAGCAGTGGGCGTAAAGCTGGCGCTTGCAGTTGGCGCATTTGCCGCAGGAGGTCACACAGGAAATCAGCACCGGATCGCCGGGCTTGAAGTTGACCACGGCATTGCCGACTTCCTCGACAACGCCGACGCCCTCATGCCCGAGCGTGCGGCCCGGCGTCACCGCCGGCACATCGCCCTTGAGGATGTGAAGATCAGTGCCGCAAATGGTCGTCTTGGTGATCTTGACGATGACGTCGGTGGGCTTCTGGATGCCGGGTTTTTCCTTTTCGACCCAGTCCTTCTGTCCAGGTCCGTTATAGACGAGTGCTTTCATCGGAATGCCTCCCTTATTTTTCTAAACGGTTGCGAAGCAACCCTCGAACGGGAGTCTACTCTCCGAAAGCGGGCTGGACATGTCCGAATTTCGGACAGTTCCGGATAGTGCAAGCGACAAAACGCCGCGCGGAGGCTGGTGCGCGGCGTGCTTGTTTATTGGTTTGCAACCTCGTCGGTCAGGCAGCGCGCTCCGGCACCTCAAGCCCCAGCCACTCGGTGTAGAAGGCATCGATATCCGGTTCGAAATCATGGATCACCGGATACCAGGGCGTCGGCGCCTCTACATCCAGCAGGTCGCCGGATTTCGGGCAGTAATATTCCCGTATGACCTGCCAGTCGGACGTGGGCGCCATCAGCTTCGGATAGAGTTCCTCCATCTCGGCGGCCGTTTCGCGCACGCGCATCACGGCATGCAGCTTCCAGTTCTCGCGCCAGTCGCAGAACTCGTGACCGGCCTGGGATTTGACCACCCATTTCTTGTCCGAGGGTCGCTGCACGATATAGAGCTTCGGGCCCAGCGGCAGGATGATCTTATCGTCCCATGGAACCTGCTCCTGCAGGATTTCGATATATTTGACGAAGCGGTCGGCGTCCTTGGGCGTCGAGAGCATCGTCTGCAGCGTATCGCGGTCGATCTTGCCATCGACCAGGTCTTTGATCTTTGCCTTGGTGTAAGCCATTGTCTTTCTCCTGAATAAAAAGGGGCGCCGCGGATAAAGGCGGGGTGTTGCGCGGCGCCCTGCGGGATCACTCCTCGACGAACTGGACCGTCTTCACATCCGGCAGTTCGGAAATATCCATCGAATATTCGCGGCCATAGGACGGGATCGGGAGATCCGCCTCCTTCAGCTGCCAATCGTCGGGAAGATCCCAGAACTTGCGGAAGCCCTGCTCCCATGTCGGACCGAGCTTGAAGCTCGCCGCGAACATCTGCTGCACATGGGTGCCGGCATCCTTGGCGAGAATGCGCTTGCGCTCCTTCGCCATCCATTCGCGGGTTGGCTGGGCGTTGGCGAGGCGATCCTTGCGGATCTTCGCGCGCAAGGCTTCGGAGCCTGCCTCATCGGCGGTAAACAGGCCGTCAGCGCCCTTCTTCAGGACAACGCCATAGACCGTTTCGGCGAAACGCTCGAGCAGGTAGCCGCCATTGACATCGGTGGCCACGGATTGCGGCTCGCGATCCAGCGGATCGCCGAAGCCCGGCCCGCCGCGCATGTAGTTGAGGTAGAGGTCATAGTCCTTGAACATCTCCTCGGTGGTGATCGCCTGCTTGTCGCGCTTGATGCCGTCGGGATTGACGAGTGCGTCATAGGTCGGGTGTTCCGGGTCGGTATCGCCGCCGAAGGGGATCGGGTCGCCATTGGCGATCTTTTCCTTCAGCCCGGTATCATGGGCCGCG
The DNA here is from genome assembly GCF_002043005.1 of Martelella mediterranea DSM 17316. Lineage (NCBI taxonomy): Bacteria > Pseudomonadati > Pseudomonadota > Alphaproteobacteria > Hyphomicrobiales > Aurantimonadaceae > Martelella > Martelella mediterranea. The sequence goes on along the minus strand of NZ_CP020331.1, from coordinate 158,583 downwards.
AAGCGATAGCCGGACGCCGCCGGATAGCCGCCCATCAGGCCCCAGTCGGAGCTGATATGGCCATTGCCCATGAAGAACATCGTCCAGTCCTTGGCGTTCCAGACCATGCGCAGCGATTCAAAGCCGCAGCCGCCGCGATATTTGCCCGCGCCGCCCGACGATGCCTTGATCTGGCGTCCGAGATAGACCAGCGGCTCCGCCAGTTCCCAGATCTCCATATCGCCCATGTCGCCTTCCGGGTTCCAGATGGCGGCGGCATGGCTGATGCCGTCGGCAATCGCCGAAGCGCCCACCCCGTTGGCCGCGCATTCGAACGAGTTCACCGCATGGATTTCGTCATACTGGTTGAAACCGCCGCCCTGCAGCCAGTTCGAGGTGTTGGCGTTGCCGGCATTGACCTCTTCCAGATAACCGCGCCCGAAATAGGAGCGTGAAAGGCCGCGCCACAGCGCCGTCCATGAACTGACAAGGAAGTGCCAGCTATAGGAGAATGCCACGCGCCGATCGTCCGGGTTCATCCAGGTGCCCTTTGGCAGGCGGAATTCCGTGCCGTAGGCGGCCCCGTCATTGATCATCTCGGTCGGGATCAGCGTCTGGGTCATCATCACCCAGATGCCCGAGGTGAAGCTGACGGAATGCGCATTGTAGGTGTGCCAGCCCCAGCGGCTCGATCCCTCGAAATCCAGACGCCATGTGCCATCGGGCCGGATCGTCATTTCCGACGGCGTGTGCATGATGGTGTCGACCTTGGCGAAGTCCGACGGCACGCGCACATCTTCGTGGTCGTAGGGCACGTCGACGAAACCGACCTGACGGTAAACGCCCGGAATGGTCATCGCCTTGATGCGGTTCTGAAGCCCGACCCGGCCATGCTCGACCGATTCATAGGCAAACTTCCAGTAGGCGTCGATGCCTTCTTCGGCAATCACCTCCTCGACCAGCTTGCGGATCATGTGGCAGCCGGCGACGCGGGTGCGCTCGTCCAGCATCCAGTAGCGGGTGGTGCGCACCGCGCGCTGGCTTTCATGCAGCCAGTCGCGCTTCAGTTCGTCGTTCTCGCCGATCTTGCGGCAGGTGATGGAATAGCCGTCACCGAAGCGCTGGATCTGTCCCGTGGACATCGAACCCGGCCCCACGGAGCCGGTATCGATGACGTGGGTGACGCCGCCGACCCAGCCGATCAGCGAGCCCTCGTGGAAGATCGGGACGATGGTATGGATATCGCAGGGATGCACATTGCCGATCAGGGAATCATTGTTGCAGAAGATATCCTTGTCATTGATCCCCGGGTTACTCTCCCAGTCGTTCTCGATCATGTATTTGATCGCCGCGCCCATGGTGCCGACATGGATGATGATGCCCGTCGAGGTCAGGATGGCGTCGCCCGCCGCATTGTAGAGGGTGAAGCACAGCTCACCCTCCTGCTCGACGATCGGGCTCGCCGCGATCTTCTTTGCGGTTTCGCGCGCATCCACAACGCCGGCCCGCAGGCGCGAGAATAGCTTGTTGTAGAGGATCGGACTTTCCTTGTGCAGGGTCCGTTCCGTCAGACCGGCATAATGGCCCGTCTGTTTTGTCTTGGTCATGATCTCGTCGCGGTGCTGCTTGAGTGTCTGGCCGCCACGCACGATCCCTTTGACTTTGGTTTGCATATTCATCGTATTTCTCCTCCCTTGGCCGTTACACTTCTTTCAGGTGGAACAGCCGGTGACCGTCGAGCCAGGTTTCAAATCCGCCCGGCACGACAAAGGTGGTGGCGTCGGATTCGATGATCGCAGGTCCGGTGACCCGGTTTCCCGGCTTCAGGCTTTCCATGTGGTAGAGCTGCGCATCGACCCATTTTCCCTTGCGGTAGAATTGGCGGGTCCCGATCTTCGCGTCTTCAGATGGCGTCGGGCTGCCTTCTTCTTCTTTCGGGATGCGGGGTTTGGGAATGGGCACCGTTCCACGCATGATCGCGCCCGTTACGGAAAAGCCGAGCTCGGGCGAGCGTGCCGAGGCGGCATAGACCCGGCCATAGGTGTCATTGAAGGCGTCGACCAGCCTGTCCCAGTCCTCGGCGGTTTTGGCCGTCTCGATCGGGCTGTCGATCTCCAGATCGTTGAGCTGGCCGCGATACTGCATCCGGTAGCCGGGCTGCAGGCGCACCTGGTCGCGCGAATAGCCGTTCAGCTCGAATTCCTCGAGCACCCGCTCGGCCAGTTCGCGCCAGGCGTCGTTCAAGGTTTTCGCCTCGATCACCTTGGCATCGTCGGACGCCGTCTCCTCGATATTGACGTCGAGCGACTTGTCGTAGCGATATTCGAAATCCGCCGCCGCGCAACCGAAGGCGGAAAAGCCCGCGGCCCAGGCCGGCACGATGACATCCTCGAAGCCCAGTCCTTCGGTATAGCCGTAAGTATGGACCGGACCCGCGCCGCCATAGCTGAAGCATGTGAAGGAGGACGGCGAATAGCCCTTGCCGGAAATCATCGAGCGCAGATAGTCGCGCAGCTCGCTGTCCAGCAGTTCGATCACGCCCGCTGCCGCCTCTTCCACGGTCAGACCCAGCGGATCGGCGATCTGCTCTTTCATCGCGTCATAGGCGCGCTGCCGGTCGAGCTTGACCTGACCGCCGAGGAAGTTGTCCGGGTTCAGATAGCCGAGAATGACGTGGCAGTCGGAGATCGTCACCGTCTCGATGCCGGATTCCGCCCAGCAGACGCCGACGCGGTAGCCCGCCGAATCCGGCCCCAGCTTGATCGCCTTGGTATAGGGATCGAGGCGGATGAACGAGCCCGCGCCGGCGCCGACCGAGTCGAGGCCGACAAGGGGAAGCGACAGCACGAGGCGGGCCATGTCCGGGTCGTTCTGGATGGTCAACTCGCCCTGTGTGATCAGAGCCACGTCGAACGACGTTCCGCCGATATCGGAGCAGGCGATGTTCCTGTAGCCCAGCACCTCGCCGAGATATTTCGCTCCGATCACGCCGCCGATCGGGCCGGAAACGATGGTGCGCGCCAGTTCCTTGGCTTTCCAGGAAATCGTGCCGCCATGGGTAGCCATCACCCGGAAGTCGAACTTGGAACCGTTCTCCTTGAACTCCGTCGATATCTTCTTCAGCGTCTGACGCGACGGTTCGGCGGCGAAGGCTTCAAGGATGGTGGTATTGGTGCGGTGGGTTTCCTTGCGCACCGGATAATAGTCGGTCGAGGCGAAAACTGGGATGGTCTTGCCGGCCTTTTCGATCTCCTCGGCCACGATGTCGCGGACCCGGCGTTCATGTCCGGGGTTCTTGTAGCTGTGCAGAAGCGAAATCACGATGCCTTCGACATCCTGCGCGATGAGGTCCTTTGCCGCCTGGCGTGCGGTTTCCTCGCGCAGCGGAATGACAACCGTGCCGAACATGTCGACCCGCTCCATCACGCCGCGCGTCAGGTGGCGCGGCACCAGCGGTTCGTCGTAATAGTGGGTGTTGAGGTGGATCCGGTCTTCATAGGCCATGCCCAGATAGGCCTGGCAGGCGCGACCCATGCGGTGGAAGTCCTCCATCCCCGCATTGACGATCAGTCCCGTCCTCAGACCCTTGCGCTGGACCACGCGGTTGAGCATTGCCGTGCCGGAATAGACCCCGGTCTGGATCGAGCCGAGCGCCTCCTCAAGCGACAGGCCCCAGTGCTCCAGCCCCTCACGGCTCGATTCGAGCAGGCCGCGCGCCTCGTTGTCCGGCGTGGACTGCGCCTTGCCGACCACAAAATCCCCGTCGGAATCGACGAAGAACGTATCGGTCATCGTTCCGCCCGCATCGATGCCAAGCACCTGCACGGAACGGCTGTTTTTCTCGATGATTGTCACGAAAAACTCCTCCCATTGTTCCAGCCATCCCGAGAGGGCACGGCCGCGATGGAGAGGATGCACCTTTTATGGATGCCGAAAGTGTCCGGTTTTCATCCGTCCGGACGGACATGTTGCGGACGCGTAATCAATCCCTTCGCTCGCGCGAAATGCCGTAGCTGTCGAGCTTGAGATAGAGCGTCGAGCGGGCAATTCCGAGGCGTTTTGCCGCGCGGGAGAGATTGCCGTCTTCCGCCTTCACCGCGCCGAGGATTTCGGCGCGTTCGACATCGCGGAGCGTTTCCGTGCGATTGATCTGAGCGCGCTGATGAAACTCGCGGGGGAGCATGCGCTCGGAGATCAGCCCGCTTGGCGAGAGTGCATCGAGTGCGGCGATCAGATTGCGCATCTCGATCAGGTTGCCCGGCCAGGCATAGTTCTGCAATGCGGTCATGGCGCCGGATGTAAAACGCAGCTCGCGTCTGCCGGTCTCCGTCGCATGGCATTGGATGAGCCATCGTAGCAGCGGCCCGATTTCTTCCGGGCGTTCGCGAAGCGGGGGGATGTGGAGACGCGCGCCCGCGATCCGATAGTAGAGGTCGCTGCGGAAATTGTTGGCGCGCATCTCGTCATAAAGCGAGCGGGCCGACAGCGCGACGACCCTGCCCCCGCGTTCGGACACCAGGTCCACGAGCGTGAACAGCAGTTTTTGCAGCGATGGCGAAACCGCGCCCGGGCTGGAAAGGCACAGAATGCCGCCGCCCTCGGCGTCGCGGGCGGCTGCGATCAATGCGCGCAAGCTTTCCTCGGTCAACTGGGCGCAGTCGATCACCTCGAAGGGGTCTTGCGATTGCCTGCTGGCATTATGGATCGCCTTGGCCAGAGAACTCTTTCCCGTTCCGGTCTCACCTTCGATCAGGATCGGGATCGGCGTCTCTGCCAGTCTCTCGGCCTGGGCGCAAAGTTCGGCGGAAACCTGTCCGGCGCGCGCGATCTGCCGCAACTCCATTCCGGTCCAACTGCGGGCCTGCGGACGCGAACGGCGCAGCGAGACCATGACGCCGATCGCCTCGCCCTGATTTTCGATCACCTCGAAATCGGCGCCGTTCAGGCATTCGCCCAGAACCTCGCCAATCTGTTCGGCAGGCTGGTCTATCAGCGCGGGCAGGAGCTTCGGCAATTGTCGAAGGGAGTCGTCATCCTCGCAGAACCGGGCGAAGTCCTCGGTGGAGAACACGCTCGAGCCATTGCGATCCATGACAAGCGTTTGATCATTGCCGCGCCTGAGACGACGAATATGAGAGTATTCCAGCAGCCGTTCGCGTTCACGTCCAAGCATCTGGGTGAGTTCGGTTTCAACCTGCAAGGCGAGCGCGGATGAAAGGGCGACGGCGTTGGGCTGCATGATGCCGCCGGGCCAGGAAATGTCGAGCACGCCCATGACCCGCCCGGTTCCCGGTTCGATGATCGGCGTCGCCGCGCAGTTCCAGCGTTGGATCGCCTCGCAGAAGTGCTCGGCATCGCGAATGAGCGTCGGCACGCCGAGATAAAGCGCGGTTCCGATCGCGTTGGTTCCGATCGCTTCCTCGACCCACTGGCCGCCCGTATAGAGATGATTTTCCTGCGCCTCGGCAAGCGTGTGCGGATCGCCGGCCGCTTCGATCACGACGCCGGAATCATCGCTGAGCAGAAGAATGTCGCGCGTGCCGATCAGTAGGCTTCCAGCTCGGTTTATCGCTTTTTGCGAGGCAAGCTCAAGCCTGCGCGCCCGGGCGCGGCGACCCTCAAGGCGTTCCTCATCGAGCACCGGCGCGCGCGTGCGCTCGCCCACCGCGTGGCGCAGAGAGCGCCTCCAGCTTTCCAGAACGTCATGACGCATGGCCGCGGGCGCCTGTCCCGTGGACATGAAGTCTTCCCATTCCTTTTTCCGTGCAATGCGCTCCATCTTCTCCTCCCGAAAAGACAGCCCGCCAGAGAGCTGTAACCATTGAGGCTTACACTCTGATCGCGACCTCCATGAAACCATTAGAGCGAATGCATCGATAATATCAATTGAGCGCGTTCTGTAGTGTATGAATTTCGGACAGTCCAAGAAGAGGCCTTTCAGCCTTCTTCCGGCAACTACTGCTCGCTGTTGAGAAACCAGGCGAGGAGTTCGGCGCTGTTGGCGAGGCCGAGCGTACGGGTGAGCCGCAGCCGGTTGGCCTCGACGGTGCGCGGCGACAGGCCGATCTCGGCGGCGATTGCCGCATTGATCGGGTCGGCGGGCGATGGCGACCTGCTCGAAGCGTTTGAAGAATGCTTCGTCGAAGGCAATGGTTTCGGCGGTTCCTGAGTTCGCACACACGGCGATATCAAGTGCCTTTGAGAGCCTCCTCAGAAGCAGGCTGTTGGAGACTGTTTAGAATTTTGTGCCCTTGCGTTGTTTCAGGACATAGGGAAACGTTCTTCGAACATAATTGCGAGCTCGCTTTTGACGGCGTGCCATTCTCGCACTGAACGTTTCCATTCGGTTGAGGTAGCATTGAGCGCCAGATAGATCAACTTGGCCGCAGCCTCATCGCTCGGGAAGTGTCCGCGCGTTCTGACGGCACGGCGGATTTTCGAGTTGAGCGCCTCAATGGAATTCGTAGTGTAGATCAGCCTGCGGGCACTGTAAAGTTAACCGGCGGTCCACCGAAATGTGGGATCTGGCGGTATGACCAGCTCTGTCCGTGAACCCCTTTATCGTCGCCACCGATTTCCAGATGAGGTGATTGCCCACGCCGTCTGGCTATACTCCCGGTTTCCGCTCAGCCTTCGAATGGTCGAAGATCTGCTGGCGGCGCGTGGGATCATCGTCTCGCATCAAACAGTGCGCCTTTGGGTTGAGAAATTCGGTCGGTACTTTGCCTATGAAATCCAGCGACGCTCAGCCGGGAAGCTCGGCGTCAAATGGCACCTCGATGAGGTCGTCATCTCCATTGGCGGCAAGAAGCACTGGCTGTGGCGGGTTGTTGATCAGGATGGCTTCGTTCTCGACGTGCTGGTACAGAGCCGCCACAACACCAAGGCTGCCAAACGTCTGATGCGAAAGCTTCTCAAAGGACAGGGGAATTCACCACGCGTCATGATCACCGACAAGCTGCGATCCTATGGTGCCGCAAAACGCGACATCATGCCCGACATCTCCAGCGTTTCGTCTCCATCCATGACCCCGTCGCCAACCTCTTTCACATTCCACGCCACGACATTCCATCCGACGCCATATGGTATACTATAGACAATCAACGAAGCGCTTTTATTGGCCGGCACTTTGGTTTAGCCATGGAGTGCCAGCGATGCAGAGGAATTGCCGCGATGAAAGACACAAGGATGGCCGGAAAACGGCTCGGCGAGCGGCACGACTCGCTCCACAATCTCGTGCATCGCGAGATACGCGCGGCGATCATCAGCGGCCGGTTGAAGCCGGGCGAGCGGCTCGTCGAAGAGCGCTTCGCCGAAGAATATGGCGTCTCTCGTAACCCTGTACGCGAGGCTATCCGGGCGCTCAGTTCCGAGGGGCTGGTCGATGTTTCCAGCCGCAAGGGCGCGCACGTGGCCGAACTTGCCCCGGAAAAGGTGCAGGAAATCATCGAGATCCGTGCACTTCTGGAATCGCACAATGCCCGGCTTGCCGCCCGCCACGGGAATCCAGAAACCCTCAAAAACGCGACGGCCATTCTTGAGCGCGGCAAAAGCGCTGTCAATGCTGGCCGTCACATGAGGTTGCGCGAACTCAATGACCAATTTCACGAAGCGCTGGCCGAGGCGAACAATAATCAGCTGCTTTCGGAGATGCTTGGCGCTTTGCGCGCGCGAAGTGCGCTATTGTTTTCTCCCGATAATCCGGATCGGCAGGCCAGAAATTGGGAAGAGCATGCGGGCATTCTTGAGGCGATTGTCGGCGGCGATGAGGAACTTGCCGCCGAACGGGCAATGGCGCATGTCCTTGGCGCCGGCGAGGCGCATCTAAGGCGAGTGCGCTCCGTTTCCAGCGGGTCAGAGCGTGAACTGCCGCAATAGCAGCAATAGGGCCGCAAGCGCAGAAAGGCAGAGAACCAGGTAGCGCACCGTCCTGGACGATACCTTGGCCGCAATCGGTGTCGAAACCCAAAAGCCGAGGTAAAGCGGAGCGATCAGCCAGGCGCCAAGCGCGACGTCATCCAAACTGAAACGTCCAGCGGACGAAAGCGCTGCAATCGAAATCAACGTCCCGAAGATCAAAAAGCCGCCGAGCGAGGCCCGCAGCGTTGCCTTTGGAGCGTGCTGGTACATGAGCGCAATCGGCGGCAGGCCGACCGAGGTGAGCGTTCCCATGAAACCAGAGACGCAGCCTGCCCCGAACAGTCGGGCCGGAGAGGGTCTCATGTCAAGCCGGGAGAGGCTCATGGCGACGCCGGCGAGGATTACCAGTGCAAACAGGATGGAAACGATGCGAACCGGCAGCAGACCCATCATCGCCGCCGCCGCCAGCGAGGCGGGGATGCGTCCCACCAAGGCATATCCCAAACCCCTCATGTCGAGGCTCTGACGTTCGCGTATGACCGCCAGAACAGCGATGATGAGACCCAGGAAAAGCATCGGCCCCGGAACGAGTTCTGGGTCAACAATTGCAAGAATCGGCGCCGCGAACATGCCGAAGCCGACGCCGCTGACGCCTTGAAGGCATGCGCCGGTGAACACAAAAAAACTTGCAAGAAGCCAACGTTCGCCGCCCACGGAGAAAAACGTATCAATCATATCGAATGTCCATTTTTGCATACTGTATACAATATGACCAGCTGATTGCTAGTCTGTTTCTCTCCGGGCGGTTACGCCAGTCCCCGGTAGCCTTTCGATGCAACTGTCAGTGTCCTGTGTGGCCGCCACCTCTGGTGAAGCGGTTCTCCGCCCACTGGATCAGCGCATAGATCGCAAGCGACATGAAGCCGAGCATGACGATTGCCGCCATCACCATGTCCATGCGGAAGATCTGGCTGCCATAGACGATTAGATAGCCGAGTCCGGCCTTGGACGCCTGAAACTCGCCGACGATCACACCGACAAGGGCAAGGCCTGCATTGGCCTTCAGCGTGGCGATGAAGGTGTGGGTATTGCCCGGCAGAATGACCTTGGTCAGGATTTGCAGACGGGTGGCGCCGAGAATATGAACAAGCTTCACCTTGTTGGGATCCGACTGGCGGAAGCCGGTATAGAGCATGAGAATGGTGATGAAGAGGGCAACCGCGACCGCGACGGCGTAGATCGATCCTTCCGCGCCCAGCCAGATGTAGAAGATCGGGACCAACGCGATCTTGGGAAGGGCGTTCAACACCACCAGAAACGGATCGAGCACGCGCTCGAGCTTCGGCGACATCCACAGGGCGATAGCGATCATCGTGCCAAGAACCATGGCGATCACGAAGCTGATGGCGACCTCCGTCAGCGTCACCATCACGTTATGGCCGAGTTCGCCGTCCCTGATCATCTGCATGAAGGCGAGCCAGATCGCGCTGGGGTAGCTGGTCAGCATCGGATTGACCCAATGCATGCGCGGTGCGAGCTCCCACAGTCCAAGGAAGACCAGAACCAGTCCGATTTGTGCGGCCACGATCTGGCCCTTGTTGCGACGGCGCGCGGCCTGCCAGGCGCGATATTGCGGGCTGGCGGAAGACTGCGGGGTTGTGTTTTTCACTTCGCTTGCCATTGCTTCACTCGACATGGACATCCAGTTCCTCCCAGACGGTGTTGAAATAGGCCGGGAATTCCTCGGCTTCGCGCGCATCGAAACTGCCGGGGCGATTGTCGCCATGGCTCGGGAATGAAATCGGGTGGATGGAGCGGATGCGGCCGGGCCGGCGGCTGAGCACGATGACGCGATCGGCCATCGCAATCGCTTCCGGAATGTCGTGGGTGACGAGAATGGCCGTCTTGTTTTCGGTGCGAATGATGTCGTCAATCTCGTCGGCGATCGACAGCCGCGTCTGGAAATCAAGCGCCGAGAACGGCTCATCAAGCAGAAGGATATCCGGTTGCAGGCACATGGTGCGGGCCAGCGCGGCGCGCTGGCGCATGCCGCCGGATAGCTCCGACGGCCTGCTATGCAGAAATTCGCCAAGACCATAGCGTGTCAGCAGGTCGGTTGCCCTCCGGTGCGCCTTGTCCTTGGCTTCGCTGCGGATCTCAGGGCCGAGCACGGTGTTTTCGATAATGCTGCGCCACTCGAACAGGCTGTCCTGCTGCAGCATGAAACCGACCTGCGGCGAGGGGCCGGAAACCGGAACGCCGTCGATCAGCACCTCGCCCTCGGTCGGGCGCATCAGGCCCGAAAGCAGCGACAACAGCGTGCTCTTGCCGCAGCCCGACTGACCGACAATGCTGACGAATTCGCCCTGTTGGACGCTGAAATTGATATCCTTCAACGCCAGCGTTTCGCCCTTTTCGGTGAAGTAGCGAAGGTTGACGTTTCTGAACTCGATCTTGGGTGTTGTCATATCCTGCTCCTTGCCGGACCCTATTGCGCGGCTTCCGCAAAGCTCGGGTCGACGATGCTTTCATAGGCAACCTTCTTGCCGGCTTCGAGCACGCCCGCACCGATCAGAAGTTCCTGGAGACTGTCGATGGCTTCCGGGGTGACGAGAGGCGTCGTTTTCCACACGCCCGCCGCACGCTGGCGTTCAATGCTACTGGCCAGTTCGGCAGGATCGACGCCGGGGAAAAAGGGCTCGAGAACGACGGCGACCTCATCGACCGGCGTCTCGTCGATCCAGGCCTCGGCTCGGGCAATCGCGTTGGTGAAGCCCTGAATCACCTCGGGATGCTCGGCGATATAGCTCTCGGTAGCGGTGAATACGGTGTAGTCGATCTGGCCTGCGGCCTCTCCGACATTGGCAAGCGCGAAGCCGTCGCCACTCGCCTCGATCTTGGTGACGTCCGGTTCGAAGAAGGTACCGTAATCAGCCGTTCCGGCCATGAATGCGCCAAGCCGCGCGGGGATGGCGACGTTGGTGATGATTTCGACATCCGTCTTGGGGTCGAGGCCGTGATCCTTCAGCACCTTTTCGAAGAAGATGGCAGGCGCGGAGCCCTGGCGCCAACCGAGCACTGTCTTGCCCTTCAGATCCGACCAGTCAAAGGCGTCATCGGGTTCGCGACCGACGAGGAAGGAGCCGTCAGTGGCCGTCAGCCCCGCAAAGATGCGGATTTTCTCCGGCGATTGTCCGCCTTCGATATAGACAGCGGTTTCCGGGCCGGCGAGGACGATATCGGCGTTTCCGGAAATCAAGGCGGCGGTCGCCTTGTCGCTACCCTGGGCAGCGACGAGATCGAACTCAAGTCCTTCGTCCTCGAAGTAGCCGAGCCCCAATGCCGCATAGAGCGGTGAATAAAACAGCGAGTGGATGACCTCCATGAACGCAATCTTCTCCACTGGTTCAGCGGAAGCGCCGTGTGGCGCGACAGCCATTGCTGCAACGCAAAATGCGCCAGCTACGATATTACGGATGCTCATTGCCATTCCCTTTCTGGTATAGTTCAGCGCAATCGGCGCCCGGTTTCGGCAATGCAAGAGACATGCCACTTCCGACTTTTTTGTTTTTGGTGTACTGTATACAATATACTGACGCGATGCCATGCTCGGGCGACCGCCAATCGTGGCAGGATTTTGATCACCCCGATGGTGCAACTGCACAAAAGGAGAGCATGCATGCACAAATTTGAAATGCCGCAATGGGCCACGGACCGGGTTCTTGCCCGGCAGGCCGCGCCGGTTGTCCATCACATGGTACCCGCCGACAAGACCGCGCTTGTGGTAATCGACATGCAGAACCATTTTCTGGCCCCGGGGGCTGGCGGTGAAACCCCTCCGGCGCGTGAAATCGTTCCAGCCATCAATCGGCTTGCCGCGTCGCTGCGCGGCGCTGGGGGATTGGTCGTTTGGGTGCGGACGTTGTTTTCAGAAGGAGCTCTGCTGACCCTGCCGCATTTTCACCGCACCCTATTGACGCCAGAGCGTTTCGCCGCGCGTTCGGCAGCGCTTGCCGAAGAGTCCGAGGGGTCGGCCCTTTGGCCCGGGCTCGACGTTCGCAAGGACGACATCGTCGTCGGCAAGACCCGGTACAGCGCCTTCATTCAGGGCGCGTCCGATCTTGACGGCATTCTCCGGGCCCGCGGCATCGAGGCCGTCGTGATCGCAGGAACGATGACCAATGCTTGCTGCGAATCCTCCGCGCGTGACGCGATGATGCTGAACTACCGCACGACAATGGTTCATGATGCCTGCGCAAGCCTGCGCGACGACGAACATGCTGCCGCGCTGGTCAATTTCTACCTGTTCTTCGGCGATGTCACCGATACGGCGACACTGGAGGCCCGATATGCCGCGTTGCACTCAACCGGAAATGACGAGGTCAGGATTGCCTGAGGCCATCTGCCTTTTGAACCGCTCTAGGGGTTCGACTGTTTCCGGCAGCGAAAAGCCGCACGTTCTCAGAATGCCGAGGAAACCGGATCTCGGAATGGTTGCTGAATAGCCAAACCGTCCTTGTCGAACAGGTGGACGGCACTGCTGTCAACCCTGAAGGCGACCTCTTCGCCATAGCGCGGCATGTCGCTGGCGCCCGCCTTGACCATGATCGGCTCGCCGACAGCGGGTCTGAGCTCGACGAGGGTTTCGTCGCCGAGTTGCTCCACTGCGGCCACCTGACCCGTGAACCCGCTTTCGGCCGGTTCCAGGGTGATATGCTCCGGACGCAGCCCGACAAAAACAGGCGCGCCTTCGGAAACGTCGCGGCGGTTCCCGGGTACGACAAGGGCGCCGAGACCTTCGATCTCCAGTGACAGGGACTTGCCGTCGCTGCCCTTCACCACGGCCTGGAAGATATTCATTTTAGGCGAACCGATGAACCTCGCGACGAAGATGTTACCCGGTCGATGGTAGAGCTCCATGGGCGTGCCGACCTGCTGCACCGATTTTTCGTTGAGCACCACGATACGGTCGGCAAGCGTCATGGCTTCGACCTGGTCATGCGTTACATAGATCATGGTCGTGCCGAGCTTGCGGTGAAGGTCGGCGATTTCGCGTCTGGTGCTGACCCTGAGCGCGGCGTCAAGATTGGAAAGAGGCTCGTCGAACAAAAAGACCGAAGGGTCGCGCACAATCGCCCGACCGATGGCGACACGTTGTCGCTGCCCGCCGGAAAGCTGGGAGGGCCGTCGATCAAGCAGATGTTCGATCTGCAGCATCCTGGAAGCGCGCGCGATCCGTTCGGCTCGCTCCTCGGCCGACATCCGCGAAAGCTTCAGGCCGAACTCCATATTGCCCCTCACCGTGCGATGCGGATAGAGCGCATAGGATTGGAATACCATGGCGATGCCGCGCTCCTTCGGCGAAAGCCGGTTGACCACTCTGCCGCCAATGGTGAGCGTGCCGCTGCTGATATCCTCCAGGCCCGCGATCATGCGCAGAAGCGTTGACTTGCCACAGCCGGACGGACCGACGAAAACGCAGAATTCGCCATCGGCGATCGAGAGATCGATATTGCTCAGGACATCGACATCGCCATAGGATTTGGCGACCTTTTGCAGCGTCACTTCGGCCATTTGTCACTTCCACATTGTTTTGAACAAGGAGCGCGGCATTGCGCCGCGCTCCTTGGCGGCTAAAGCACCGGGCGATTAATCGGCATCGCCCGATGCTTTAGATCCTTTATTTTGACGAGTCGGGTTAACGAAAAACCGGATTCCACTTTTTCGCACGACGCTCCAACCCCGCCGATCAGGCCTTGCCGCTCATCCGCTCTTTGAAGAACGGCAAGTGCTTCGACTGGGCCTCGATCAGTCGTTCCTTGTACTGACCATAGATTTCGTCGGTGTCGTTGAGCGTCACGCCCTCGATCGTCGGCGACGCGAAGACCGGGAGCTCGATCCCCTTCTCGGCGAGCTTTTCAGCCGTGCGCGCAACGAGTTCGTGCATCAGGATCATGGCCAGAACAGTTGACGACCCGGAAACCGGACGGCTCCAGCCATCGATCGGCACGATCGCGTCCTCAACCGGAGAACGGGTGTCGATGGCGACATCGGCGGTGTCTGCGAGAAGCTTGCCGGAGGAATGCTTGGACTTCTTGTTTCTGTTGAAAGAAGAGTTGATGGCGATGACCTTGACGCCGCGCTTCTTGCAGTAGAGCGCGGTGTCGATTCCAGAGGCGTTGGTGCCGCTATGGCCGAACACAACCAGCGTATCGCCGTCGTTGATCGGCTGATGATCGAGGAATTTCTCCGCATAACCTTCGGTGCGCTCGAGCCAAAGCAGTTCGCGCACGCCGCCGGCGCCAAGAACATTGTGCCACATCACGCGCGGATCGGTCAGCGGATGAAAGGCGATGAAGGAGCCGTAACGGGGAAATGTCTCCTGGGCCGGCAATACGGAATGCCCGGAACCATAGAGATGGATCAGGCCGCCCGCCGCAGCGGTCTCGGCCATCAACGCGGCGGCCTTGTCCAGGCTTTCCTCGTTGACTTCAGCGGCCTCGTTCGCGAGCGCAGTGAGACGGGAGATATAAAGCGACATTGAATTCTGCCTTTCCTTTGGTCAGTAGAAGAGTTTCGAGCGGATTTCGTATCGGTCCGCCCGCATGGTGGATTGCACATGTTCGAAGGGGCCATGAGCGTCGAACGTAGTTCTGCGCACGATGAAGGCCGGGCTCCCGGCGGGCTGTTCCAGAAGCGCGGCATCCTCCGGAAGGATCGTTCCGACCCGGTAAAGCTCCTCGGCCTCCGTCGGCACGATGCCGTAGCGGTCGCGCAGGAGATTGTAGAGTGAGGGCAGTTCGCCCGTTATTGGCAGAAGGCCGGGAACGCGAGCGGTGGGGAGATAGGCGGTTTGTATGCCCATCGGATTGCCGTTGCCGAGCCGCAGACGGCGAAGCCTGATCACCTGGTCGCCGGGCTGCAGCTGCAGCGCCTCGGCCACTTCCTCGTCCGCAGGCATCTCGATGGCTTCCGTGGCCCTCGTGCCTATGGTCTCGCCAAGATTGGCCATTTCATCGGTAAAGCTTGTAAGCCCGCGAATGCCGGCAACGATGGTCGAACGCCGCACGAAGGTGCCGCGGCCATGCTCCCTGCGCAAAAGCCCTGCCTCCTCGAGGCGCCGCAGCGCGTGGCGCAGGGTGATCCGGCTGACGCCGAGCATATCGGTCAGCTTGGTTTCGTTTGGCAATTGCTCGCCATCCTTCCAGTCACCCTGAACGATGAGCGCCCTGAGGGCCTGCTCCGTCTGGTGCCACAATGGCTCTGGTCGATTGCGGTTGGGTTTGCGGATCGGCAGTTCAGTGGTCATTTTCTGTCATCCCATGCTGGGTGATTGCGTGCAGCGAGCGCCGCGCCGCAAAGCGCCGCCGACTCGCCAAAGCTTCCGGAGGTCACCACGGTATCGCGAAGGTGGGGCGGAAGCAGCAGGTGGAGGCGCTTGACGAGCGCCGGCCCAAGAACATCCATCGACGCGGAAACGCCGCCAGCGACCACAACACGCCTGCTGCCGGTCAGCGCAACAGCGCCCGAAAGGGCTGTCGCAAGGGCTTCAGCAGCGGCGGTAATGGCCCTGAGCGCCTGTGGCGCTCCGTCTCTTGCGGCATCCGCAAGCGCCTTGCCATCGGACAGACCGATCGAGCGCGCGGCCTGGTCGAGCGCCGTGCCCGAAGCCTGCCGTTCAAGCCAGCCATGGCGTTCGTAGCCGGCAGCCTCAAGATCGGCACAGGCCCAACCGAAAGAGACCGCCGCCCCGCCATCGCCGCGCACCACGCGGCCGTCGGCAAGCAGCGCGGATCCGATACCGGTCCCGATCGCCAGAAGAATGGCGTTTGAGGCGCTCCGGGCAGCGCCCGCCGCAGCCTCCGCGACCAGCGAGAACTGCGCATCATTTCCCGCAAATACCGGCTTTGCGGGAAAGAGCGACTGAAGATCGATGCCGTCGAGCCAGGGCAGGTTCGGAACCCAGCGGCACCGCGTTGCCGAAACGAGACCCGGAATGGCGATGCCGACGGCTGCCACATCATCGCGCGCGGCCAGAGGCGCGACCACATCTATGAACGCCGAAAGAGAAGAGGGCGCCGGCGCGCGCGCCAGGATTTCCGGGAGGCAATCGAGGCTGATCCTGCCGGCCTCCGCCAGGCCAGCTCGCAGATTGGTTCCCCCAAGGTCGATCGCAAGTACGCGGCTCATCCCTTCACCCCCGAACTGACAATACTGTCGACGAAGAATTTCTGCAGGAAAACGAACAGGAACAGCGGCGGCAGCACGGCAAGCGTCGCGCCCGCCATGACGAGGCCTGTATTCATGGCGCCGCGATTGTAGCTTAAAAGCCGCCCGAGGCTGAGCACGATCGGATAGTTGTCGGTATTGCCCTGCAGCACGGTCAGCGGCCAGAGATAAGTGTTCCACTGATAGACGAAGGCAAACAGGGTGAGCGCCGCAATCGCCGGCGCAACGGCCGGAGCGACGACGGAGAAGACGATCCTGATCTCCGAGGCGCCGTCAACGCGCGCGGCATCCAAAAGGTCATCGGGAACGCCGGCGATGAACTGGCGCATCAGGAATATTCCGAACGCGTTGGCGAGGTTCGGCAGAATGACGCCCACCAGCGAACCGTTGAAGCCTATTTCGCTAATCAGCCTGTAAAGCGGAATGAGGGTCACGATCGGCGGCAGAAACATGGTGCCGACCAGAAGGGCAAACAGAATGCTGCGGCCGCGGAACCGATATTTGGCGAAAGCATAGCCGGCCATCAGCGAGGTTATCAGGATGCCCGCCGTTGCGACGGTGGCGATGATGGCGGAGTTCATCATCGACCGACCGGCGCCGATCACATCGGAAACCTCGCTAAAGGCGGAGAAATTCGGAGTGCGGGGCAGCCAGACCGGCGGAACCTGCATGCTTTCCTGCGGCGTCTTGAGGCTCGACAGCACCATCCACACAATGGGAAAGGCGGCGATGACGGCGATTGTCAGGATGAGCGCCGTCAAGAGCGCTCGTTCCAGGGATCCGGATCTGGTCATCACTGCTCCTCCGCCTTGCGGTTCATTGCGAAGATCGCGAAGATCGCGACGATCAGGGACAACATCAGCATGACCGCCATGGCCGAGCCCATTCCGCCCTGTGCCCGCTCGATGCCGACCCGGCGAATGTGGTAGGTGAGCACGTTGGTGGAGCCGGCGGGCCCGCCCTGCGTGATCAGCGCAACGGGTTCGAAAACCTGCACGGCGTTGATGACGGCGATCACGGCGGAAAAAAGCAGCGTCCGGCGCAACAGCGGCAGCGTCACTCCGAAGAAGGACTGGACCGGATTGGCGCCATCGATGCGGGCAGCCTCATGAAGCGTCTTGGGGATCTGCGTGAGCCCGGCGATGGCGAGGACGGTGAAGTAGCCAACCTGCTGCCAGACATTGAGTATGACAAGCGCATAGAGCGCGGTGGAAGGCGAGGAAAGCCACGGCTGCGGGCCAAGGCCAAACCAGCCGAGGATCTGGTTGATCGGCCCCTCGCTGGGCGAGTAGAGCTTGGACCAGACGAGCGCGACCGCGATCATCGGAACCATGTAGGTCGCGAACAGCACAGTGCGCAACATCTGGCCGCCGGCCGCACGCTTCTGGTGAACAAGAAGGCCGAGCATGACCGAAAGCGGCAGCAACGCGAGCACGGAGACGCAGGTGTAAATCGCCGTATTGAAGAAGGCCCGGCGAAAATCGCGGCCAACCGAGATTGGTCCAAACAGATCCTGATAGTTTCTAAGGCCAACGAACCGGGCGCTGGAGAACGGCGTTTGCGATGACCATTCATGGAACGAAAGCCAGACGGTCAGCACCATGGGCACAAGAATGAACACGCCGATCAGGGCTGTAGCTGGCCCAAGCATGATGGAAAGGTTGAAGGTCCGGGCTGCTCGCATTATCGCCTGCAGTATCTGTTTCCGGCCTTGCGGCCTTTAGGCGAGCCGGTCTCGGCTCGCCGGTGAGAAGTTTGCCGCGCCGCAGACTTTTCGCGGCGCGGCATGTCAACAGGCGATCAGCGCGCCGCCCGTTCAAGAATGGATGCAGCATCGGCCTGAGCGTTGGCCTGAGCCTCCCGAGCATCGACCTGACCATATTCCAGCGTCTCGATGACCTGCTGCAGCGCTTCGGTGAACTCCTGGCCGCCGAGCACGACGGGAAAGGCCTGCGCATTGCCCAGAACGTCGAGATAGCCTTCGAGGAACGGCCGCCCGAGCGCGCTCTCGTTTGCGGCCACATCCGAGCCGCGCGACGGAAGGATGCCCATCGACATCAGGATATCGGACATCGCCGATGCGCCGTTCTGGCCGGTGCCCTCGCCGTTGAGCCATGACAGAAAGTCCCAGGCCGCGGCCTGCTCGTCAGCACTCGCCTTGGCGTTGACGACGGTGAGCCAGGAATAGGAGATCGAGCTTGTTTCGGTGCCCGAAGGGCCAACCGGTATGCCAGCCGTGGCGATGTTCTGGAAAGCGTCGCCCATGCCGCCCTTCAGCGCGCTTTCCCACCAGTTGGCCATGATGATCATGGCGGTCTTGCCGGAGACGAAGTTGTCGAGATAGGGGCCTGTCGTATTGGCATCGGCGGTCCCCATCTGCGGCACAGACCAGCCGTTCTCGGTCAAGGTCTGATAGAGCGCGAAGGTCTCGCCGGCTTCGGTCGTATCAAGCGCTGGCTTGCCGTCGACGACAAGCGCGCCGCCATTGGACACGAGCAGCGACGCGAAGGGGTGAACCACGCCGGAGGACCACGAGTTGATGAGACCAAAGCCCTGCTGGCCGTTCTGCGCGTCCGTCAGCGCCTCGGCGTCTGTCAGAAGCTCGTCCCAGGTCGCTGGCGGCGCGTCGATGCCGGCCGCCTCGAAAAGCGCCTTGTTGTAGTTGAGCGCATAGACGTTGATCTCATTGGGGATGCCATAGACCGTGCCGTCGACCTGAGCTGCGGCAGCGACCCCTGCCGGCCAGGCCGAACGCACATCTTGCGAGACCGTCTCCGGCGCGGGCGCAACAAGACCGTCGCGAACCAGTTCCGGCAGCCACAGGTCATAAATGCCTGAGATCGTCGGGCCGGCGCCGCCGCCTTGCGATCGGATTGTCGTCAGGAGATCGCCGAACGGCACTGCGCGGACAACGATCGACACGTCCGGGTTTTCCGCGCTGTAGGCCGCAGCAGCGTCCTCAAGCAATGAAACGGTGTCCGGCGACCAATGGGTGAGATATGTTACTTCAACAGGCGCGGCGGCAGCGCTTCCGGCGGCAGCCATGGCGACGACAGCCGGGATGAGACAGGCTCTTCTCAACATCAAAAATTCCCCTTTTTATCCGCGACCGCTTCCGGTCAACGAAAAATAGGTTATAACAACATATCATAATAATCAATACGTCATTCGGAGATTCTCATGACCGCTCTTGCAGGCCGAATCCTAACGGAAAGCGGACCGATTTTCGGCCGCATCACGGTCGAGAACGGCCGGATCACTGACATCAGCACGACCGTCGGCAACGACGGTCCGTTGATCGTTCCTGGATTCATCGACCTTCATTGTCACGGCGGCAACGGCGACGACATCATGGATGGCAGCCTTGCGGCCCGGCGAATCGCCGGTTTCCACGCTCAATCCGGCACAACGGCGATGCTGGCGACGACCATGACGGCGGAGCCCGAAACGCTCCGCAAGGCCTTACTGGCGGTTGCCGAGGTCATGGCCGACCCCGGCTTGGACAGCGCCACGATTCTCGGGGTACATCTGGAGGGCCCCTTCATCAGCGCCGAGATGCTGGGCGCCCAGCCGCCGCAGACCCGAAAGGTCGACCGCGCCTTTCTCGATGACCTTATGTCATGCGCCCCAATCAAGGTTATTACCTTTGCGCCGGAGGCCGACGAGGCTGAGATTCTGCTGAGCATTGCTCGCGAACGGGGCATTCGCGCGCAGCTCGGTCACAGTCCCTGCCAGTATGAAACCGCCGAACGGGCGTTCCGTCACGGAGCAAGCGGCGCCACGCATCTCTTCAATGCGATGTCGGCGCTGCATCACCGCGCCCCGGGTCTCGCCGGCGCGGCGCTCGCACATGCGGACAATGCCGAAATCATCCCCGACCTCATGCATGTCCATCCCGGCGCGATGCGCGTCGCTTTGCGCGCGATCCCAGGCCTTTATGCTGTGACAGATGCGTCGCGCGCCACGGGAGCACCGGACGGGACTTACCCCTTCGGCGAAGTGACAGCACACAAATGCGGAAACGGCCTGCGCCTTGCAGACGGCACGCTCGCCGGTTCCTGCCTCACCATGTTGCAGGCGTTTCAGAATTTCATCGAAATCGGTCTCGAGCCGTCAGAAGCGGCTAGACGATGCTCGACCGTTGCAGCGGATTATCTTGGACTGCGAGAACGAGGCCGAATCGCAAAAAATGCCATGGCCGATTTCGTCGTTCTAGCTCCCGACCTTACGCTCGAGGATGTTTGGATCCGCGGCAAATCCGTGGGCAGATAATCACCGACGTTTCAGGGTGCACTGCCAGAGCGGGAAAAATCCAACATCCGGCGGTCCAATGAATGGGCGCGGAGCATGTCTATTTGCTCGACGGTCTGTTCGATCATGATACGATCCTCGATATCGAATTGTTCACCGACATCGCTGTTGACCCGGGCCGGGCTGGAGCGGTTTCGGGCGCTGATCCGGACGCGGCTGGCGGACCGGATCACCGACATCGCACTGCTGGTCAGTCACGAAAACCGGTTCCGCGAGCCCGGTCAGACCTCCGAGCGTTGGCTGGCGCATCAGCGCGGCAAAATCACACGCGCCCTCGCCGCCTTTGAACCAGACATTCCGGATCCCCGCCACGCGAGGCTGGTGCAAATCACCCTTGCAGCGGCGTTGGGCTATCTGGACTGACGTTAGCCGCTGGAATGGCGCGCCGATCATCCCGCGCGGGAAAAGTGGCTTGACACCTTCGCCATCGTCTGGTCGACGCGGTCCTGCATCCCGCCCTTGAGAGCTTTCCCGGCCACGCGCTATGGAAGCGCGAATTTCTCGGGTCGAGCGGCGTATTCAGCGTGGTGTTCTGCGCAGCAGTCATACCGCATATCGCCGCGGCCCGGGATGCGCTTGAAATCTTCGCCATCGACGCCTCCTGGGGTGGCACGCGCAGCCTCAGAAGCGACGTTTTATAACTGGAAAGCCAAATTTGGCGGCATTGAAGTGTCCGAGGCCAAGCGATTGAAGGCGCTAGAAGACGAGAATGCCAAGCTGAAGAAGCTGCTCGCCGAGCAGATGATGGACACAGCCGCGCTTCGTGAGCTTCTAGCAAAAAAATGGTAGGGCCCGTCGCCAAGCGTGAAGCCGTTGCGCATCTGAAGGCCTCCATGGGTCTTTCGGAACGGCGGGCCTGCCAAATCATTTCCGCCGACCGCAAGACGGTTCGGTATCGGTCTTGCCGACCGCCGGAGGTCGAACTGCGAACGAAGCTGCGCGATCTCGCGAATGAGCGGCAGCGTTTCGGATACCGACGGCTGTTCATTTTGCTTCGGCGTGATGGAGAGCCGTCCGGCGTCAATCACATCTACCGACTGTATCGGGAGGAAGGTCTTTCCGTGCGCAAGCGCAAAGCCAGGAGGCGTGCTGTCGGAACGCGTGCGCCGATCCTCGTCGAAGCACAGGCAAATGCCCGCTGGTCGCTGGATTTCGTCCACGATCAGTTCGCCTGCGGCAGACGCTTCCGCGTGCTCAACATCGTCGATGACGTGACGCGCGAATGCCTGGCAGCAATTCCTGATACGTCGATCTCTGGTCGCCGTGTCGCACGAGAATTGACAACGCTGATCGAGCGGCGCGGCAAGCCCGGCATGATTGTCTCAGACAACGGCACGGAATTCACCTCGAATGCCATCCTCGCCTGGTCCAAGGATCACAATGTCGAGTGGCACTACATCGCACCTGGAAAGCCGATGCAAAACGGCTATGTCGAGAGTGTCAATGGTCGGATGCGCGACGAACTGCTCAATGAAAGCCTGCTCTTCGGCCTCGACCATGCCCGAAGCGTCATTGCTGAATGGGTAGATGATTTCAGCCATTTCCGACCGCACTCATCGCTCGGATACCAGACCCCGGCAGGCTATGCCGAAACCATCACCGCAACCGGCTCCAACGCTACGCAATATGGAAGCTTCGCGTTTCCGCCGGTTGCTTACACCGCGCCATTTGGCGTATCCCAAAACCGCCCAGGTTCTAATCGCAGCCCGATGAAAACTCAGTGGCAGGTCAATCGACCGGTCGATCGACCGTAATGTCGGCGTATGATTTCATCCCTCGAAGCCCCCGAAAACGGCCAAGACACTGGGGACGACGATCCACAAGAATTCCTTCGAGATCTTTTGCGCCGTAGCGGTGGAACGGTAACTGCTGAGGTGGTCGCAGAGGCACGTGAAGAATATGGTATTCCGCACTCGACGTTATTTCGGCTCGTTGCGCGGTTTAGAAAAACGCAGCGCATCTCAAGCCTCAAACCCAAAAAACGCGGGACGAAGGAAGGCGTGACCCGTCTGTACCCGAGAACGGAGCGGGTTATTGCCGAACAAGTGGATGACTTCTGGCTCAAGAAGGAAAGGCCGAGCTTTGCTGCACTATTACGACGAATCCGGGAAGTCTGCCTTGCAGAGGGCCTGTCTGCTCCGGCCCGTAGAACAGTGCAACGGAGAGTTTCGGAACTGATCCCGATTTCCGCGGCCCGCAAGCGCGGGGAACGAGAGATCGAAGCTGCATCAACGCCAAGTCCTGGCCAGTTATCTGTTGCCAAGCCGAACGCTCTTTGGCAGATCGACCACACAATCGTCGATGTCATCGTTGTCGATGAACAGTATCGTCAGCCCATCGGACGGCCAGTGCTGACAATTGCTATCGATGTTTGCACCAGAATGGTCGCCGGCTTCCATTTGTCATTGGAAGCCCCGTCCAGAACGTCTGTTGGCCTTTGCCTCCTGCACGCGGTTTACGACAAAACGGCATGGCTGGACGAGAGGGGGATTGAAATTCCCTGGCCCATCGCCGGGGTGATGTCAGGTTAACCGAAGCTGAAAGATTTGCAGATATCTAGCGGTCATGAGCCAAAGTCCTGTCAGCTACAAGCGCCATCGTTTCCCATCATCTATGATCGCCCATGCGGTCTGGCTGTATTTCCGGTTTCCACTGAGCCTGCGTCTGGTAGAGGAGATGCTGTTGGAGCGCGGTATCATCGTTTCCTATGAGACGATCCGCTGCTGGGCAAAGAAGTTCGGGCCAGTCTATGCTCGCCGCTTGCGCCGCAATGCGCCGAACCCAACGGATGTATGGCACCTGGACGAGGTCGCGGTGACAATCGGCGGCCGCAAACACTGGCTCTGGCGGGCCGTCGACCAGTACGGCTATGTGCTCGACGAGATCGTCCAGGTACGCCGGAACACCAAGGCTGCCAAACGTCTGTTGATCCGGCTGATGTCGAAGCAGGGAGGCGTACCCAAGTGTATCGTCACAGACAAGCTTGGCTCCTATGGTGCTGCGAGGCGCCAGATCATGCCGGCGGTCGAGCATTGATCGCACAAGGGGTTGAACAATCGAGCCGAAAACTCGCACCTGCCGCTGCGAAAACGGGAGCGGGTGATGCAGCGGTTCCGTTCGGCAGGCGCAGTGCAACGTTTCACCAGCGTCTTCTCCGCAGTCCGAAATCTCTTCGTCCCAACCCACCTGAAAAAGACCGCCATCGACGTCCACCTGCATCGTCTCAGGGCGCTCGCACATTGGAAGGGCATGGCCGGGATCGCCGCATGATCACTTCGAGCCGGTCGAATCCGAACTCGCCTCCGTTAACCTGACATCACCGGGGTCAGAGGGTCGCGGCGGTTCGTAATTCCCTGGTCGGGAGACCACCCCGTCATCGTCACCCATAGCGTTGCGTTTCGCCGACGGAAAATGTCTGGTTGGATCAAATCACTCTGAAATGTTCGATGATGGGCTTCACGCCTTAAGCTGTCGCCGTGGCAATCTGGAAACCTGCAGTCACCGGAAGAGGTCCACAAGGCCCTACGTTCACCAGACCTGCATCACCGGCCTTGACCTTCCAGTTGCTGGAAGGATCATATTGTGGAAAACCGACATCAT
The DNA here is from genome assembly GCF_002043005.1 of Martelella mediterranea DSM 17316. Lineage (NCBI taxonomy): Bacteria > Pseudomonadati > Pseudomonadota > Alphaproteobacteria > Hyphomicrobiales > Aurantimonadaceae > Martelella > Martelella mediterranea. The sequence continues at coordinate 134,604 of NZ_CP020331.1, read as the reverse complement.
CAGGAGGCCACACAATGCAGCATTCGCACACCAACCACTGGTCAGGATCCGGCAACGACGGACATGCTGTGAGTGCGACTGTAACGCGCGATCCGGTCTGCGGGATGACGGTCGAACCGGACGCCGGGAAGCCGACTGCCAAGCATGAACATAGCCTGTTTCATTTCTGCTCGGAAAAATGCCGAGATCGCTTCGCGGCAGACCCGACGGCCTATCTGAGTGCTCAGGATCCGGTCTGCGGCATGACGGTCGACCGCGCCAGCGCGCGCCACATGGCGAAGCACGGCGGCGAAAGCTATTACTTCTGCTCCGGCGGCTGCCAGGCGAAGTTCGAGGCGGATCCGGAGCGCTTTGCCGCCGGGCACGTCGAGGCCGAAGCGCAGCCTGAGGGCACGCTCTATACCTGCCCGATGCATCCCGAGATCGTGCGCGATCACCCCGGCAATTGCCCGAAATGCGGCATGGCGCTGGAGCCGATGACGCCTTCCGTGGATGCTGGCCCCAATCCCGAATATGTCGATTTCAAGCGAAGACTGATGATTGCCGCGCCGCTGGCGCTTGCCGTCTTCGTGCTCGAAATGGGCAGCCATCTGGGACTACCCTTCGAGGACTGGTTCGGCCACACGCTGTTCGGCTGGCTGCAATTCGCGCTGGCGACGCCCGTCATGGTGATCTGCTGGCCGTTCTTCCAGCGCGGCTGGTCGTCGATCGTCAACAAAAGCCCCAACATGTGGATGCTGATCGCGCTCGGAACCGGGGCGGCCTATCTTTTCTCCGTCGTCTCGCTTGTCGCGCCCGGGCTGTTTCCCGCGGCGATGCGCGACCCCATGGGCATGGCCCCGGTCTACTTTGAAGCCGCTGCCGTCATTCTCGTGCTGGTGCTGATCGGTCAGGTGATGGAGCTTGCCGCGCGTGAACGGACGGGCGATGCGATCCGGGCGCTTCTGGATCTCGCGCCGAAGACCGCGCGCAAGGTCACCAATGGCGGCGAGGAGGACGTGCCCGTCGAAACGCTGCAGGCGGGCGACGTGCTGCGCGTGCGCCCCGGCGAAAGCGTGCCGGTTGACGGCGTCGTCACCGAGGGCCGCTCCTCAGTCGATGAAAGCATGATCACCGGCGAGCCGGTTCCGGTGGAAAAGAGCGAGGGCGAGCCGGTGACCGGCGGGACGCTCAACAAGAACGGCAGCTTCCTGATGCGCGCAGAAAGCGTCGGCGCGGAGACGACGCTCTCCCGGATCGTCGACATGGTTTCGAAGGCGCAGCGGTCTCGGGCGCCGATCCAGGCGATGGCGGACCGGGTGGCAGCCTATTTCGTGCCGGCCGTCGTGGCCGTCGCGGCGATCGCCTTTCTGGCATGGCTGGCATTCGGCCCCTCGCCCGCCCTCTCCTATGCCTTCGTCGCGGCGGTTTCGGTGCTGATCATCGCCTGCCCCTGCGCGCTGGGACTTGCAACCCCGATGTCGATCATGGTCGCCACCGGGCGCGGCGCGAATGCGGGCGTGCTGATCCGCGACGCAGAGGCGCTGGAACGCTTTTCGAAGGTCGACGTGCTGGTGGTCGACAAGACCGGCACGCTGACGGAGGGCAAACCCGCGCTCACCGATGCCGAACCGCAGGACGGCTGCGACCGCATGGACCTGCTTTCGATTGCGGCAGCGCTGGAGCGCGGCTCGGAGCATCCTCTCGCCGAAGCGATCGTCGCCGGCGCACGGGAGGTGGAAGCGCCGGAACGCGAAAGCCGCGATTTCGACGCCATCACCGGTCAGGGCGTGACCGGGACGGTTGACGGACGCAAGGCGGCGCTCGGAAACGCCGCGCTGATGGAGGCGGAAGGCATCGATGTCAGCGTCTTGCGGGAACGGGTCGCCACGCTTCAGGGCGAGGGCAAGACAGCGATGTTCGTCGCCATCGATGGCCATGCTGCCGGAATTGTTGCCGTCGCCGACCGCATCAAGGACACCACGCCGGATGCGATCCGCGCGCTGCACGAAGCGGGCATGCGTATCGTGATGGCAACAGGGGATGCCGAGGCAACCGCGAAAGCCGTGGCGCGGACACTCGGGATCGACGAGGTCCATGCCGGGGTGAGCCCGCAGGACAAGCACGACCTGATCGAGCGCCTGCGCCGCGACGGCCACGCGGTCGCCATGGCCGGCGACGGGGTCAACGATGCGCCGGCGCTCGCGGCCGCTGATGTCGGGATCGCCATGGGCACCGGCGCGGATGTCGCGGTCGAAAGCGCCGGCATCACCCTGGTCAAGGGCGACCTGACCGGCATCGTCCGAGCCCGTCACCTTGCGGAGGCGACGATGGACAATATCCGCCAGAACCTGTTCTTCGCGTTCGTCTACAACACCGCGGGCGTGCCGCTTGCCGCCGGGATCCTCTATCCCTTCTTCGGCCTGTTGCTGTCGCCGATCGTCGCGGCCGCGGCGATGAGCCTGTCCTCGGTCTCGGTCATCGGCAATGCGCTGAGGTTGCGGGCGACGAAGCTTTAGGACGGCTTATGCATCAGGACCCGCAGCACGCCGCGACACGGCCCAAGATCGGCCATGATCGCCCGGCACTGTCCGCGGATCGTCGGCGTGCAGAGGCATTCCGGCGCACGGCGAATGGATTGGACATGGGATACATGCGGACAATGAGAGCGGCGGTGAAGGTGCTGTGCATTGTCACGGCCATGCTTCTCGGCGTGCTTTCGCCCTCCGCGGCGAGCGCCGCCACGCATTGCGCAACCTCGCCCGAAACCGCAATCACCCAGGCGCAGCCCGCCGGCGCCCTGCATGACATGGACCACCGGAGCGATCGACACCTCATGAAAGACTGCTGCCTTGCGGTTTGCAGCCTGCAGGCCGGCATCCCGCCCGTGCAGCCGTCGGGCCCTCCGGCTGCTGTTGTCAGGGACGTCACCTTCCTCGATCTCTCCGCCCCCCTCAAAGGTCATCCCGTCCCTCCCGATTTCGAACCTCCCCGGACCCTCGCATGAACTGCCGGCCATGCCGGCCATCCTTCATGTGACAATGCCGGTCCGATGACCGGCCATCGGGAGAACGATCATGTATCGCAGACAATTCATGCAGAGGCTCGCGCTTGGCGCGGCAGCCTTCGGACCCGGCCTGCCTATCGCCTGGGCCAGCCCCGCGCGGGCGCAGCAGACGCCCATCGACCTTCAGATCACCAACCGCACGATCGAGGTGAACGGTCAGCCTGCCAGCGTCTTCGGCCTTACCGGGCCCGGCGGCAAGCCCGGCCTCACCCTTGAGGGGGAACGCCCGTTCGATGTGCGCCTAGCAAACAACAGCAACGAGGCGACGCTCGTTCACTGGCACGGGCTGACGCCGCCATGGGAGATGGACGGCGTGCCCGACAATCCGGCGCCGATGATCGCACCGGGGGAAGAACGCCGCTACACTTTCCCGCTCGCCGCCGGCGGCACGCACTGGATGCACGCCCATACGCTTCAGGAACAGAGCCTGCTGGCAGCGCCGCTGATCATCCTTTCGGAGGAAGACAGAAAGGTCGATGTCCAGGACGTCGTCATCCTGCTCCACGACTTCTCGTTCCGTTCGCCCGAGGAATTGCTCGCCGACCTGACGAAAGGCGGAAGCGGCCATGGCGGGATGACGGGCGGCCAGGCCATGATGATGCAGGGGCAGAACATGTCGGGCATGGCGATGCCCGGCATGGCGATGCCCGGCACGGCGATGTCCGGCATGGCGATGCCCGGAATGCAGATGGACCTGAACGACATCGACTACGATGCCTACCTCGCCAATGACCGGACGCTGGACGATCCGGAGGTGTTTGCCGTCGACAAGGGCGGCCGGGTGCGCCTGCGCGTCATCAACGGCGCCGCCGCCACCAACTTCACCATCGACGCCGGCACGCTTCCCGGCCGCCTGGTGGCCGTCGACGGTCAGCCGGTCCAGCCTGTTTCCGGCGCCCGCTTCGGGATTTCGATGGGGCAGCGCCTCGACATCATGCTCGACGTTCCGGCCGAAGGCGGGGCCTTTCCGGTTCTGGCGCTGCGCGAAGGCGCGCGCGAACGGACCGGCATCATCCTGGCGACGCGCGGCGCGACCGTTACCAGGGTATCAGGCTTCGGGGCGCAAGACGGCCCAGTGCTGGATCTCACGCTGGAAAGCCGGCTTCGCGGCCTTTCCGCTTCAGAAACCGGCTCCACAACCCGTAGCAATGACCTCGTCCTTTCCGGCAGCATGTCCGGCTATGACTGGAGGATCGGCGGCGCGGACCGGTTGCGCGCGCGCCGCGGCGATCGCATCCGGCTTTCCATGACCAACATGTCGATGATGGGACATCCAATGCATCTGCATGGCCATCACTTCCAGGTCGTCGCCATCAACGGCGAGGCGATGGACGGGGCATTGCGCGACACGGTCTATGTGCCGCCGATGGCAAAGGTCGATATCGCGTTCACCGCCGACAACCCCGGCCGCTGGCCCTTCCACTGCCATCACCTCTATCATATGGCGAGCGGCATGATGGCCTACCTGGACTACGAAGGACCGATCTGAAACGGTTCGGGCAGAGGTTCCAACGGGCACCTCGGTAGATGGGGCGCTCAGACGATGCTGTAGCTTGCTGCGGCGCCCAATGAATCAGATCGCCCGCTTCCTCCAGAGGCGGCGGGCGTCTTGTGCGAATGGTCGCTCGGAAAGCGACCGTGACTGTGGTAAAGACGCTGGCGCTGTGCTCAGGGCAGCGCTTGCCAGTAAGTTGAATGCCTTAGTAACGGTAGCGCCAGGTGCACGGCCACACCCGCGTCGACCAGAAATGTGGATGGGTTGTTCTCACTAGCCGGGCTTTTCGCAGTTGCGTTCGTCGCCGCCACAATCCTGCCAGCCCAGTCGGAAGCCGCACTGGTCGGACTGTTGGTTCTTGGTAAGCAACCGCCTGTCCTGCTGATTGTCGTCGCCACGATTGGCAATGTGCTCGGCTCCGCGGTCAACTGGGCGCTCGGACGCTGGATCGAGCGGTACCGGCAACGGCGATGGTTTCCAGTCAGCGAAAAGGCTCTTGACCGGGCGACACGCTGGTATCAGCGATGGGGTCGCTGGAGTCTTCTTCTCAGTTGGGCTCCGGTTGTTGGCGATGCCCTGACCGTGGTCGCTGGCGTGTTGCGCGAACCGACCTGGAGCTTCCTGCTTCTCGTGACAATCGCCAAGGCCGGTCGCTACATCCTGTTGGCGGTCATTGCATTGGGGGTGCTGTGATGTGGCAATTGTCCCAGCCGATCCCCCGCGCTGCGGCGCGACACCTAGCTTGCCTGTGCGACTGTATCAGTTCGTCTGAAAGCGCATTTGATCGAGCAACCTCTCTGCGTTTGCGCAAAATCGGCCTCGAAGCGGCGGGCTATCGAGCCTTTTTCAGTCGCGCCAACTGGCTGAGAAATCCTTGAGGCTTTGATCGCCGAAGTTCCGTTTTTTTCGGGCCGGCGGCGATGGAGGCGCGACGCGCGGAGGAAAGCCAGTGGGCGGCCGTCACGTTTTGTCGGTCACATCCACGAGCAGGCGCCCCAACGCGCCAATCAGCATGAAAAAGGAGCCGACGATAAAGAGCCAGACGCCCAGCGTTTTGTATTGCTCCAAAGAAGGCAGGAAGAAGATGCTTCCGACGAAGAAGCCGATATTGCCGAGAAGGCCGAGGGAAAGGTGGATCCATCCATATTCCCTGACCAGCGTGCGAATAGGGCTGTTCATTGTGCTCGCTCCCTTCAGTTGTGTGTAAGAAAATCAACGCGCATTCGCTAAGCCGGTTCCAGCAAGAACGGGTCCAAGCCGGCAGCCGCTGGTATGGCGAAACCACTGGTCTCCTGTCAGTCGCTAGCTGGTCCATCTTTGCAAATGGACAGCTTCAGCAATAACACCAAACACAAAAACCCGGCGCCTGAGGCTTTGTGTTTGCTTCACCGGAATGGTCCTCATCTCATGAGGCAAGGCGCCCTGCACAATTGTCTTGACGCCTTGCAGTTGGAGAGAGCGGGGCAAGCCCGCTTCCTCGCCCATTACTCGGTCTCGATGCCACGCTGACGCAGCCAAGCGCGCATGGCCTCGATCTCCTTCTGCTGCTCGGCAATGATATGCTGCGCCAGCGCCATATTGGTGCGATCCGACCCGGCGGCAAGCTGGATGCGGGCCATGTCGATTGCGCCCTGGTGGTGCGGTATCATGCCGAGCACGAAGGCAACGTCGGGATCGTCGTGGCGCAGACCTTCCATCATCTCTTCATGCATGCCCATCATCGACCGTTCATAGGCTTCGGTCGCCGTCAGCGTGCCGGCATCCGGGGCTTCTGCCCCCTGTTCGCTATCGGCCCCGCTCATATCCGGGGAAGCGATCGGCCCGTGCGGGTACTCAAGCGAGAAGGTGTGGGTCGCCATCTCGGTCTGTTCGGTGCGCAACTCCGCCATCGTCTGCGCATCCGGGCCGAAGAAGGCGGCATGAAGGCCCCAATAGGCGGTTGCGAAAATCACCAGCGCCGAGGCAAGACCGAGCGGGACGCCGACAAGCGAGCGCCGGATCCAGCCCCAGAAATGCAGCTCCCGGGTGTGGTCGACCGCGATGGCGACGATGATGGCCATGATCAGCGCATGGCCGATCAGGTCGATCCGCCCGAAGGGGTAAACGGCGGCATTGAAGATCACGAAAAGCGCGATTGCCGAAAGCCTGCGGATGAGCGGCGTCGCCAGCAGGCCGAAGCCCATGGTGAATTCGGCAATGCCGGCCATCGGGATGAACATATCGCGCGGTATGCCGAAAGTCAGGAACGGCTTTTCGACCACCAGCGGATAGAACCATTCCGGATAGGCGAATTTTTCGAGACTTGACCACATCAGCGCGATCGCCACGCCCCAACGCAAGAGCTCGAAGCGATGCTTGCGCCAGTCCGGGCGGTTGGAGCTTTCAAGCACCAGATAGCCCGCGACCGCGACGCCGAGCGCCAGATAGTCGAGCAGATGGAAAAACTCGTAATCGCGCAGCGCCAGAACCCACAGGAAGATGATGCCGGCCGCCGAAAGCGGCATGGTCTTGCGGGACACGATGCCGGCGGCGATCAGCAGCTGCAGCCAACTGACCCACTCGGCGGGCGTCTGCAGATCGGGCGTCAGGTAAACGCCGCCGACCGCGAAGATCGCAACGAAGAAGCCGGCAACGACGATGCGCATAAAGGTGTCAAGATGTCGCCATAGCGGATCGGTCACCCGGTCCATCGCATCCAGCGTGGCGGTACCGGCTGCGCTGCGCTCGATCAGTCGTGCGGCGACGAAGAAGACCAGAACCAGGACGATGCCGGTCCAGAAATACGGATCGCTCAACGTGCGCGTGAGCGGCGCAGGCGCGGCATCGACGATATAGGGCGCGAACCACTTCACATGGGCGGAGGCCGAGATCGGGGCCAGGGCGGCCCCTAAGCCGAGGAACCCGGCGAGGGCACGGTTCGTTCGTTGGTTGAGGGAAAACATGAGGTGCCTCCTTTGGTCAGGCAATTGCCGGCTTTTCTGCCGGCAGGGCAATGTCGGCGAGTGTCTTGCGATCACACTCGGCCAGAAAGGCTGCTTCAGCAGCAGCAAGTGTATGTTTGAGGCGACAGACCGGCGTGACGCTGCAATCGCCGATCGGCGAAAAGCACTCAACGAGAGACTGCCCCTCTTCGAGAAGCCGAATGATCTCGCCAAGCCCGATCTCGGCAGCAGGGCGCGCAAGGATCGCTCCGCCGCCCGCCCCTCTGCGGGTATCGACAATGCCGTGATGGGCAAGCCGCTGTATGATCTTGTTGAGGTGATTGCGGGAGACCTTGAACTCCTCGGCGATCTCCGCCGTCGAGAACACCCGCTCGGGGTCGCTCGCCATCCGCATGAGGGCCCGAAGCCCGTAATCCGTGAAACTCGTCAGACGCATGATCCGTCATAACCTTTAATTGGTATTTTAAATACCAATTAAAGGTTATTTTACTTGGTGGCAACCAGCCACTGCGACAGTTCTGGTATGTGTTTTAGACATGCCTCTGCAAGGAGATGACAACACACCTAAGAAACCTTGAACTCATATTACCGGTTCACATAAAGTGGGCGCGGCGACCGCCTGCTCGATGCACCGCGGCGCATCGGGCATCATCTTCCTGTGGGTTCTGACGCTTGGCGCAGCGCAGTCAAACCGGCGACGGATCCCGTCGTCATCCCTCGCTGGTTTTCGATTGCTCATGCTGAGCTCCCTTTAAAAACGAGCAGCAAAAACGTTAGCGCAGCAGCCCCTGACCGCCATCCACCCAGACCGGGGTCCCGGTGACGTGCCTGGCCTTTTCCGAGATCAGGAAAGCGATGACGGCTGCGACATCTTCGCTGCGGCCGGGCACGCCGCCCGTCAGCGGAATTTGCCCTTCGGGCCATTCGCTCTCGATGCCGCTCTTGTCGGCATGGCGGATATCGGTGTTGTCGTCGATCTCGGTGTCGATGGCGCCGGGGCAGACGGCGTTGATGCGGATCGATGACTTTCCCAGCTCCGGCGCCAGCTGCTGGACCATGGCAAGCTGCGCGGCCTTGGTGGCGGTGTATGCCGTGGCGCCGGGCGAGGAGAAGGTGCGCGTGCCGTTGATGGAGGAGACCACCACGATCGATCCGCCGCCAGCCGCCCTCAGGTGCGGCACGCTCGCGCGGATCGTCAAGAACGTCCCGCGCAGGTTGATGGCGATGGTGTGGTCGAACGCCTTCGGCTCGAGTTCATCGATCGGCGCCCAGACGCCGTTGACGCCTGCATTGGCGACGACGGCATCGAGTCGGCCGTGTTTCGAAACCAGTTTGTCCACGGCTGTGGCCATCTCCTCCTCATGGGCCACGTCGGCGGAGAGCTCGATCGCCGTGCCGCCATTGGCTTCAATTTCCTCGACCGTTCTTCGGTTTTCCTCCGGCGTGTGACCAAGGACGCCGACGACATAGCCGTCGGCCGCCAGCGCCAGTGCCGCCGCCCTGCCAATGCCGGAACCGGCTCCGGTGACTAACGCTACTGAATTTGCCATGGGTCGTTCTCCTATTGCTTTGTCCGGCCCTGGAACGCCGGGATCTCGCGGGCATCGCCCGCCGCTCTAACCGACGCGTCGCGGTACTGGTTCCCGAAAAAGCATGGGACAGATCGGCGAAACGGCTTTTTTTCGGTTCGGAACAAAGGCCGGGCTGACCGGTTCGGATGCAAACCCGTTCCAGAGAGCCTGTTTCCAGAAAGAAAGGCGGCGAAATGACCCTATCCAATCTTCTGTGGCTGTTTACGGTGGCCGCCGGCCCGGTGCTCCTTGGCCTCGCCATCGCTTACGGCATTGCCCACCAGCGAAAACTCACCAATGTCGAGCAAAAACAAAGTGACGAGGCAACCCGAGAGCTCTTCGAGGCCAATGACGGCAAAAGCGCCGACGAGAATGGGCAGGTGGAGCCCACGCGGCATCCCTCCTAGCCGGTGTGCGACAGCAGCTAGGCGGAGCGAGTTTCTTGACCAGCTCCGACTACGCGGTGGCTTCTGGTTCGCGGGCCGAGCCACAGTTCCACGCTTGCTCTCAGCTTGGCGAGCCGGCAGGAGTGGAAATGTGCTCGATGTCACGTAGAGGAACCGGCTTCGAGTAGAGAAAGCCCTGCAGGCTGTCACAGCCAATCTTGACAAGGCCTGCGTCCTGCAGCGAGGTTTCAACGCCTTCCGCGGTCGTCTTGAGGCCTCTCGCGTGGGCCAGTTCGACAATAGCCCGGATTATGGCTTCATCACCCGCCTTCTCACCGAACCCCTGAACGAAACTTCTGTCGATCTTGATGCGATCGACATTCAGGGTTCGCAGTCGACCAAGCGACGAGAAGCCAGTCCCGAAATCATCAATCGCAATCTGCACACCTATTGCACGCAGAGCGTCGAGATTAGCGACAACTGCCGAAGCCTCATCGGTGGCGACTGTTTCAGTCACCTCCAGCTCAAGAGCCTGCGGTGACAGCCCGGTGGACAACAGTATTTTTCTGACTTTGGCGGCGTAACCTTCGTCGCGGAGCTCGACGCCGGACACGTTGACCGCAACGCTCTTGCCTGACCATTTAGCCGCCGCCTTGCAGGCTTCCCGCAAAACAAACTCACCGACGGCTTCAATCATTCCGGTTTCTTCAGCTATCGGAATAAACAGCTCGGGCGAGATCGAGCCGAATTTAGGATGCTCCCAGCGAAGGAGTGCCTCGTACCCTTTGACCCGATGGTCAAGCGCGGAAATAATGGGTTGGTAGTGAACCTGAAACTCGTTGCCAGTCTTCAGGGCCGCACGCATATCCCCTTCCATCTCCTGACGTCTGCTAAGCAACTGGTCCATGCTCTCTGAAAAGTACGTATACCGACTACGCCCGGAGTTCTTGGAAAAGTACAAGGCAACATCAGCCCTTCGAAGCAAGCTCACACGGTCACTGCCATCGCGCGGCGCCAGCGCTACTCCAACACTGACTCCGACAAAGACCTCTTGGCCACCGAGCACAAAAGGACGACGAGCAGAATCAACGATGCGCTGACAGATAACGTCGACGTCCCTCACACTGGCCTTTCCCCTGAGCATCACGGTAAATTCGTCTCCGCCGACGCGGGCAACGACATCACCCTGGCGTACGATGGCCTTCAAACGTTGGCCAAACTCGCGAATCAAAGCGTCGCCCGAGGGATGACCGAGCGTATCGTTGACCTGCTTGAACCGATCCAGATCGAGAAACAGAAGAGCGCTGCCCTCTCCCTTGGCCAACTCAACATCGACATACTCGTTGAAGTAATTTCTGTTGGGTAGTTCGGTCAACGGATCGTGGAGCGCCATGTAACGGATCTGCTCCTCACTCGCCTCAAGCTCTTTCGAGCGGTTGTGATACAGAAACAAAGAGAACGCGATCGCGCAAAGCGCCACGCCAATAAAGGCGGACAAAACCGGAATAAGCCTTGATAGCATCGTTTCCCCCGGGTGATGGGGATGCCAGACCATGTAACCCAATACGGATCCGTCAGCCTTGTGAAACGGCAGGCTGGAATAGTGCGGCTCATCGATCGCCGACCATGAAAAACGCGGGTCTTCGAACAGATAGTCGGTCTTCAATTCTTCGATCAGGCTTCCGTCAAGAAAGCGTACAGCGACGTGAACGGCTTCCTCACCGGGCGTTTGCTGGATATCACCGGTGTCGGAAACAATTGGCTTGACGCTGACGATGGCGGGACGCCCCTGGATGACTGCCAAATCGGATACGCCCGGCGTGAGCACGGTTTCGCTGATTTGACTATCTCCTCCAGCCCGAAGCTTGTCGCGAAGAGCAAAGACCAAAGGCAGAGCTTGGTCGCTGACTACATTGAACGCATTCGGAGCGGCCGTTCCGCCATCTGCAAAAGCGTAAACTGCCTGGTTTGAGGGATCGAGAACATAAGCCTGATCGAGGCCGAAGTACTCATGCATCCAGGTCCCGAGATTACTATCCATCCAGGCGCTATCACGCGCGCGCACCTGCTCGACGGCATCGTCCCAGACAGTGACACTTTCCTGATCGTGCGCGACTTCGGAACGCAGTTGAGAAACGACGAGCTGAACCAGGCTTGCCTGCCGATTGTAAGAGACGCGATCGGCCTCGTGACCCGCCCAAATCAAGAGCCCCAAAACACCAAGGCCGATACAACCGGTCAACGCTAATATCGGCAGTGCGCGCGTCAGCAGGAAGCCTGAGAATTTTAAAGACTGTTTTTTATTGCGCATTTCCAAAACCTGCCATGTAATTAAAACTATGTAGAAACATGAGCTTCTGCACAAGTGAATAACTCGAACCTCTTCTGTCGGAGTAGCGCACAAAGGGTAAGGCAGGTATTGCAGAAAACCCCTTTCGAGGACTGTCTCCGGCTGAGAGATAGCCCGGCCCCTAGAAGCGCCTGGGCAAGCCGAGCTGACGCAAACGCATGCGCTACAAACGATCTTGCCTTTGAGACCGTACAGTGCGGCCCGGACGCCAAAGGACGCCGGGGTCGCCGGTCTTGTCTTCGCCCGAACATTTGGTAGCGGCGCCCCAGGATCGACCGTCATTGCGGCAATGACCTATTCCGGCTCGCGATCGCATTCGCTTGCCAAGCGTGATCATCGCTGAATTTGACAAGAAACCGACTAGTTGGTATGTAAGTCGGAACAGGAGGCGACGCATGCCCAACACGACCCCAAAACCGGATGCGAGATCGAAGTTGCTTGCTGCGGCGCTGTCGCTGATCCGCGCCAAGGGCTATACGGCCACCACCGTCGATGAACTCTGTTCGGCGGCGGGCGTGACCAAGGGGGCCTTCTTCCATCACTTCAAAAGCAAGGACGCGCTCGGTATCGCGGCGGCGGAACACTGGTCGGCCACCACCGGCGCATTCTTCGCCAGCGCCCCATATCACAACCATGATGATCCGTTCGAGCGGCTGATCGGCTACATCGAGTTCCGCAAGGCAATCATCGAGGGCGACCTCGCCGAGTTCACCTGTCTCGTCGGCACCATGACGCAGGAGGTCTATGGGTCGAATCCGGCGATCCGCGATGCCTGCGCGGCAAGCATTTTCGGGCATGCGGCCACGCTTGAGCCCGATATCGAGGCGGCGATGAAAGCGCGCGGGATCGTGGCGGACTGGACGCCCGCCAGCCTGGCCGCGCACACCCAGGCCGTGCTGCAGGGCGCGTTCATACTGGCCAAGGCGACGGGCGACCGCGCCATCGCGCGCGACAGCGTCGATCACCTAAAGCGATATCTGCTGCTCCTGTTCGAAACGGCGCCGAAGATCGGCGCGTCGCATTCCCGAGGAGGATCATCATATGACTGAAAATCCAAACCCTGAAACGAAGACGATCTCTGGAATTGCCCGCCGAACAACATCACCGGATGCCTGGCGCGACGAACTCGCCGACCTGCGCGATGCGGAAAAGGACCTGACCCGAGCTCAGGACCGGCTGGCCGCAAGGCGGCGGCGCATGCCGTGGACGAAGGTAGATGGCGACTATGCCTTCGCCGGGCCCGAAGGAACCGGCACGCTGGCCGATCTGTTCGACGGCCGTGCGCAACTCATCGTCTATCACCACATGCTGAAAGCCGCGGATCCGAGCCCGTGCGAAGGCTGCTGCATGGTGGCCGACCAGATGCCGCATCTCTCCCATCTTCATGCCCGCAACACCACGCTCGTCTTCGTGTCGAAAGCGCCGATTTCAGAGATCGAGGCGTTCCGCAAGCGCATGGGTTGGTCGATGCCCTGGTACGAGACACGGGATAATTTCAACGCCGACTTCGACGTGACCTCAGGCTTCGGCCTCAACGTTTTCTATCGCGACGGCGCGGACATCTACCGGACCTACTACACCACCGGTCGCGGGGTCGAGACGCTCGGTACGATCTGGACACTGCTCGACCTGACGCCCCTCGGCCGGCAGGAAGACTGGGAGGACGCCCCCGACGGCACGCCGCAGACCAGGCCGTACCAGTGGTGGCGGAGGCACGACGCGTATGACTGAGACAGGTCCCCAATCGATGACCGCCGACTCCAGGCCCACCATCACCGTCTTTGAACGTTCACCCGATGGCGGGAAGGGACTATCACGCGACATGCGGGTGCGCTGGGCGCTCGAGGAAGTTGGCCGGCCCTGCGCTGTCCGGCCCGTGTCTTTCGCCGTGATGAAGGAGCCCGCGCACAGGACCCTGCAACCGTTCGGACAGATCCCGACTTATGAGGACGGCGGCCTCACGCTGTTCGAGACCGGCGCAATCGTCTTTCACATCGCCGATCGCCATGAGGGCCTGCTTCCGCGGGATGCGAACGCGCGGGCACGGGCGATCAACTGGATGTTTGCCGCGCTCAGCACCATCGAACCCACGATCATCGACCGGGAGGTGGCCCTCTATCTCGAACGGGACGAAAACTGGTTTGGGCAACGCCTGGCGCTTGTGGAGGCCCGTATTCGCGCCAGGCTGACCGACCTGTCCCACCGTCTCGGCGATGCCGACTGGCTCGATGGCCGTTTCAGCGCCGGCGACCTGATGACGGCCGATGTTCTGCGCAGGCTGGGCGGATCAGGGCTGCTCGAAGAGTTTCCGAACCTTGCGGCCTTCGTAGCCCGCGCCGAAGCGCGACCGGCCTTCATGCGCGCCTTCGTTGCGCAGAGGGATTTCTTCAAAGCTGCGGTGGAGCCGTAACCAATGGCCGCCGTTGAGGGCGGTATTTCAACCACAAGGGAGAGACCGACATGGAACCGACTATCTATCTTTTCTTCAAGGGCAACTGCTTCGAGGCGATGACCCGTTATGCCGAGGTGCTCGGCGGCGAGATCGGCGGCGTTTTCCGCAACGGTGATGCGCCCGACCCGGAAAGCCGGATGCCTGGCGGCGACGATCTGGTGATGAACATGGCCATGACTTTGGGCCGTGCCATGATCATGGCCTCGGACGTCCCGGCCGAAATGTACAGCAAGCCCGCCGGCTTCCGCGTATCGATCGCGCCGAGTTCGCGCGAGGATTTCGACCGCATCCACGACGCGCTGGCAGAGGATGCGCAGAGCGTCGAGATGGCGCCCGGCGAAACCTTCTGGGCCGAGCGCTTCGCCATGTTCACCGACAGGTACGGCACACCGTGGATGCTCAATTTCGAGGGCGACAAGGGCTCCGCCTGAGCAGACCTCAACTCAAGCAGGGAGAGACAATCATGTTCCGGATGGTCATTCTGACCGCAATGCTTGCGGTAGGGTTCTTCGAATAGCGCGTTGCGCCTTGTGCCGGGCCCGTCGTAGCCACTGCTCGATCTGACGACGAGATCCGACAAGGCCAAACGCGCCTTCGAGGCGATGATGGCAATGGGCAAGATCGACATCCTCGCCTTAGAAAAGGCGGTGGAACAACGCAGCCTCCAACCATGAGGAACCGCCACATGAATAAGCTTATCCGCATCTGTTACCGAGGACTAAGGAGAAGAGCATGAGCACCCGGAAGATCACGATCGACGCCTTGATCGACGCGCCCGTCGAAAGTGTGTGGAAAGACTACACGACGCCGGCCGACATCACGCAATGGAACTTCGCTTCCGATGATTGGTGTTGCCCGAGCGCCGAGGTTGATCTGAGGGTGGGCGGCGGCTACAGGGCGCGGATGGAAGCCAGGGACGGCAGTTTTGGCTTCGATCTCGAGGCCGTCTATGAGGAGGTCGAGCCGCATAATGCGCTGACGATGGTCATGAGCGATGGGCGCAGGGCGCGCACGACATTCGAATCCGCTGGCGGGAAGACGCACGTCACCACCACGTTCGACGCCGAAGACCAGAACGCGATCGACATGCAGCGCGATGGCTGGCAGGCGATTCTGAACAACTTCAAACGCCATGTGGAAGCGAAGCCAGGGCGTAGCTGAGATTATCTCCGGCGGAGCCGAGCGCGCAATGCCGAGCATTGCCGGGTTTCCCAATCAGGCCACATCCGAGGACCATCCGAAAATCGCCGTTAGGCACCGGACTGGTTATGGCTGCCGCCGGCGCGAACGACCCCTTTCAGGCTATCTCCGGTGTCGTTAAGGCTGCCGCGGGCGGCATCCGCGAGCGAGACGATACCGCACATGCGCTTGTTGTCGTCCAGCACGACGAGGCGGCGCACCTGAATATCGCCCATATTGGCGAGAACGTCATCCACCGCGTCCGTGTCGCGGCAATATTTGACGTCGGTGCTCATCACCTCGCTCACCTTGCTGCGTCCGTCGAGACCCGTGGCGACGCCGCGTGACGATGTCGCGGTCCGTCACCATTCCGACCAGCCGGTCGTTTTCGCCGACGGGAAGGAAACCGATATCTTCGTTCGTCATTCGCCTGGCGACTTCGATGATGATGTCATCGGGTTTTGCAAGGGCGACGTCGCGTGTCATGATTTCTGAAATTCGCATCATTTTCTCCTTGAAGTTTTCCGGCATGCCGCCGTCGCTCGTCCAACTGCAGGCCGCGCGGAATGTTCCAGCGGAACCCCGGCGACGGGTTTGCGAACAATTCCGCTCCTTCGCTGTTAGGCGCGGACCGGGCCGAGGCCCGCAGCAAGAGGAGATCGTTTAATGAGAACGAAGATCTTTACCCTGACCGTCGCAATGGCGGCACTGGCCGCCAACTTTGCAGCGGCCGCAGATGGAGACCGCGTTCAGGGCAGCCTTGCCGGAGACAACATCACCGGAACCGTGACCATGCTGGAGACCGCTTCCGGCGTCGTTCTGGTTGAAATCAATGCAGAAGGCCTGCCAGAAGGCGAGCATGGCTTTCACGTGCATGAGGTTGGCCAGTGTGATGGCGAAAACGGCTTCAAGAGCGCGGGAGGTCATCTCGCGCGCGGGCTCGAGCACGGCATCAAGAGCCAAAATGGTCCCCACCCCGGCGACATGCCGAACCTCCATGTTGGATCCGACGGCATCGCCAAGGCCGATGTTTTCGTCCGCGGCTTCACGCTTGGACGTACGGGCAATATGCGCATCCTCGATGATGACGGCTCGGCGGTGATCATTCACGCCGGTTCCGACGACTACAGCACCCAGCCCTCGGGCGACGCGGGCGACCGCCTCGCCTGCGCCGTACTCGAGCCGGTGGAGTGAGACCGAGACAGTGGCCGAACCCTGTCTCGATTCGGCCGCATGTCGCGGCGAACACGAACCGAGAGGAGAACAGAAATGGTTGATCCGAAAGCGAGCCCTGCGAGGGGCCCGCTTCCCGCACCGCAGACGGAGCACGAAAGGCCAAAAGCCTCTGCTAAGGCCAGCGACCTCAAGAAACCGAAAGAGGTCTGGAAAAAAGGCGAGACGTCGCCGACCGCAGACGACGCCGACCAGCCGCTTTCCCAGCGCGTCGGCGATTCCGCCGATCTTGGCGCCGCCAGCCCATCGCCCTACGGCGTCGAGAAGCAGGCGGACAAGGTGGGGGCGCAAACCGCCAGAGATGGAAAGCCTCACCGGGTCAAGGACCGGAAATAGGAGGATTGCTGTCATTCGGGGAGAGGCGAATCGTTTTCCAAAACGGTCCGCCCTCTTTCGTCAGCGCCGCTCGGCATTTGTCGACAGGGCGGGCGCGGGAGTCCGGCCTGCGCCGCCTGCATGCACCGGAAGTACGGAGATGCTTCCACGGAACCAATCGGTCGTCTGTTTCAGTCTGAAAGCTCCGTCACGGGACTCCAGCCAAGCAGGGACAAGGCGTGGCCGATATCCGGGCGGCGTCGTTGCGGGGCGTCAACCGGCATCGGCCTGCGAGCGAGGAACATTCGAACCGATATGATCGTTTTTTGTGTGTACAGGCGCAATTGCCCGCTCACGCTCTATCAGACTTTGAGCCATACAGAGAAAATGCATGGGAAAGCGACAGACCGGCATATCCAGCCTCACGGAGGCCCGTTCGCCCACCGATCGCCACACCCCGCCGATCCGGCCCGATGGCCTGCAGCTTAACGAGAACCGGACCTTTCAGGAGCGGTTCTGGTTTGCGGAAAGGTGCGCCTGGCTCGGATTTATCGGTTTCGTTCTGTTGGCAGTGCTCGGCTTCACCGGGGCCGGCGGCCCTTTCTCTGCCACCACAAAGAGCAGCGACACGGCGACCATTCAGCTCCCCGCCGTGACGCGCTGGCAGACTTCCGACAGGATGAGGATCGATTTTGATCAAGCCCTTGCTGGACATACCGTCCTGCTCAGCGCCGCGTTCCGCGAGGCCTTTCAGATCGAGAGCATCCAGCCGACTCCGATGCATACGGAGCTCGCCGAAGGCGGTCATAAGCTGGCAATCGCCACTAATGGCGATCAGCGGGGCTCCCTCGTCATCGACATTCGCGCCCAATCGCCAGGCCGGAAGCGTTTTGCCATCTCCGTTGACGGAGAAGCGCCCGTACAATTCTCAACATTGGTTTTGCCGTGAGGTCACCATGGAAACCGTTATCCGCGGCTTCGCCATCTATATCGCCTTGCTGGCGATCCTGCGTTTTTCCGGCCGGCGCGCCGTGGCCCAGATGACGCCCTTTGACTTTGTCCTTCTGCTGATCGTGGCGGAGACTACACAGCAGGCGCTTCTCGGTGACGACTTCTCGATTACCAATGCTGTCATTCTCATCATCGTTCTGTTCACGATTGATGTCGGTCTTTCCTACGTCAAACGGTGGACGCCAAGGCTTGCATTGTTCCTCGATGGTACCCCGACCGTGCTGATATCCGACGGTAGACCTGACCTGAGAGCGTTGAAACGGTCCCGGGTGAGCCTGGAGGATGTCCTGGCGACAGCGCGACAGCTCCACGGGCTGGAACGCCTTGACCAGATCAAATCGGCGGTTCTCGAATCGGACGGCGGTGTAAGCATCGTTCCGCGATAGGCTGCTGCGGCTCATCCGAAAGGCGCGGTTTGCGGCACCTCCGGAACCTTTCTCCACCTCACCGGTTGGAGACAGCCCGCCGCGCGGAAGCGGCGGGCACTGTCGACAGTGGATCAACAGCAAAGCCGGTACAAAAACCCGTGGAGGGAGCATGTCCGATCATTCGAAGTCCAAGAAGCGCATCGAAAAGGATGCCAAGCCGCAATTCGCAAGGAAATAATCCGGCGGCAACAGCGATGGCGTGGCAGCGCCAACCGGGTCGATTTCGATCGCTGGTTCGGCTGGCCGACGGTCTTCTTTTCGGCGCTGGTGCCGCGACGGAGAGTTCCCTGCGTTTCCTGCTGGTGGGCGCGCTGGCCCTGATCCCGATTATCCTCGCCTATACCGCCTATGCTTACTGGGTTTTCAGAGGCCACGTTGACCTCTCCAAAGGCTATCACTGATGCCCCAACGGAAGTGGCTGAAGCGTCTGTGCTGGTTCGTCTGCTACTGGCTGATCGGCGTGGCGGCGATGCTTGCCCTCGGTTACCCAATCTGGCTGGTCCTGTCCTGATCGCCTTCCCGTCATTTCTCGGAACATCGTCCATCCCGTGAAGTTGGGCGGGCGAACCATCAATCAGGAAAGGACAAAATCATGGCTGGACGATTGGACGGAAAGATCGCCCTCATTACCGGAGCCGGAACAGGGATCGGAGAGGCCATCGCGCACAAATTCGCCAGGGAGGGCGCGAGGCTGCTGCTTGCCGGCCTACCCGGCGACCCTATCGATGACGTCGCCGCCGCCATCCGCGACAAGGGCGGCGAGGCGGAGACCTTCCCCGGTGATCTCGGCGACCATGGCGTTGCCGAGACCTGCGTCGCGGAAGCCATCAAGCGTTATGATCGTCTCGACATCCTGATCAACAATGCGGGGGTGTTTCTCGAGGCCGCTGAGTGCCAGGACTATTCCGTCGAGAATTTCGACCGTACCATAACCGATAACGTCCGCTCGGTATTCCTGATGACCAAATACGCGCTTCCGCATCTGCAGGAGACGCACGGCGTCGTGATTTCCGCCGGCTCGGAAGCCGGGGAGGTCGGCGAAGCAAACAACACGCCCTACGGCGGGACCAAGGGCTTCGTGCACGCCTTCATGCGCGGCGTCGCGTTCGAACAGGGCAAATACGGCGTGCGGGCGAACTGTGTCTGCCCGGGACCGGTGGATACAGCCTGGACCCACACCGATACTGGCCCGATGAACGATCAGATGGAGAAGATGACGCTCGCGGGCACCGTGCTCGGACGCCGGGGCACGCCGGAGGAAATCGCCAATGTCTACGCCTTCATCGCTTCCGACGAGGCGTCGAACGTCACCGGCGCGCTGTGGTATGTTGACGGCGGCACGACGATCGCCAAGGGCGGCCCCGGCCAGATGGTTCCGGACGAACTGAAAGCCGAGCCGAGACGGATCTCGATCTTGAGCACAGCCGCGATGGCATGAAGGGCAAGGACGCCGTCAGCAAAATCTGAGGACGTCGCCTCCGGCCTCTGGGGCCGGAGGTTTCCTTAATCCATTCAGGGGGTCAAGAGCCACCGCGCCGCTACCCCTTGCGCTCAGCTTTTGCCGGAGCCCGGTTCGGCCATCTTGCGGTGCTGGGCCGCCAGCCTTTCACTCGACACCATGCCGGAAGCAGCGGCCATGGCCTTGTTTTTCCAGCCCCCGACGACATCGCCCTCCCCTGCCCTCATCGCTTCATAGCCGGCCCTGGCAACCTTTTTCGGATCATCCTTCTCGCCCTGGCCAATCGCGGTGTCGGTGGCGCCGGGCATCAGGCAGGTGACGGTCACGCCCGTGTCCTTCAGTTCCTCCTGTTTGGGCCCCGGTTGCCGCGCGCTCGCCGCGCGGCTTCCCCGGTCGATCCGTGGTTGGGCGTCTAACAGAAGTCATCCCGTTAGGTTCCGGAATCTCCTGGCCGTTTGGGCGGCGGTGCGAACAATCTGCCGTTTCAATCGTTTGGGCACAAATGATGGCGGTGCCACCGCCGCACCACAAAGGAGACGGTAATGATGAAAGCGATCCGCATCCATGATTTCGGAACGCCCGATGTTCTGTCACTCGAGCAGGTCGAGCGGCCTGAGCCGGCCACAGGTGAAGTTTTGATCAAGGTGCTTGCCGCGAGCGTCAATCCGGTAGACTGGAAAATTCGATCCGGCGATTACGGCGCCGTTGACGAGGACAGGCTGCCGATGATCCTTGGCCGCGATATCTGCGGAGAGGCCGAGGCGCTCGGCGAAGGGGTCGGGCACATCGCAGTCGGCGACCGCATGTTCGCCTTCCTCGACATGAGCCGCGGCGGCTATGCCGAGTATGTGGCGGTTCCGGCAGAACATCTAGCCGCCGTGCCGCAATCCCTGAGCGCCGAGGAGGCCGCGGCCGTGCCGCTTGCAGGCCTCACCGCTTGGCAGGGTCTCATCGATCACGGCGGGCTTCAGGAGGGCCAGCGCGTCCTCGTCCATGGCGGCGGCGGTGGCGTCGGCCATCTTGCCGTTCAGATCGCAAAGGCGAAGGGCGCCTGGGTGGCGACGACGGTCTCGCCCGAAGACATGGAATTCGCGCGCAAGCTCGGCGCCGATCAGGTCATCGACTACAAATCGGAAATCTTCGAGGACGTCCTCGACCCCGTCGATCTCGTGTTCGACCTGATCGGCGGCGAAACGCGCATGCGTTCGTTTGAGGTGCTGAAGGAAGGCGGCATCATGGTCTCCACGCTCGGCGAGCCCGACCGGGAAACCGCCTCGAAGTTCAAGGTCCGCACCGCCGGCTACATGGCCAAGCCCAACGGCGGCCAGCTCGCCGAGATCGCCGAACTCGTCGAGCGGCGCAAGCTGCGGATTTCCGTGCAGAACACGTTTCAGCTTTCCGACGCGGCGAAGGCTCAGGCGGTTCTGGAAAACCAGCATACGCAGGGCAAGGTGGTACTGAGCGTAGCCTGAGAAATATCGGCGCCGACCCCCGCTCAAGGGGTGTCGGCGTCGCCCGTGGCGCTCGGCGGCACGTCTTCGATGGGCGGATGCCGGGTCGGTGCTTCGACCGGCGCCGCGTTGAACCGATAGACACCGACCACCGCCAGCAGCATCAGAACCACCACCACGAGAGCCAGAGTAAGCGGGGAGAGACCGTTCTTGAACATGATTTATCCAATCCATAGCGCGTCTTTCGGCATTGGATGCCGTTTCATTGCTGATCGAACTTGAAGGATCTGCGAATGTTCCTGTTTCGGCGCGAAACACACAAATCGTCACGGCCGTTTGCCGGCAGCAATGGCCGGACGACGCTCGGATCCTTCCCATGCTCCCTGGAGCGAGGACATCTTCGGTGAAAGATGAAATGGACGATGAGGTCTTCATTCTGAAACAGGCGGGCCTTGTCTACGTCAGCGACCGGGAGCCCGGTATCTCGCGCGAACGCCGCGGCCGCGGCTTCAGCTACCGTATGCCGGACGGCACCCTCGTCCGGGACAAGGCAATGCGTCGGCGGCTGGACGCGCTGGCGATCCCGCCCGCCCACGAACGCGTCTGGATCTGCATGCGGCCCAACGGCCACCTGCAGGCGACAGGCTACGTCGCCCGGGGACGCAAGCAATATCGCTACCATCCGGATTGGCGGGCACTCCGGGAGGAAAAGAAGTATGACCAGCTCGTCGATTTCGCGGCGGCCCTGCCGCGGATTCGTCGGCGTGCCCGCCGCGATGCCGGACAATTCGATAATCTGCCGCGCGCCGTTCTCGGCGCCATGACAATGCTTCTCGATGCCGCGCATTTGCGAATTGGAAACCGATCCTATCTCGAGGAAAATGGCACCTACGGCGCCTCGACCCTACTCAAGCGGCATGTGCGCTTCGGCGAGCACCTGGAGCTCGAGTTTGCCGGAAAAGGGGGACGGCGGGCGCGCCGCCGGCTGCAGGCGCCGCGCCTGCAACGTGTCCTGGAGCGGATCGCGGACCTGCCCGGTCGCGAGCTCTTCGGCTGGCGGGAGGAGGACGGCACGCCGCGTTCCATCGATTCCGGACAGCTGAACGCCTATCTCGCCGAAATTGCCGGCGCACCGTTTTCGGCGAAGACCTTCCGCACCTGGGGCGGTACCGTGGCCGCCTTTAGTGTCGCTGAGCGGGATGTCCGCAACGGCGAAACGCCGCTTATCCGGACCATGTCGGAAGCCGCCGCAAGTGAGCTTTCCAACACGCCGACGATCTGCCGCAACAGCTACATCCATCCCGCCGTGCTGGCGCTTTCCAATGACGCGGCGGAGCGCGGGCTGCTAATGCGCCAGGCGGCGCGTCCGGCAAAACTGATCAACGGTTTGCGCGTATCCGAAAGCCGCCTCACCGCCTTTCTGAAAGGCGCGCGGCGACTTTCGTAAGTCTCGGCGCTAGACAACGGCGCCGATGCCCAGCAGCGCGAGCACGAGCAGGATCACGAAAATCGCGATTGCGATGAAGAACAGGATTTTCGCGATTTTGGCGGCGGCGGCAGATACCCCGGTGAAGCCGAAGAAGCCGGCAACCAGTGAAATCACCAGAAAAATCAGTGCCCATTTCAGCATTTAGTACTCCCTCGATTATTGAAATTCAGAACGGGCGTCGACCGCGAGGCAGGTGCGCGGTCATTCAGAGGTCGTGCCTCATGCCCGGTAAACGAACTTGTTGAAGCGACTCGTCTCGCCATCGTCGTCTTCTCCTGACAGAGAAAGGCCAGGTTATTCTCCTCGAACGGACGAAAGAATTCGTCCCAGCCAACGGGTCGCATACTGTCATCCGGCTAGGCGAATTCGATCTGCAATATGCCGCCGTTCCCACCTGCTGGTGCGATGTTTGAACGGCGTCGAACAGTTTGCCGTTTACGCCCTAACCGCCGCACGGCTGCGTTGCCGATCCTGATCCGGAGCTACGCAGAAGCTTGCTCACTCCTATCATAAAAAAGCGCTTCGAGGCCCCTGTCTCCACGGTGCGCCGATGCGCATGCAGCCGTCCATTAGCCTTCGCCGCTTGCTGCCTGTTTTTCCACAATCTTGAGCGATGAACGCGCCTCTTCAAGCAAGGGCTCGAGGTCTTTGCCGCGTTCGGTGGCCTGGGTTCGGCTTTCCAGTTCACGTACTATGTCTTTCAGACGCTTGAGGCGGTCCTCCACCGGATCGCCACCATAGGTCTGTGCTGTGATCTGGCGCGAGGTAATGTCTTCGGCGAGGCTTTCAACGTCAGCTTCTCCGCCAACCGGCGAATCCAAAGGGTCTTGTTGCTGATTACTGCGGTTATCGGCCATGGGGATGTCCTCTTGAATTGTTGCATCCGATAGTGTGACCAAACGTCCGAAACGGCTTTTTGTTCGCGGCGGGAACATGTGCCGGCCTCGCCTGTTAGGCAGCAAGGCCAATGAGACCAAGGAGACGACATGCCCGCGAATTCAAAATCTCAGCAGAAGGCCGCCGGCGCGGCGCTCGCCGCCAAACGCGGCGAACAGAAGAAAAGCGACCTCAAGGGACCGGCGCGGCAGATGGAAAAATCAATGTCGCAGAAGGAACTTGACGAGCTGGCATCCGGAAAGCGCAAGGGAAAACCTGAACACAAAACCTGAGCCGCGCCTGCGGCCTTCTCGTTCCCCGTCCTTGTCACTCATTGGCCGGGGACAGTGCCCTTTCCTCGAAGGGCGTCGACTGCCTGTCGACGGTCGGAAGGTCGGCGTTCTCCATCGGTCCCTCCGGTGCGATTTCGAGATTGTAGAAGAATTCCCCAGTCGCCCAGGCAACGAGGGCGAGCGCGGCAGATGCCGCAAGGATGAAGAAGATGCGGGGCGAGCGTTACCCCTGCCTGGCCTTCACAGGCGGGATATCGGGTACCATGGCATCCTTCGGCCCACTGCACCGAGACAGAACTCGAGGACCACCAGACATATGACGCTCAGACTTTTGCAGACAATCCGGACAGGTTTCTGATGCGATGAAACCGACAGGCTCCCGAATACACGAACGCCGTGTGAGCCGCACGGCGTTTCCGCGAGATCGCCGTTAAACGAGGCTTATCAGGATTTGTCCTCCCGCTCATTCAGCGCCTGTTGCAGTTTCGCTGCAAGCTCGAGCAGCCGGTCGGGTACAGGCTCCTGCTTGATCTGGGAGAGGAGCTCTATGGTCCTGCTATCCAGCAATGCGTCGGAACGTTCTGCCGAGACTTTGTTCTTATCGTTGTTTCTTGCCATCGTATCGCCTTACTTTGTTCTCGGGCATATCTTTTTGGTTGTCATACGACACTACGTTTCCCGTGCACCGGTGGATTTAAAATGTTTCGCACGATCGGTTGGCAGAAGCAAATCGTCGCTTTGCGGAGCAGATGCAGAATTTCCCTGTCAGGGAATTCTCGGATAGCCATAAACTGCGGGCGTTATCCCGCTGTCTGGTTACATAATCGACGCAACCGAGGTCGGTTCAGATCGCCGTGAGAGTCCACGTTTCTGCGACGGTCGAAGACGCCTTCGTTGACGCACACCCAACCCGCTCCGCCAACGCTTGTTCCAGCAAAATTGACCGGAACAAAACCCGCCCGAATTGGTTTGGCGCTGGTTGGAGAAACATGAGGACACACCATGACCGATAAACCATCCGGCGCCCCTCCGGGCACGAGCGATGAGCGCCCGCGCTGGGAAGGACCTGAAGAAAGCCGACCGAGCGCTTACAAGCCCGCCAAGGACGACCCCGGCAAGGATCGCGATGCCATGCGGGAAAATCTCAATCATCCCCGCAAGCGCGACCTTTCCGATGCCATGAAAACAAGACGTGACGATAGAGACCGGCCCACCGAAGGTCCGGCTGATGACAAATGAGGGAGGAGACCACGATGGGACATTTCGCAAGGTGGGTTGCGCCGGTATATCTCGGCTTCGGCGAAGACGGACCGCTTGCGGTCAAAGGGCCGTCCCAGGCCCGCAATCTGCTCGCGGAAAACTGGCCGCACCGGCGCGGGCGGCATTATCATGCGGCCGTGAGCTGCTGCGATCGCGCCGTTGCACGGCCGGGATGGCTGGAAATGTCGAGAGAGGCCTTCATCGCCGCCGCGCTGGAGGCCGGGCTTTTCAGCGGTCATTCGGGGCGTGCCCGCAATCTCGTGCCGGGCGCCACCGGTCCCGGGCCGCATCATCCCCCGATGCTGTAGATTGCTTGTTCTGGCGCGGCGGGTGAACGACCAACTCTTTGCTCGTCGCCGCCCGACGCTCCGTAAACGCTTGTGGCCGGCCGACGCCAGCACGACGCTTCTCAGCGTTTTCGCACATTCTCAAGGATAAAGCCGCTTGCAGGTCCGGTCGGCACGGTCCCCAGTGGCACATCCAGTTCCTGCTCCGGCACGTCGAAGACCATATGGTATGTCAGCAGCCGCACTGCCTCTGCAATCAGCGCGACGGTCGCTTTCTCGCCGGGGCAGCGGTGCGACTGCGCCGTTTCGCCTCCGCCCTGCGGAACGAAGCGTTTCCTGTCCTTCTGCCAGGAAAGGTCCCGCTCGGGACGGAACGCGTCCGGTTCCGTGAACCAGCGCGGATCGTGGCAAGTTCCGTAGAGATCGAACAACAGCCACTGACCTTTCTGCAGGCGGTAACCGTAGCACTCGGCGTCACGCATCAGTATGCCGCCGACGAAGGGGAAGAAGGGCGCATAGCGGCGCACCTCCTCGGTAAACTGGATGAGGCCCTCGCGGCTGCCATCGGCGAAACGCTCGCGCCAGGCGGGCTTTTGGTGCAGCATCGCCGCGGCAAAGGTAATATAGCGGCCAACCGCCACGATCGGCCTCAACAGGTTCAGCATTTCGACCGCCGCAACGGAGGCAGGAAGCGGACGGCCGTCGGCATCGCGATAGCCGGCAATCTCCGCGATCGGCGCGCCTTCGCGAACCTTGCGGCTGCCGGAGCGGACCGCCCTGATCTCGGCCTGCAAGCGCCTTTCCATCCGGCGGCGACGCAAAAGGGCGGTGACCGTTGCCGGACGGAAGCGGCCTGCGTTTTCCACCATGCCCGCAAGCACGGGTGCATCACGCTCTACCGATTGCTGGTTCGCCGGCAGACCGGCCCATGACAGGGCCGCTTCCGCGAGCGTAGTTTCGGCGGCGGCGGCGAGCGATATCCGCCCTCGCCTTTCCCATGCCGCAAGCCTGCGCAGCCAGGCGTCCTCGAAGCGGGTCACCAGATCGTCGACGTTCGATGAATGACTGACCAGCATGCGCACGAACATCGCCTTGCGATGGCGGTGCGCCTCTCCGTCGAGTTGCTGGACGCTGTGCTTGTCCTGCAGCAGGCGCAGCGTCGTGCCGGGCATCGCGCCGCGCCGGGTCACCGTATCGCCGGTATAGAATAATTCGGCGGCTTCGGGACCGGAAACGCAAACGACGTCGCGCAGCATCAGCCGTGTGCGCCAGATCGGCGGTGTCCGCGTCGCAAGACGGCGCGGCAGGAAGAGGTAACCTTCGCGCAGAAGTGCAAGGGTCTGGTCCTCGAGGATCGGTGGCTTTGGCAGTCCGCTCATTCCAGCTTGCCCCATCGCGGATCCCATTCTGCGTCTTCCTCCAGCTTCACCATGATGGGTCCGCCGGTGTCGTTCCGGTTCTCGGCAAGCCGGATCGCCTCTGGCATCGACATCTCCTCGGTCGGATAAAAGGGCGTGTCCTCATTGCCGAAATCGATGGAATCCACAAAGCCGATGGCGCGGTCGCCGCGCTGGACGACCCTGAGGAGGACGGTGTCGGGAGTGGCGGCTTCCTTTGAATAGTGACGGAAGGTTAGGGTCATCTGTTTCCTTTCTCTCAACGGACGTGCCGCAGAACCGGGCTGGCCGGATGTTGTTCCAGGAATTTTGCGGGCCGGATTATGGCAGAACACGGCCCGAGGCGGGTGACATGGTTTGGCGGCGCTCGCCGCCGTTTCACTCCGAGGGCCGTTTTTGCGCCGTGCGACTATCGCCGGTTTGGACGGAAAGAGAGGAACCGCGGCCCCACCGGCTTCGTTATGTTGAGAAGGACCAAATCAAGACGGAGTCCACGATGAATCAACATGAAGTGAGACTGAGGAGCCGGCAACGTCAGGATATTGTGGACCTCATCCCGGCGCTCCGGGCGTTCGCCCGAACATTCTGCCGCAATCCCAATGACGCCGACGATCTGGTTCAGGAAACGATGCTGAAGGGTATCGCCAACCTCGACAAGTTCACGCCGGGAACGAGGTTAAAATCCTGGCTGTTCACAATCATGCGCAATACCTTCTACACCCAGATCAAGGTGAGGAACCGCGAGGCGCCCGGGGAGAAAGATTGCGTCGCCAGTCTGCCGCAGAATGACGCGACGCAGGACTGGTCGGTCAGGGGGCAGGAGCTGCTGGATGCGCTGTCGCGCATTCCCCCGCATTACCGCGAAATGTTCGTCCTGGTGATGGTGCTCGGCGAGAGCTATAGCGACGCCGCGGAGATCTGCGACTGCGCGATCGGAACCGTGAAAAGCCGGGTAAACCGCGCGCGTCAGCTGCTTCTCGAAGAACTCGGCGAGCTGCAGTAGCAAGTTTTCCTGAGGCCCGATTCAACCAGCGCTGTTGCTGAGATCAACCGTCGACGATAAAGCCCGCCGCTCGCAAGCGGCGGGATTCGCAGTAACGCACCTACTCTCCCCAGCAGTGCTCTAGGCGGCCTTCTTTTCCGCCTCGGCATTGGCTGCCGTTTCGGTGATCTCGGTGAGCTTGCTGTCGGCATTGCCCTCTTCCGAAAGCGTCTGTTCCAGCAGCGCTCGCACATCGTCATGGCCAAGGCGCTTGGCCCAGGTCCTGAGCGTGCCGTAGCGGGCGATTTCGTAATGTTCGACCGCCTGGGCCGCCGCGACCAGACCGGCGTCCAGAGCCGCGGTGCCCTTGAACAGCTGCATCACCTCATCGCCTTCATCGAGAATGCCGTTGATCGCGTCGCAGGTGCGTCCGCGCGCCGGCTTCCCGAGAATTTCGAAAATGTCCTCGAGGCGGCTGATGTGGTCCTCGGTCTCCTCGCGGTGGTGGTCGAAGGCCTGTTTCAGCTTGTCCTCGTTTGCGGCATGGGCCATGCGCGGCAGGGCTTTCACGATTTTTCGCTCGGCGTAGTAGATGTCGCGAAGCGTTTCGTAGAACAGGTCGTTGAGTGTCTTCTCAGCCATGGATGTTTCTCCCTTATTGGCGTGTTGACCCGCTCCTAACCGGGCGTCCGGGCAAATGTTCCTGGCAATGAGCGCAAATCAGTTCCTGTCCGTCTGGCCTTTTGGAAGCGTCGTGGTGATGCTCGCGGAAACTGGATCACTGGCCGGGAAACTGTCTTCCAGCCCCTCTTCGAGTTCGCTCTCCAGTCTTGCATCGTCTTTGCGGGCGGCAAGGCAGTCGGCAAGCTCCTTGATCACGGACAGAGCGGAACTTTCGGGATGTTCAACCGGTTGCGGGAAGGTGACCGTGACGGTAGCGTCGTTCGCCGTTCTGAACACGACCGTGCGGTGATCCGGCGTTGCGTGGATAGCCTGCGATGTCATGACTTCGACCTCCGTTCAACACGTCCCCCAAATCGCGTCGGCGACGATTTTGTTCCATGAATTCCGTGAAAGCCGGTCGGAAACATATCGGGGAGCGATGGTCATGATCGGCGCGTTGAGGACGACGGCCAGAAGCTCAGTTGAGAATGGTTCGCCCCTCGAGAAGACGAAGATCCTCAAGCGTCGAGAGCAGCCATTCAAGCCGGGACATGCCGGCAGGTCTTTCATCGACATGGGCGATTGCGTATTCGAAGGTTCGCTCCACAAGCCTGTCGGCCGCAGCATCATCGGCGACAAGCAGCCGGGCCGCAAGCCTCAGGCTCGGCATCAGCGTTATCACGTCTTCTCCATCGCCCTCGGCGACGACTGACGCAGATCGGTCATAGGTCGCGATCAGTGAGGCGATGACTTCGCGAATGCCGTTCGGCTTCGGCAGTGTATTGATGAAGCGAAAACGATCGGGAATGATGATTTCCGCACATCCGGAGAAGAATACGAAAGGCGTGTGGTTCTGATAAAGAATATCGGCCAGCGGAAATACCGGCGTGCCGTCGAGATCGATATCCAGGACGGCGGCGTCGGCCCGGCCGAGATGGGGAATGGCCTGGGAAATCGAAGCGACAGGCCCCAGCACTTGGGCGCCGATCTTTTCGAAGGTGCGGGCAAGGTTTCGGGCGATCAGATATTCGTCCTCGACGATCAGGATCCGTGATCCGCGCAGCCTGTCCAGGTTCCCCTGCAAGCTGTTTTCGTCCGGATCCTGTAATCTGCTGGAAGAGGTTTCCGGTAAGAGTTGCATCTGAAAACTCCAATTCTGTGAACATGTCAGTATGCACGACGCAAGGCCTCCAACCGAAGAACGGGTGACCAGCGCATTCGCGACTGAGCTTTCCTGAAAAGCAGGTATCACGCTGGAGTGGCCGGCTTCCTGAACAGCACGCGCGGGAACGGTCGCTGTTTTCTTGGATGCATGCTTGCGGGTTTCGCAAGTGCTTGTCCGGCATTGATAGACGTTGCAACCTTGGCCAGGAGCATAGGCGCTTCAACCGGCAAAAGATACCCCTGCCTGCGAGATCGGCCCGGAAGCCCTATTCCTCGGCGGCATTCAGCTTTTCGAAGGGAATGCTGATCGTCGCGATCAGCCCGGAAGCCGCGTACTCGGTTTCGAACGTGCCGCCGAGGCGATACGAGATCTCTCCCTTGATGAGGCTGCTGCCGAAGCCGCTGCGTTCGGGCGCCTCGATCGGCGTCTCGCATTTTTCCTGCCAGTTCATCTGGAAATGACCGTCGCTGACGAGCCAGGTGACCTCCACCTTGCCGCCGCTGGTGCTGAGCGCGCCATATTTGGCGGCATTGGTCGCCAGCTCATGGACCACCATGCCGAGCGCCAGGCTGCTTTCCGGTGCGACCTTCAGCTCCGGCCCGTCAAGGGTGATGCGCGGGAGGCTGAAGGGTTCAAGGCCAGCGGTCAGGATTTGGCGGATCGAGGTCTGGCGCCACTGCTCGCGCGACAGCAGCACATAGGCGCGCGACATGGCGTTGAGCCGCCCGACCAGCGCGCCGTGGTACTGCTCCACGGATGAGGAGGAATCGAGCATCTGGTCGGCCACGGCGGCGACCACGGCCAGCATGTTCTTGACCCGGTGATTGAGCTCGGAGATCAGAACCTTCTGATGCTCTTCCGCTTCCTTGAGATTGGTGATGTCGGTGAGCGTGAACACCGCCCCGTCGGTTTTGCCGTCGGCGGTGCGGTAGGGCAGGATGCGCGCCATATAGGTCCGTGAGCCGCCCTCCTGTTGGACATGTTTCTCCAGCCCGGTGTCCGTGTTGAGAACGGTTTCGAGGTCCTCTGCCAGATCGGGATAATCAAGTGTGCTCGAGAGTTCGGTCAGAGGGCGACCTACGTCATGGCTTCTGAGGTTGAAGTGGCCGCTCGCCGCCGGGGTGAAGATGCGCACGACGAGCTTTCGGTCAAGGAAGATCGTCGCAATCTCGGTGCTGGCGAACAGGTGTTTCAGGTCATTGTTGACCCGGCCGAGCTCCTCGATCTTGGAGTTGAGCTCCGCATTGATCGTACCCAGTTCCTCGTTGAGCGACTGCATTTCCTCCTTGGAGGCTTCAAGCTCCTCGTTGGTCGATTGCGCCTCCTCGTTCACCGACATCAGTTCTTCGTAGGAGGATTTCAATTCCTCAAGCGCGGTTTCATATTCCTCGATGGTCGAGTGCATGCGCTCGCGTGTTTCCTGGAGTTCTCGTTCCAGGCTCGCGATCGCGTCGGTGCCAGGCGGCGGCGTTTGCCGGTCGGCGGGCTCGGGCTTCGCGCCGGTTTTCTCGAACAGCACGAGATAGAGCGGATTGGCGTCGTCCTTTCCGTGCCGCAGAGGCTCAACGGTGATGCGCACCAGTTGCGTGCGTTCGCCGGCCTGCTCAAACGCGATGTTGTCGTGAACCACCCTCTCGCCGCGCGTCACCGCCTCGGCGAAGGCGGATCGCAATTCAAGCCGCAGACCGTATTTCGCCATCGCCAGCAACTGACGGTTGGGCAGGCCCTGCTGGGCTTCGAGAAACTGACCGGTGCGCGCGGAATAATAGACGATGTCGCCGTCCTTGTCGGTCACGACATGGGGCGGCGAGAAGTGTTCGAGCACCTGCTTTTCAACATTCGTTGTCAGCGCGAAACTCGACGAGCGCTGACCTTCGTTGCGCCCGCCGCCATTGCGCGTCACGGCGGGCCCATCCCCGAAGAAATGGCGCAGATGGCTGGTCGGGTTGGCGTAGGGGCTTGCCTGATAGATGCGGTTGCGCTTGTCGACCGGCGTGAACAGATCGGTGTGGCGGCCGATGCTTTCCGATGTGCCAAGGAACAGATAGCCGGTGGGCTTGAGCGCGTAATGGAAGGTCGGGATCACCCGGTTCTGGAGTTCGGGGCCGAAATAGATCAGCAGGTTGCGGCAGGACACAAGCTCCATGCGGGAATAGGGCGGATCCTGAATGACGCTGTGCGGCGAGAAGATGCAGAGTTCGCGGATATCGCTCTTGACCACATAGGCAGCGCCTTCGCGGGTGAAGAACCGGCGTCGCCGTTCCGCCGACACGCCCTCCAGCAGGATGTCCGGATAGCGGCCGGCCCGCGCGACCGTCAGCGCGTCCTCGTCGATGTCGGTCGCGAAGATCTGGACGCGGGGCTTCGGCCCGTCATGCGCGTTGAGATATTCCCGCACCAGAATGGCGATCGAATAGACCTCCTCGCCGGTGGCGCAACCGGGCACCCAGATGCGGACGCTGTCTGTTGCCCGCTTGTTCTTGAAGATCCGCGGCAGGATGTCGCCGGCAAGGATTTCAAACGCCCTGGCATCACGGAAGAAGCTTGTGACATTGATCAGCAGGTCGCGGTAGAAGGCGTCGACCTCTGCCTCGTCCTTCTCGAACAGGTCGAGATAGTCCTCGATCTTTTCGATGTTCTTCAACTGCATGCGGCGGCGGACCCGGCGCAGGAAGGTCTTGGTCTTGTAGCCGGAAAAATCGTGTCCGGTATGGTCCTTCAGGACCGCGCATATCGACAGGCGGGCGGCATCGAGAATGCGGTCGACGTGGTCGTCGTCACGTTCCAGATCGGCGAGCAGGAGGAAGCCACGGGCGTAGTCGGCAAGCCGCTGGCCCATGCGCTCGGCATCTTCCGTGATGTCGATCACGCTTTCGCGCAGCGCATTGTGGAAGAAACCGGATTCCGCGGAGGCCGTGTCGCTCGCCTGGGCGAGCGTGAGGCCGCCCTGTTCCTTGATCGCCTTAGCGCCGAGCATGCCATCCGGGATCGCGAGGATGACCGCGGCGGCATGATCGCCCTGGTCCTTGGCGAGCGCGCTCAGCAGCGTATCGGCGGGACGCAGGTCGGAGGTTTCCGAAGGCGGTGAAAGATAAAACGTACCATTTTTTATGGAAAGCGCGCCGTCCTCGGCGGCGATATAGACCGTGCGCTTTTCCAGCCGCTGGCCGTCCGCCGCGTTCATCACCCGCATCGGGGTCATCTCGCCAAGGGTCGCGGCAAGGTCCCCGGCGTCCCCGTGGCCGCCGACCACGAGCACAAAGGTCATGTCGTGGTCAGAAGGCAATCCCCGGAGGAAGCGCTCCACCGCGCCAATGTTGCGGGCCGAGGCGCTCACGCCGACAGTCAGGAAGGTTTTGGGCGTGAGCGTCATGCGGGTTCCTGTCGTGCATCGTGATGAACAAACCGGGGATTCTTCCGGGTCATGCACCGTTCATAGCGTGCGCGCCGGAATCGTGCAAAAAGGTTCAGGCCTGACAATCACATCTTCTCCTTGATGCCGCTCGACAGCAGCCACCAGTTGACCGGACAGGCGGTGGCGAAGCCAGCCCACATGGCGATCTGCATCATGAACCAGAATTCGACCGTCGCGACCTCCAGCCTGATGCCGAGAAGGTGGCGGAAGAGGAAGAACTGGGCGAAGGCCATGAAGCCATACATGCCGATCTGCCAGGCCGTCAGCGACAGGAAATCGGCCTTGATTGCCTGGAGGATGCCTTGCCCCACAGACAGGCCGCGCATCGGCTTGATCGTGAAATACTGGAAGACGACGCCGAGCGAGAAGGCGAAGATATAGTCCAGCACCCAGACCGCGAACATCTTCTCAGCAAAGATCGTCTGCCAGCCGAACCATACGGCCACCGCCGGTACGAAGAAGGCCAGCCATTCGGCGATCAGGTCGCCCAGCGCGCAGCCGCTGCCGCAATGGGCCGCACCCTTGCCGACCATGACGGCAAACGGCGTCTCGGTCTGGCTCGGCGGATTGCGGTCCTGCTGCATCGCTTCGTGGTGCGCCTCAGCCGTCGCCAGCCGGCCATAGCGAAAATAGGCCCAGAGCGCGGCCACCGAGCCGAACAGCGCCACCAGCGGCCAGACGAGGTTCATGATCCACATGTGTTGCGGATTCCGTTTCAGGTCGAGCGCGATGACGAAGGCGCAGGCAAGCGCGACGATTAGCGAGAGAATGGAGAGAATATGGATCCAGACGGGCATACCTTCGGTTCCTTTCTGTGTTCGCGGGCCGAGACATTTTCGGTTAAAGCTGTTCACCGTGTTAATAGCTCGCGGGCCTTATTGTTTCGTGCGACCGCTTCCGCTCACACCGCGCCCCGTGAAAGATAATCGACGAATGTGAGCAGCAGCAGCGCGGCGAGCCAGAACAGGGCGCCCGTGCCGAACAGGCGGACCATCGGCGTTTCGTGCCGCATGCCCATGAAGAACCAGAGGACCAGGCCCGCCTTCATCGACGCGATGATCAGGCCTGCGAACAGGCTGACGGGGCCGGTGAACACATGGCTTGCCAGCACCGTGAGGCCCAGCAGGAGGGCGAGGAGCAGCCAGATGACGGAGGTCTGCAGATATTGGCGCATAACGATCACCGCGCGAGATAGAGGACGGGAAACAGGAAGATCCAGATGATGTCGACCAGATGCCAGTAGGTGGCCGCCGTCTCGGTGGCCGTCGCGCCCGCCGGAAGCTTCACTCGCCGGGAATGGACGAGCCAGGCGAACAGGCCGAGCACCGCGATACCGATGGTCAGATGCAGCGCGTGGAGCGAGGTCGCGACGAGGTAGATGTTCATGAACAGGTGCTCGCCTGGCGAGGCGAAATCGGTGTGGAGGCCCGGTAGGGGTAGCAGGCCCTCCTGATATTCGCTCCAGTATTCATAGGCCTTCAGGCCGAGGAAGGCGACGCCGAGCAGTGCCGAAAGCGCGAGGCAGAGCGAGACCGGCCGGGCATGGCCGGAGCGCGCCGCCTTCACCGCGATTGCCACCAGTGCGCTCGATGTCAGCAGGATCATCGTGTTGGCGGCGCCGATCGCCACGTGCATCTTCTTCGACGCGGCGATGAATTCTTCCGGGTGCAGGTAGTGGGCGACGAAGATCACGGCGAACAGGCCGCCGAACAGCATGATCTCGCTTGCGAGAAACAGATAGACGCCGAGCATATCGGCCTCGCGCTGCTGCCCACGCGTGCTGTAGGGCTCCTTCAGGCGCGGCAGGTCTTGGCTCATCGGCTGTCCTCCTTGTCGATTGGGTAATCGTAAGGCCTGCCGGTGACGGTAGGTATCTCGACGAAATTATGCTTCGGCGGCGGCGATGGCACCGTCCATTCAAGGCCCCTCGCCCCCCATGGATTGGCGCTCGCGCGCTTGCCGGCCACGAGCGAATAGCCGAGATAAACGAAGGGCAGCAGGTAGGCGAAGCCGAGAAGGGTGGAGCCCGCGGACGAGAGCACGTGCAGCGTCTGGAACTCCGGCGCATAGACGTGGTAGCGCCGCGGCATGCCGAGGAAGCCGAGGATGAACTGCGGAAAAAAGGTCAGGTTGAAGCCGAAGAAGATCGTGGCGGCGGTGATCCGCCCCCAGGTGAGCGGATACATCCGCCCGAACATTTTCGGCCACCAGAAATGCAGCGCGCCGAAATAGGCCGAGATCGTACCGCCGACCATGATGTAGTGGAAATGGGCGACGACGAAATAGGTATCGTGGACATGCACGTCGATGGAGAGCATCGCCAGCGCGATCCCCGTCAGCCCGCCGACGACGAAGAGCCCGATGAAGGACATGGCGAACAGGAAGGGCGGATCGAGCAGGATATTGCCTTTGTAGAGCGTCGCCGTCCAGTTGTAGACCTTGATGCCGGAGGGAACCGCGACGGCGAGGCTGAGAAACGAGAATACCGCGCTCGCATACATAGACTGGCCGGAGACGAACATGTGGTGGCCCCAGACGAAGAAGCCGATGATCGCGATCGCGATCGACGAGCCGGCGACGAAACTGTAGCCGAAGACCGGCTTGCGGGCGGCCGCCGCCACAAGTTCGCTGATCACGCCAAGTGCCGGCAGCACCATGATGTAGACCGCCGGGTGGCTGTAGAACCAGAACAGA
Organism: Martelella mediterranea DSM 17316; assembly: GCF_002043005.1. NCBI lineage: Bacteria > Pseudomonadati > Pseudomonadota > Alphaproteobacteria > Hyphomicrobiales > Aurantimonadaceae > Martelella > Martelella mediterranea. The sequence goes on along the minus strand of NZ_CP020331.1, from coordinate 98,765 downwards.
TGCTGGAACAGCAGCGGATCGCCGCCGCTCGCCGGATCGAAGATGCCGAGGCCGAACAGCCGTTCGGCCGCAATCAGCACCAGCGTGATCGACAGCACCGGCGTCGCCAGCACCAGGATGATGGAGGTGGCGTAGTGCGACCAGACGAATAGCGGCATCCGCCCCCAGCCCATGCCGGGCGCGCGCAGCTTGTGGATGGTGACGATGAAGTTGAGGCCGGTCAGGATCGACGAAAAGCCGACGATGAACACGGCGGCGGCGACCAGCACGACGTGGCCGTTCGAGAACATCGATGACAGCGGCGTGTAGAAGGTCCAGCCGGTATCGACGCCGCCGACGAGAAGCACGATCAGCGTGAACAGGCCGCCGAGGACATAAACATACCAGCTCAGCAGGTTCAGCCGGGGAAAGGCGAGATCGCGCGCGCCGATCATCAGCGGAATCAGGAAATTGCCGAAGACATTGGGGATTGACGGGATCAGGAAGAACCAGACCATTATGACGCCGTGCAGCGTGAAGGCGCGGTTATAGCCCTCATTGGTCAGGAGATCGCCTTCGGGCGTCAACAGGTCGGCGCGCACCAGCCCCGCCGCGGCCCCGCCGATCAGGAAGAAGAACGTCACCGAAACCAGATAGAGGACGGCGATGCGCTTGTGATCGGTGGTCAGCAGCCACGAGCGGATGGTGTGGCCGGCGTTCGGATCGCTTGGCGGGTTGGCGGTCACGGCGTGTCCTCCGGCGTGGCGAGCGACTTGATATAGGCGACGAGTTTCATCACCTCGTCCTCGCTGAGCACGTTCTTGTATGTCGGCATGATTTCGGGATAGCCGGCGGCGATCTCAGACTGCGGCAGCAGAATGCTATCGCGGATATACTGGTCATCGGCCGTCACTGTCCTGCCGTCGGCAAGCGGAACCGGGCGGCCGTAAAGCCCTTCGAGATCGGGCGCCTTCACGGTGGCGGCGGGACCGTGGCAGCCGCTGCAGCCATTGTCGCGGAAGAGTTTCTCGCCCTCCGCGGCCAGCGATGCATCGGTGCCCGCCTGTTCCAGCCAGGCCGCGAAGGCGGGCTTTTCCATGACGATGAAGCGGCCGGTCATCTCCGAATGATCCGCCCCGCAAAATTCCGCACAGGCGAGCGCATAGATGCCGGGCTTGTCGGCTTCGAACCAGAGTGAGGTATAGCGGCCGGGAACGACGTCCTGCTTCAGCCGCAACGCCGGAATGTAAAGGCTGTGGATCACGTCCTGCGACGCCATCGAAAGCCGCACGGGCTCGCCGACCGGAACATGCAACTCGTCGATCTCGCGCTGGCCGCCGGCATGCTCGAATTTCCACATCCACTGCTTGGCGACGACGTTGATCTCCATCGCATCCGGCGGCGGCTGATGAACGGTGAAGAACATCCGCGTCGACCAGACGAACAGGGCGACGATCAGGATGAAGGGGATCAGCGCCCAGGAGATCTCCATCAGGGTGTTGCGGTTGACCCGGTCACTGCGGTCCGCCTTGCGGCCGGCGCGGTATTTCCAGGCGTAGTAGGCGATCAGGATGAAGACCGGCGCGGAGAGCGCCACGACCAGTGCCGTGAACACCCACATCAAAAGGTCGAGCCGTCCGCTATAGGCGGAGGCGGATTGTGGCCAGAGCGCGATGAAATCGCTCATTCCGCCGCCTCCTTCCGCTTCCGGCGTTCGCGCATAAGCGCCACCGCGATCAGCCCGCCGCCGGCAAGCGCGGTCAGCCCACCGCCGATCCTCAGCATGGATTGCACCAGCGAGCCGTAGCGGCCGGTGACGGGGTCATAGTGGTAGCAGAGCAGCAGAATCTGGTCGCCCCAGTCGCCGATCCGGCCTTCGCCGGCCTCCGTCAGAGCCAGCTTCATGTCGGTCGGCTGCGGCGTCAGGCCATAGATCCAGCGGCTCAGATGGCCGTCGCGGGTGAGGAAGGCGGTGGCGGCCACATGGGCGTACTGGCTGATGCGCTCGTCATAGGCATAGCGATAGCCGAGCGCATCGGTGACCGCGCGGATGTTCTCCTTCGTGCCGGTCGTCGCGTGGATGCCGGTCATGTCGATGTCCGGGAAGGATTTTTGCAGCACCGCGAGATCGGCGCGCGCATCTTTCGGCCCTTCGGCCGGATCGATGCCGAAGGCGATCATGGTGAAATCCTCGCCCGGCTCAAATTCCTGCGCCCGGATCGCCTGCATGACGCCCGACAGCGTCACGCCGCAGATGTTCGGGCAGTCATGCAGAACCGGGACCAGCACGATCGGCTTTCCGTCGGCAAGTTCGGCGAGCGTTGCCGTCTCGCCATCGGCGTTCTGGAAGGGCAGGTCGAGGGGGATTTCGGCGTCGGGCCGCTCGTCGATGCCCGCAACGCCGAACGGGTCGAAATTGGCGTCGCGCGCGGCGAGTGCGGGAACGGCGAGCAGCGCGAGCAGCGCCGCCAGGACGGGGAGCTTGATCATGGGCCACCTCCATTGGTCTCATTCGGCCAGCCTCGGTCGGCGAGGAGATCGATGGCGCGATCGACGGGAATGCGGATGCGGCCGTCCTCGCTCCGGCCGTAGGTTTTTATGAGGCGTCGGTTCTTTGCGTTCAGAGCGTCGAGATCGGCCTTGGGATAGACTTCGAGCCGGGGGCCGGCGACGGGCCTTTCGGCGGTCTGAACGGGCACCGGTTCCCGGTCAGGAACGCTGAAAAGGCCGGTGAGGAAAGCGACAAAGGCCAGCGACACGGCCACGAAGACCACCAGAAGGACGCCGGCATAAAGGACCTTGCGGACGGGGACATCCCGCTGTTCATACTCTGCGCCGTTATTGTTCTCGCTCATGGCCGGGCCTCCCGTGGCGGGCGAAGGCTGGCACTAGCGGCGAGCATCAGGCCCGCGCCGGAAACGAGCGCGACGGCCAGGCCGCCACGGCCGGGAAGCGCAAGCCAGAGGCATTCGACCGCCTTGCCCCCGAGGATGATGGCGGCAAGCGCCACGACCCAGCGTCGCGATTGCCGAACCGGGGGCAAGAGCAGGAGGGAGGCTGGCAATACGCCGCTTGCCGCCAGCAGATATTCGACATAGCGCCAGAGCCCCGCGCTGCGCGGCGTGAACCATTCGAGCCCTGCGGCGGAATTGACGTTCCAGGACACGAAATACTGGATGTAGGCGAAATAGAGCCAGAACAGCACGGCGACCAGCAGCAGCGTGCCGGAGAGCGGCGTGCGCGCTGCAGGGGCTGAAAGCACCAGCAGGCAGAGCGCGATATTGACCTGGAGCGACAGCACATAGAGCGCGAAGCCGGAGGAAAAATAACCCGGCGCGAGCGGCATCAACCACAGGCCGACCGCCAGACCCTGCAGGATGACGAATAGGATGAGGGCCACGGCGGCTGTGGCGCGGGAGCGCGTGGCGCACCAGGGCGCGATCAGCAGTGCCAGCAGGAGGCCGATCGTTACCAGCGCATAGGACCACTCGTTGAGAAACAGAGCGCGGAACGTGCTGTCACGCTCCATCCCGTGCCAGCCGTAGAGTGTTGGCGAGAACAGAAGCAGAGGCAGAAAAACGACGAAGATCGGAGCAAGTCGGGCGAGGCCTTCCGTCCCCCCGGCGAGTTCACGCTGCCAGCGTCCGCCGGTGAGCGCCATGACGAGCAGCAGAAAGACCGCGCCGATCGGGATTGCAGTTGCAAACACGCTTGCTGCAAGCAGACCGGCCACGCCCGGTTCCGGCCGGTCGGCGATCAGCAACCCGGCGACCGCCAGCAGCAGCAGGCCGGCAATCAGACGGATCAACGGCGCGGTTGGTCGGAGGGTCATGGTCGCGCCTCCGCAAGCTTTTGCCGGTCTTCCGCCGATAGCAGCCGCTCCGGCGCATCCTGGCTGAGCTGCAGCGCCTTGACATAGGCCGCGATCGCCCAGCGGTCGCGCGGCGGCACGCGGCCGGCATAGGAATACATCACGCCATAGCCATCGGTGATGACATCGACGATATGGCGCGGATCGACGTTGCGCAGACGTTCGGAGTGGAAGCTCGGCGGGGCGGGAAAGCCGCGCGAGGGGATGCGGCCATTGCCGTAGCCGGCGGGATCGTGACACGGTACGCAGAAGATCGCGTAGCGCTCCTTCCCCCGCTCCAGCAGCGCGCGGTCCATCGGCGGGCGGGTCTGAAGCGCGGCGATCTCGACCGGGCCGCTGCGCGAGACGGTGCCCTCCGGCGGATGCTGGAGCGCCTTGCCATCGGAAAACAGCGAACTCTCCTCATAGTCGTCATAGCGCGGCTGATCATTCATGTCGTCACAGGCGACAAGGGTCAGAAGGCAGGCCAAGAGGGGAAGCGCTCGGATGGTCACGACGGCGCCTCCGGCAGCGGCACCAGGGCGACGGTCTCGGCGCCGAGATTTTTCAGGTGATCGGGTGTTCGCGCGGTGTCGAAGTGCTCGTCCGAGGCGCGAATGAGGATGTAGAAGCGATCGCTCGCGGAAAAATCCGGGATTTCGAAATCGGGGTGATGCAGCTTCGGCAGGCGGCAGGACAGAAGCGTGCCGATCACGGCGAAGACGATGGCCGACATCACCGCGACTTCCAGCGTGATGATTGGCAGCGGTTGCCAGGCGAATACCGGCCGTCCGCCAATATTCAGCGGATAGGCGTAATTGGCGTAAAGCTGCACGCCGAGCCCGGCGAGCGCGCCGAAAAGCCCGCCGGCAAGCGTGATCCAGGCAATGCGATTATCGCCGGCGTCGAGCGCATCGGCTATCTCACTGGAGAAATAGGGGCCGAGAACGTCCAGCTTGCGGTAGCCGTGCTGCCGCAACGTGGCCAGATGGCTTGCCAGACCTTCCGGCCCGGCGAAGCCGGCGGCTGCGGCATGATAATGCGCATCGGGGCGGTCAGCGGGCATGGCGGGCCTCCTCTGACGCCTTTTTCAGCTCGAAGCCGGAGATGATCGGCAGCAGGCGGACGAAGAGCAGGAAAGGCGCCAGGAAGACGCCGATCATGCCGGCAAACAGCGCCCAGTCCCAGAGGCTCGCCTGGAACGTGCCCCAGGAGGAGACGAGATGGTCGCGGTAAAGGCCGGTAACGATCAGCATGTAGCGCTCCATCCACATGCCGGCGGCGACCGAAACGCCGATGGCGGCAAGCAGCAGACTGTTTCGCCGCACGCGCCGCAGCCAGAGCAGCTGCAACGGCACGAAATTGCAGATCACCGCGCCCCAGAAACTCCAGGCATAGGCCCCGGAAAGCCGGTCATGCAGCGTTTCGAGCTCCGATTGTTCGCCGGAATAGAGCGCGTTGAAGATATCGGCGAGATAGCCGTATGCCGTCATCAGCCCGACCGCGAGCAGGAGCTTGCCGATCAGGTTGCTATGGGCATCGGTGAGGATGTCATCGAGCCGGAAGGCGCGGCGCAGCACCGCCATGATCACCGCCACCACCGCAAAGCCGGAAAACACCGCGCCGCAGAGGAAATAGGGCGGAAAGATCGAGGAGTGCCAGCCGGGGATCGGCCCGCCGCCGAGCAGCAGCGAATAGGCCGCGGTGATGATGAACACCATCGTAACGGCAAGCCCGGCGCAGAGCCGATAGGCCTGTTCCCAGCGCCGCCAGTGCCGCATCGAACCGCGCCAGCCGAGCGCCGCGAGGCCGTAGCAGACCTGGCCGAGGCGGCTCTTCGCCCGGTCGCGCAAACGGGCGAAATCGGGGATCGCGCCGACATACCAGAAGGCGGCGGAGGCCACGAGATAGGTCAGCACGGCGAAGAAATCCCAGGAGAGCGGGCTCTTGAACTGCGGCCAGATGCCCATCGTGTTCGGATAGGGCGCCGTCCAGTAGAACAGCCACGGCCGACCGAGATGGAGGATCGGATAGAGCCCGGCGCAGACGACTGCAAAGAGCGTCATCGTCTCGGCAAAACGGTTTAGCGCATTGCGCTGCGTGACGCCGGTCAGGAGCAGCAGCGCGGAGATCAGCGTTCCGGCATGGCCGATGCCGAGGAACCAGATGTAGTTGACGATCGGAAAGCCCCAGGCAACCGGGATATTGTTGCCGAACACGCCGACGCCGCGCCAGAACAGCACCGTGACGGCGATGGCGAAGCAGAGCAGCAGGAGCAGCGCGAAGGCGAAAGAGAGCGCCCAGGCGCGTGGTGCCGGAAAGCCGAGCGGCAGGTCGGTGACGGCGTCGATCCGTTCTCTGGAGAGCGGCCTTGCCTCCGTCATCACCCCTCCACCCGCGCGAGATAGGATGTCCGCGGCTTGGTGTTGACCTCTTCCAGCAGCAGATAGTCGCGCGCCTCGGCCTTGCGTTGGCTGACCTCGGTGTCAGGATCGGCGACATCGCCGAAGCTGATCGCCTGCGTCGGGCAGGCCTGCTGGCAGGCCGTCACCACCTCGCCATCACGCAGCGGTCGGTTTTCGCGGTCGGCGTCGATGCGCGCGGTCTCGATTCGCTGGACGCAGTAAGTGCACTTCTCCATGACGCCGCGCGAGCGGACGGTGACCTCCGGATTGCGCATGGCGCGGAGCTGCTCAGGGTCGTCGCCGGTATAGTCAAACCAGTTGAAGCGGCGCACCTTGTAGGGGCAGTAGGAAGCGCAGGTGCGGGTGCCGATGCAGCGGTTATAGACCTGCACGTTGAGCCCGTCGGAACTGTGGACGGTGGCATTGACCGGACAGCCCATCTCGCAGGGCGCATCCTCGCAATGCATGCAGGGCACGGGCTGGAAATAGGAAAGCGGCGCCTCCGGCGGCCCCTCGTAATAGCGGTCGATGCGCAGCCAGTGCATCTCGCGGCCCTCGGCCACAAGGTCCTTGCCGACGACTGGAATATTGTTCTCCGCATTGCAGCCGACGACGCAGGCATTGCAGCCGATGCAGGCGTCGAGGTCGATCGACATGCCCCAGGCCGGGCTGGTCTTTGGCTTTTCCGGATAGAAGCTTCCGGGATGTTCTTCGTACGGTGCGGCCGCCTGGCGCGAGGCCTCGGCGCTGACGGTCCTGATGAAATCATGCCCCTCCATCGCCTGGTGAAGCTGGGTCGAGGCAAGCTTTTCGCGCGCGCCCGTCTTCTCCAGCGCGACCCCGCTCAGCATGGTGCCGCCCGCCGCCAGCGGATAGGCATCGGTGCCGAGACCATCGGCGAGCGTGCCGAAGCTGCGGTGGCCATAACCAAGCGTGAGGGTGAGCGTCTCGGCCTGCTGGCCGGGCAGAATCCAGACCGGGCCTTCCGCCGTTCTCTCACCGTGGCGAAGCCGGATGACGTCGCCGGCGGCGAGGCCTTCGCGCTCGGCGAGCGCCGGGCTGATGAGGATCGGATTGCCCCATGTCAGCTTGGTCATCGGCTTCGGCGTTTCCTGAAGCCAGCCATTATTGCCGAAGCGGCCATCCCAGACCGACGGGTCCGGCTGGATGAGCAGGGTGAGCGCGGCGTCTTCCGGGGTCGGCATCGCCAATGGCCCGCCAGCGGCTTCAGGTGGTGCAACCTTCGGGGCCGCCGTGCCCTCAACGAAACCGGCAAACAGGGCTTCATTCCACCGGGCGTCGAAGTTGCCCGAAAGCCGCTCCCGCCAAGTCGCCATCACGATGGCACGGGCATCCGCATCGGCTTCACCCATCAGGTTGGCAAGCAGCGTATGTGGCGATCGGACCGAGTAGAAAGGCTGTACCAGCGGCTGGAGGACACTCCCCGAGCCGTCGACCGCGCGCGCGTCGCTCCAGCTTTCCAGATCGTGGGGGATCGGCAGGTGCCAGCGACAGAGTGCCGCCGTTTCATCGTAATAAAGTCCGGCATGCAGCGTCGTTTCGACCCTGGTCATCGCCTCGGCGAAAGCGGGCGTTCCGGCATAGGCGGGGTTGCAGTCGAGCACGAACAGCGTCGAAACCGCGCCCGCATCCATATCTGCAATCAGGCTGTCTAGATCGCGCTGGCCGGCCGGCGTTGCGGCGACTGGGTCGGTGAAGGCGAGCGTCTCGCCGATCGCGCCGAGACGCTGGTTGATCCTGTAGGCAAGTGCATGCAGCGCCGGCGCGTGATGCGCCCCGACCGTCACCAGCGATCGGTCCGGCCGGGCCTCAATCTTGGTCACGACGCCATCGACCCAGCGGCTTTCGCTTTCGCTCAGTTCCGGCACGTCGCCGGTGACGCCAAGTCGCGCCGCAAGCGCTGACAGCAGGGCCGGCATGCGCTGTTCGGCGGCAATCAGCCGCTCGTCGGCGCGCGCGCCAGTCAGGCTCGGGCTCCCCTCGACCACAAGGATGCGGCTCTCGCCGTCGCCATCGCGAAAAGCCTTGCGTCGTTGGCTCCATTGTCGGGCGTTGACAGACTGGCGCGGACCGGGGCCCAGAAAATCATCGGAAAACGAGACGATGGTCTCGGCGCGGCTGAAATCCGGCTGCGGCATCATCGCCCGGCCGAAGGCGGCCTCGGCGCCGAGTACGCGATTGTCATCATTGACCGGTTCGGTGATGTGCCAGCGCGCCAGCGGCCAGCGGTCAAGCAACGCCTCGAGCTGACGGATCATTGTGGGGGAGGTGATCTGGCCAGTGAGAATGCTGAGCCCGGCGCCGGCCGTCGCGTCCAGGGTCGTGCGTTTTTCCGCCAGAAAGGCGTCGAAGGCCGCCCAGCTTGCCGGATCGCCGAGTTCCTTGGGCGCTTGCGACCGGTCGGGATCGTAAAGTCCGAGCAGGGCAGCCTGCAGGAAGACATCGGTTGCGCCGCCGGTGGCCGGATGATCGGGATTGCCCTCGAGCTTCACCGGTCGGCCCGCGACCGTCTGGCCGAGAACGGGGAGCGCATAGCCGGACAGCCGCGTGGCGGTCGCGTAGAGAACCGGCTCTTCGCGGTTTCCGGCGGCGAGCACATAGGGAAGCGCGTTCTCATCGGAGCGCGCATCGCAGCCTGTAAGGCCCGCAAGCGCGAAGGACGCCGCCATGGTCTTCAACAGCCCGCGGCGCGTGACGCCTTCCCCCATAGCCTGAAGCGCCGGGAATTCCGACGTCAGGAAAGCGTTGAACTCGTCCGTGGCGGAAAGCTGCTCCAGCCCCAGCCAGAGCGCCTTGCCCGACCGGCCTTCGAGATGCTTGCGAAAGATGTCGGATTCTTGCGTCACGAGCCCTCCTTCATCGGTGACAGACATTGCAGTCATCGAGACGATCCGGTTCGATCCCGCGCGCTTCCACGACCAGCGCGCCGTAATCGCGATGGGCCGCGAGGTCGTCATCAAGGCTCGACCAGTCCATGCGAGTGACTTCGCTCGGGGGGCGCAGTTTGGGGGCGGGGTCGCGATGGCAATCAAGACACCAACCCATATCGAACGGCTTTGCCTGTTTCATCAGCGGCATCGTGTCGACCCGCCCGTGGCAGGTCTCGCAGGGCACGCCGGTAGTCACATGGATCGAGTGATCGAAATAGACATAGTCTGGTACCCGCGCGACGCGGTTCCACTGAAGCGGTTCTCCCGTGGCAAGGCTCTCGCGCACCGGCGCCAGCATCTCCGCGTCTGTCCAGATCTGAGAATGGCAGGTCATGCAGGTTTCGGTCGATGGCAGGCCGGCCCTGGCGCTGGTCTCGACCGTGTCGTGGCAATAGCGACAGTCGATGCCGAGTTCGCCGGCATGGTGCTGATGGCTGAAGGGGACGGGCTGTTCGCTGACCCAGTCGACGCCGGTGCGATAGCTGGAACTTGCCGCAGACCACCACAGAGCGCCCGCCATCAGGATGGCGAGCGCGACCGCTCCGGCGAAAAGCCGAAGCTTCGCATCCGCTGAGGCGCTAAAAATCTGTGCCACGCCGGTCCCCTTACAGCGTCTGAGCCGATCATCGCGGTGAAGGCTTATGGAAGTGAAACACTTCCCGCCGCATCAGGTTCCGTCCTTCACCGCGATCAAACGGTCAGGTGAACGCTAGCCGACCTGCGCCTTCTGGGCGCCCGTGCCGGGGCGGGCCTTGCCGAGATCGGGCTTCTGCCCAAGCGGTTCGGGCTTTTCCACCACTGTGAATTCGGAGCGGCCATCAAGTGATTTGCCTTCGGTCCAGCGACCCTCGGGCGTCGGTTCGTCAAGCGAGGTATTGAGGAAGTAGTAGGAGTGCTCGAGGGCCTCGTGATCCTCGGGCGTGGTGTTCGGAATCGGAAGCTGTTTCTCCATGCCGCCGAGCTCCTCGATGACGGCCAACCACTGCTGCTGGTGCATCGTGTCGCGGGCGATCAGGAAGGAGAGCATGTCCTTCATACCGGCGTCATCGGTCATGTTGTAGAGCCGGCTCGCCAGCACGCGGCCGCCCGATTCCGCGGTGACATTGGCCAGCATATCGGTCGCGATATTGCCTGTGGCGTAAACATGGCTCATGTCGAAGGGCACGCCATTCGAGTTCACCGGCATCGCGGAAAGGCCCGATGAGAGAATGTGGCGTGGGTTCATACCGCCCAGAATGGCGTTGACGATCGGATCTTCCGCCGCCTTTTCCTGTTCGGAGATTGGCGCGCCCTCAAGGTTCAGCGCCACGGCATGGCCCAGGAACTCGATATGTGACAGTTCCTCGGTGGCCGTCATCATCAGCAGGTCGCGGTATTTGCTGTCGCCGCGCGCGCCCATCGCTTGGAAGAAATACTGCATTGCAACGCGGATCTCGCCCTCGATGCCGCCGATCGCCTGCTGGAGATATTTGGCAAACAGAGGATCGGGCTTGTCGACGGAGACCTTGTACTGAAGCTTGGCGGAGTGATGGAACATGGATTCTTCCTCTTTGTGGTCGTGGAGGCCCCCTAAGTGCAAAGGCTCGGAAATGTTCCCGCCCGACCCTCACTGCCGCCAGTCGGAACAAATCGCTGAATTTCCGGTTCGCTGAACAGAACCTGTGGGGACGAAGCCCAACCGGGGATTCTACCGCTCCCGCCCTTCCGCAGCAGCGCCCGCCATGATCACACGCAAGGAGGTCCGATATGACGCAGACCGGCGAGACACTGGAGAAGCGAGAGATTGATTCAGTGAGGGAAAAGCCGAACCGCATCGTCATTGTCGGTGGCGGGTTCGGAGGGCTCGCCTGCGCGTCGAAGCTCGGCGGCGCGCCGGTCGATGTGACGCTGATCGACAAGCGCAACCACAATCTGTTTCAGCCGCTTCTCTATCAGATCGCGACGGCCATTCTGTCGCCCGCCGACATTTCCGAACCGCTCCGGCGGACGCTTGGAAAGGAGCGCAATGTCGATGTGGTGATGGCCGAAGTTGTTGGCATCGATGCGAAACGCAAGGCGGTTCTGACGCGGGATGGCGCGCCGGTGGAATATGATACGCTGGTGATCGCGACCGGCTCGGTCGACAACTATCTCGGCCATGACGAGTGGAGGCAACATGCCCCCGGCCTCAAGACCAATCGCGATGCCAGGCGGGTGCGCGAGACCCTGCTTCTCGCCTTCGAGCGGGCCGAACTGACGCTCGACCCGGACGAACGCCACAAGCTCCTGACCTTCGTGATCGTCGGCGGCGGGCCGACCGGCGTTGAACTGGCCGGCGCCATCGCCGAACTCGGTGCATTTCTTCTGCGGCGGGATTTCAGAAACATCACCCCAGAGGAATTGAACATCATCCTGCTGGAGGCCGCGCCGGGCATTCTCTCGGGCTTCGATAAGAAGCTCTCGCGGTACGCGCTGAAGCGGCTTGAGGCGCGCGGGGTCGATGTCCGGGTCAACACCCCGGTTGAGGCGATCACTGCTGGAGAGGTCACGGCGGGCGGCGAAAAAATTCCGACCGGCTGCGTCATATGGGGCGCGGGCGTCAAGGCGACGCCGGTGGCGGAATGGCTTGATGTGGAGCCCCAGCGCGGCGGCCGGGTGCCGGTGGCGACCGATCTCGGCGCCATCGGCTTCGAGGATATTTACATTCTCGGCGATGCGGCGTCTGTACAGGGCGAAGACGGGCCGTTTCCGGCGCTGGCGCAGGTCGCCAAGCAGCAGGGGCAGTATCTCGGCAGGAAGCTGCGAGGAGAAGCCGAGGGTCGCCATGACGTCGCGCCGTTCCGCTTCCGCAATCGCGGCATTACCGCGGTCATTGGGCGCAACGCAGCGGTGTTTCAGTCCGGCAGGTTCAAGCTGACCGGCCGCCTTGCCTGGTGGCTATGGGCGATCATCCACGTCTATCTGCTGGTGAACTTCGAGAAGCGCCTGCTTGTCAGCGTCCAGTGGATCTGGACCTTCCTCACCGGCCAGCGCAACGCCCGCCTGATCGATGACAAGACATGATTCCTGTCTTCCGGAACATCGCATCCCCACCCCGGTTAGGCGCAAAGTCCGGTCCTGCACGGACCGAAACGAAAGGAGCAACCGATGGCAAATGCCGACAAGAAACATTTCGGACCGGGGTCACAGGGCAAGAGCAGTGGCGAAGGCGCGATGACGGACCTTGAAGACGAAATCCTGCCGAAGGACGAGGTTCTGTCCAACCGCGACAAGGCCCGCCATTCCAAGGAGCGCGGGCTTGACGGCAAGAACGTTCAGAACGAGGAATACAAGGACCAGAGCGCCAATCGTCGCGATAGCAAGTAAGTTTGCTTGCCCAAAGAATTGACAATAGCGTCAGGCTTTCGCCCGGCGCTTTGCTTTTTGCGTTCAGTTGCTTGGGTCCATCGAAGGCCCCGCCGGTTCGTACCAGCGGCGGCCAAGCGCTATGCGCTAACTAGAAATCTGGAAATCAATCCCACCATCCTTCGTCAACGCTTTCCCTCTCTTCCAGCTGCTCTTCGGAGAGGCGCGTGACGTAGTCGTAGCTTTTATCGTCAACGGCGACGAGCTTCACGTCTTCCACTGGCAGCATGACATGTTTGTCGCCAATATCGAGAAATCCGCCGACTTCGGCAACGATGCCGACCATTTTGCCTTCGCGGTTGAGGATCACATCTTCGATTTCACCGATATCATTCCATCCTGCGCCGGCTTCGGTGTAGTATGTTTCGGTAGCCCAAGAACCTTCGTCGTAAGCCTCATTCATGGTGTAGATGGTGCCGCCAGTGATGTCGCGGGTCCGGATCAGGTCGGAATAGTCGGTCATTTGAGCCAGAACTGGCGCCGAAATCAGAGCGGCTGCAGCGGTGGTTAGAAAAAGGCGTTTCATGGATTCCCTCCAAGCTAGTGTGCAAAACTATGACACGGTGCGATCAGTCGGCGTCGCATCTGCCATTGCCCGCCCTATTCCACAGCCCAGGCTTTTGTTCCGGTTTTTTTTCACTGTGGATCGGCCATTTTGTCGAAAGCCGCTGAACTTTGCCACGTTTGCCCAGACAGCTTGATCCGGCAATTTCAGGTTCTTCGGACTTGGATTCATCCCCTGCTCACGCTCGCCCCACGAGCGCGGCTTGCACCGCCATCGTTGTGAAGCTCTGGGACCCCATGGTCTTCAAATAGCCCAGACACTTAATGCGCCGATCAGCATCGAGCGACTATGCCGATTTTCAGTGGAGGGCGAGGAGGCGTTTGCGGATGAAAGCGTGCATTTTCAGCTTTCTGAGATTCTCGCCATCAGGTTCAAGGCACTGATGGGTTGCAATGATAACTTAACGCCGGTGTGGATAGCCCGATGTCCGCCTGCTCATTATCGGGTCTGGTTGGTTGCCGCAAAGGCCAGGATTAAGGCATCGATCACGGCGTGAAGTCTCGGCTCCATGTCGAGCCCGGCATGGACCGCTTGTTCCACATGAGCCGGATGGACAAAGACCGTGACCGCGTCGCGCACCACGCCGGCAGCGGCGTCGACGTCATGAATGCTGAACTCGCCACGCGCCACCCCGTCCTCCAGCACGTGCCGGACCAGAGCAGTCATGCGTCTCCCGTAATCGGCGACGAGATCCGGTCGCTCGGTCACGATCCGACGGTAGAGACCGTGGATCTCGGGGTCATCGCCGAGCTTGGCCCGCTTGCTGCGGTTGAGCGCCAGGACAAGGCCATGAAGCCGCTCTGACGCCGGGCCCTGGGCGTTGGCGAAGCGGGTCGCCAGGTCGGACTCTTCGTCCATGGTGCGTGCAGCAAGAGCGTCGAAGATCTCCGCCTTTGACTGAAAGTGCCGGTAGATCGCCGAATGCGACAGACCCATGGCCTTGGCGATATCAACGACGTTGGTCTTGGCTTCGCCGAAACGGCGGACTTGTTCGGCCGCCGTGTCGAGGATGCGGTCACGGGGATCGGAGACGGGGTTTTCCATGCGCGATTCCTAGTCGATCCATCGGGATTGAGCAATAAGTAACAGATTTCATATTTTGTATTGTGTAACAATCAACCCTGTGGCACCCTGCCTGGCACAAACGACATCCAGGAGATCGTCATGAGCCAGTTGCCCTCCCCGTCCCGCCTTGCCCTCGTCACCGGCGGATCCGGCTTCGTCGGCAAACATCTCATCCGCCGTCTGCTCTCGGACGGCTGGCGTGTCCGCGCGCTCGGCCGCAGCGCCGAAGCCTTGGCGCAGGTCCAGGCTTCGGGCGCTGAACCCATCATGGCCGATCTCTCAGATGTTGCGGCGCTCACATCTGCCATGGACGGAGTCGAGGTCGTGTTTCACGTCGCGGCACATTTCAAGCTCTGGGGCCAGATGTCCGTGTTCCGCCGGATCAACGTCGACGGCACACGCAACATCGTCGCAGCGGCCGAGCGGGCCGGCGTGCGCCGCATAGTCTATGTCAGTGCCGCAGCCGTCGTCATGGGACGCCCCGAACCGATGCGTGGCGTGAGCGAGGACGCGGCGCTGCACAGGATGCCCTTCGCCCACTACGCGGCCTCCAAGGCCGAGGCAGAGGAAATACTTCTCGCCGCGAATGGACGCCGCGACGGGTTCTTCACGGTGGCGATCCGCCCGCCCTTTATCTGGGGCCCGGAGATGCCGATGCTTGACCACATGGTCGAGACCGTCCGCGCGGGGCAGTTTCAATGGGTCGCGGGCGGCGGACAGGCGATGTCCACCTGCCACGTCGATAATTTGTGCCATGCCCTGCTCCTCGCCGCCGATCGCGGATCAGGCGGAAAAGCCTGGTTTGTGAGCGACGGCGAGGACACGACTTTGAAGTCGTTCCTGACCCGCCTTCTAGGCAGCCGCGGCGTAGCGCCGAAGGCGCGCACCGTGCCGTTCGGCGTCGCCTGGGCGATGGCCGGGCTAATCGGCGCGGTCTGGCGGACCTTCCGCCGCAGGGGCGAGCCGCCGATCACCCGGCAGATGCTGCGACTGATCGGCAAGGATTTCACCATCGACATCCGCCGTGCGCGCGAGGAACTTGGCTACGCACCGGTGATCTCGCCGGCCGAAGGCATCCGCGGTATGTACCCGAGCGTCGTCGATCAGCCAGGCGCGGCACCCGCGTAGCGCTCTACACACCCGTGACGGATGCCGCGAAGGCGAGGTTCTTCGGGCGATGAGGAGAAAATGAATGGGGCCGAGCGTAGGCGATCGGGTTTCGGCTATCAATTCCCGGAAAACGGACGCTATCGCGATTTTTTAGTCGCATTGGCGTCCGGCCCAAGCCGGTCATTGTCGCAAAAGGCGGTTCAAGCGATCTGACTTTCGATCGCGGCTTTATCGATCGCGGAGAACACATTGGCTATTTTGCCGCACTTCACCTCGTAAAACACGTTTTCTGCGAAAGAAATGCGTCGACCATTGATCTTCAAGCCAAGAAAACCGTCCTTTGGTGAGCAGTGAAACATCAACCTCGCCGCAATAAGGGGTGGGTCGCATGCCAGACGATCTATGACGAAATGCAGATCGGGGATGTCCTCGAAGTCTTTGACCAGCATCGAGCGATAGCCTGACAGCCCAAACGACCGACCATTGTGTTTGACATCGTCGGAAACGTACCGCCCCAGCTCGTCCCAATCTTGTCGATTCAGGCAATCGATGTAGGCGTGATAGAATTCGTGCAGCGTCATGTTGAAGACACCATTCGTTCAATCCTCTTTCCGTCGTGTGGACCAAAACGCGAGCGGTTCACTTTGCTATTCGCTCGCACCATGCATTGCGAGGCTCGCCACAGGAAGAGTAACCTCCTCGCGTTTTGCGGCAGTTACAAGGTTCGGTGTTGACGCGCAAAAGCTGCCCTTTTAGCAGTTTAGGAGCAAGCAAGCAGCGCCGCCAGCGTGCAAGGAACGTCGTCCGCTAAACGGCCACGAAGCCGCCGTCGACCAGCAGTTCTTCACCGCCCACAAAGCTGCTCTCCTGCGAGGCAAGGAAAAGCACCGCTTTGGCAATTTCCTCGGTCCGGGCGAGCCGCCCGAATGGAATGGCCTGCTGCATCCATGCCTCGGCTCCGTCGTTCTTTCGAAGATAGGTTGCCATCGCAGGCGTTAGCACCATGCCCGGAGATACTACGTTGACTCGGATTCCGCTGCTCTTGAGGTCTGTGGTCCAACTGCGTGCGAGCGCGCGAATTGCGGCCTTGGTGGCGCTGTAGATGGACAGGCTGGGAAAACCCTTCATGCCTGCGCCAGATCCCGCCAGCACGACGGCACCACCGGCGGACATCAGCGGCATCGCCTTCTGTACGGTGAAGACCGTACCTTTTACGTTGATGTCGAAGAGACGATCGAAATGAGACTCGTCGATATCGCCGAGGGCAGCCTGCTCGGAAATCCCGGCATTGGCAAAGACCACATCGACACGACCGTGATCACGCTTGATCCGTGCGTAGAGGCGATCAAGATCGGTTGCATTCGCAACATCGCCCTGCACGCCGACCACGCCGTTACCGATTTCGTCAACGGCAGCTTCAAGCCGGTCACGGCTGCGCCCGGTAACATAGATCAGCGCGCCTTCTGCAGCGAAGGATTTGGCCGTGGTCAAGCCGATCCCGTCTGTACCGCCGGTAACAACCACAACCTTGTTCTCGAATCTCTGAGCCATACCGTCCGTCCTTCCTTGTCAATAAGTGGAGTGTTGTTCCACTTGACTATATGGAGTACCACTCCACTTATCAAGTGTAGAAGGAACCAGACATTGCCTGATGGCCCACCGCTGCGCGCGGACGCCCAGCACAACAGAGACAAGATAATTGCCGCTGCCGAGGAAATTTTCCTGGAACGGGGGGCGACGGTTTCGATGAATGAGATCGCGAGGCACGCCGGTGTTGGAATCGGCACCCTGTATCGGCGCTTTCCGACACGCGAGGACCTTCTGGCCGCGGCCTACAGCGCCCGCTTCGTAGCCTTCGCCGAAGACATGCGCTCGCGCGCCAAGGTGACAGATAGCCTTTCGGCAATGCGCGCCTACCTCGAGGAACTCGTGCACCATACAGCCGTTTACAGAGGCTTCGCTGCCTCGCTCGGAATCGTGTTGACGACGGGTACGGCTGGATGCATTGCCACCACCCGGGTCGGTCGTTGCCTCTTGCAGACCGCACAGGACGCTGGCCAAATCCGGCCCGATATCACCTTCAACGATCTGGTATGCGTCGCAACGGCAATCTCGCTCGCGGTGGAGCAGAATGGGGCGTCAAAGTCCCGCATCGCGCTTCTCGTAAATGTCTTTACAGATGGAATTATCGTCCGTTCGTCAGACCGAAACGCCGGTTTGCTGTAGGCGATGCACTGAACAGTTTTGGATTTGGCAACCGAAACGAGGGTGCTGAGCCCCTAGGTTGTCTGCCGGAGCTCAGTTACATAGCCCGTTCTGACGGCTATTTCAGGTCTTGAAGGGATATGAACCTTCGACCGGTAGTTCGCCAGTCACAAATCAAGGAAAATCCGTGCCTTGACCTTCAACGTATCGATATGGAACCCGACGCTGCCTGCGGCAGGATGCCTGACGAAGGCGACTTCCGCTATGCCCGCCGGAATGAAGCTGCCGGTGCATTGAAACATGGTGGGTGGGCCTGGCCGTTTAGCGAGCGCTGCAGTTTCGCCCTTCCTTCCAGCCGCCATATGCGCACTTTTGTCATTATTGTTGATTGCGGTTGGCGACAGCTCTTCGCGTCGCATCGATTGCAAGCGGTGATGCTTGTCCGTCGTCAAGCAGGAAAAGGCGGGGCGCGAGGTTGACGACGACGCAGGCGTGGTTGGGATAGATCAGCAGTTGCGCGCCGATGGCAAGGTCGCTGCCATTGCGCGCGACCATGCCGTGCTCCTCCGACAGCTTTTCGACGGAAAGCGGCCGTTCGAGCTCCGCGCTCCACGCCTCGCCGAAACCTGTGCCCGAACCCGTGCTGTGCGGGCCGAGGTCGGAGCTTAGCGTCTTCGAACCCGCGTCGACAATGTAGAAATCGTGGTTCTTCGAGATGATCGTCGCGGAGACGGCGAGCGAAAGGCTGTCGCGCCCGACAATGCCAAGGCGGACGGCGGTCATGTCGAAGAAGACATAATTGCCCGGCCGGATCTCATCGATGCCGTCGAAACCGTCATGGGCGATGAGGGATGGCGTGCTGCCGACGGAGATCAGCGGCACGGCAATGCCGTGGCGCCGGAGCCTTTCTCTGAAATCGAGAAGAATGCGCCGCTCCGTCGCGGCCACCGCGCGGATGCCGTTCGCATTGCCGGCGCCATAGGCCTGACCGGCATGGGACAGGAGCCCGCAGAACGTCAGCCGGGACGCTTCAAGCTTCTGCGCCAGCGCGATGCCGGTTTCGGCCAGGGGATCAACACCGCAGCGATGCAGGCCGACATCGACCTTGATGAAGACATCGGCCGTCTGTCCGGCCTTTGCGGCGCCGGCCTCCAAGGCTTCAAGGCCGGCCATGCTGTCGGCAATGAAGCGGACCCGGACATCGTGCGCGCCGGCGAGCGTCAGAAGGCGGGCCACCGGTTCCGGGCGGACCAGCGGATAGGCGAGCGTGACCGGCGAGAAGCCGCCACGGATGAAGACGGCCGCCTCGCCCGGATGCGAGGCCGTCACGCCGCTGGCGCCGGCATCGCGCTGCAGGCCGGCAATGGCCAACGATTTATGCGTCTTGATGTGCGGATGAAGCGCGACGCCGCCGTCTGCGGCAATCGCCTGCATGCGCGCGATATTGGCTTTCAGGCGCGCCGCGTCGACAACGACCGAGGGCGTTTCGAGCTCCTCCACGCCTTCGAATGCCGGACGGGCGGCGGTTTCCGCAGTGATGCTCATGGCCTTACCAGACGATCCTGTGCGTTTCGCCCGTCGCGACATTGACGAGCCCCTCCGGCGCATAATCCGACGGCGCGACCAGGACCCAGCGCCAGGGCGCGCAGGTCAGCGTGGCGAAGGCGAGGCGTTCGGGAAAGCCCGCCCACCAGCGCGGCGAGGAGGACGGCTCGAACATCCATTCGATCTTTTCGCCTTCCGCATAGAGCGCCTGCATGTCGGCATCGAGGTCTTCTGCGGAGCGTTGCGACATCAGTCCGGCGATCTCGTAGCGCACGGTGGCGACCACCTTGTTGTCGCGCACCAGCGCCCAGCCGCCGCCGGTTTCGATCAGCGCATTGACGGCCGTCGCCATTGCCTGATCGGAAGAGCCGACGCACCAGATGTTATGCTTGTCATGGGCAAGCGAGCTTGCAAGCGCGCAGTCCGGCGTCTTCGGTCCCGTGCCGGCCCAGAACATTTTCGAGACGGACTTTCTGCCGGAAAACCGGTCGACGATGGCGAATTTGGTGATGTTTTGCGCCGTGTCGCGCTGAACGAAGCCGCCCTCCACCGGCAGCTCATAGGTCAGGAAATCGTCTTCCCAGTGGAACGGGCGCAACACCGCCGCCGTCATCATATAGCGACCGGCCTCGGCAGGAATTGCGAAGTCGGCGGCCTCGAAAGTGCCGCCGGTATTGACCGTGTCGCGGGCCCAGTCCGGCCAGACGATTGCGGGGACGGGAAGAATGTAGTCCGTGCCGCGGGAGACCTGTTTTCCATCGGCCCAGACCTCGGCGATCTCGAAGCTTTCGAGGTCGGAGAGAAGCACGATATCGGCAAAACGACCGGGCGCGATCGTGCCCACCCAGGGCGTCAGCCGCATGTGCCGGGCCGGGTTGATGGTGACGCACTGAATGGCGATTTCGGGCGCGAGGCCGGACTGGATCGCAAGGCGGACATTGTAATCGGTCGCGCCCTTCTGCAGGGTTTCCGAAGCCGAGCGGTCGTCGGTGGCAAATGCGATCTGCGACCAGTCGGCAAGACCGCGTTCCAGCAGGCCCTTGATGACATCGGGCATGGAGTGAGGTCTCAGCTCGGCAAACAGCCCGTGGGTGAGCTTGTCCCAGAACTCCTCCGCCGTCCACGCCTCGTGGTCGGATGCCAGACCCGCGGCGGCAAAGGCATTGATCGTCGGAAGGTCCCGGATGCCCGCGGCATGACCCTCGACCACGCCGCGGGCGGCGAAGGTGGCCTCGATCATGCCCCAGAGCCGTTCGTGAGAGCCGTTTTCCGGGTTCCAGACGGCCGGCCAGTCCATCACCTCGTCGAGGCCCGCGACCATCAGGCTGCCGGCCATGAAGTCGCGCTGCTCGTCATGGCCGAGATAGCCGCCGCCATGTTCATAGGCCGTCGGCGGAACGGCGGAACCCGGAAGCGGAAAGATCTTCAGCGGCGAGCCGTGCTGGCGCGCCGTCATCCAGAAATCGAGCGTCTTCGAACCGCGCACATTGGAGAATTCATGGCTCGCCTCGCAGGTCCAGGTATTGCCGCGCGGCATCACCAGCGCCGCCTCCCATTCCGGCGTCAGGTGCGAGCTTTCGATATGCTTGTGCACTTCGCCGAGGCCGGGAATGGCCATCAGGTCTGGGCGCTCGTCAATGACATCGCACGGTCCCGGCCATGACCCGGCGGGCCCGACATAGGCGATCCGGTCGGCAGCGATGACGATCTCCTGATGGTCGGACCACGTCCGGGTTGCCGTGTCGAGCAGCCGGCCGACACGCAGGATACGGTCGGCCGGCGCCTTTCCAAGCGCGACAAGGGTCAGCCGCTGGCGCAGCCGAACTTCGGATTTCGCATCGATCATGATTACACCGTGAGGTGGTCCGGCGCCGCGCCGGAACCGGAATAGCAGATGGAAAGAATGCGGGCATTGCCGGGGCCGGTGGCGTAGAACCCGTGCTCCGATGCCGCGTCGAAATAGACGGTGTCGCCCTCGGCCAGGATGACCGGGGCGTAAGGGACCATCTCGAAGATCACATTGCCCGAAAGCACATAGACGAATTCCTCGCCGCTATGGGCGCTGCGGGCCGGTTCCGCCCGGTCGGCGCGCGCCGGAATGTCGATCACCATCGGCGTCAGGGCCTTGGCGGCGAGTTCGGTGGCAAGCAGCCGGTAGACGCCCATGTCGTTTTCGAGCCGCTTGCCCTCCCCCCGGCGATTGATGGTCCGGGCCGCGCGGGCGAAACGTGCGCTTCCGGAACGGCCTTCGAGAAGGTCGGCAAAGTCGACGCCAAGACCGCTCGAAAGTCGGGTCAGCACCGAAAAGGCCGGCTGGCTCTGACCGTTCTCGATCTTGGAAAGCGCCGAGATCGAGACCCCGGTGCGCTTCGACAATTCGGCAAGCGTCCAGCCGTTCTCCCGGCGCATGTCCGACAGGATACGGGCAACCGAACCGGCCTCATGCTCGGCCGTCATGGCCTCAGTGTCTTGCATTTCTGTCTCCTCCCGGCTGCTACAGTCTTCATGCATTCAGTCCGATACCGGCCCCCTGGTCTCGACGATCAGCCGGTAGGCTTCCGGTTCGCGGTGGCGGGCGAAGTCGAAAATGGTCTTGCGGTAAAGGGCCGCCATGTCGAGATCGCATTTCGCCACGATCACCTCGTCGGCGGTTGAGGTTGCCATGGCGACGATCTGACCGGACGGGGCGACGATCATCGACTGGCCGATCAGGTTCGAACCTTCCTCGTGTCCCGCCTTCGCCGTCGCGATCACCCAGTTGGAATTCTGGTAGGCGCCGGCCTGGAGCGAAAGCTGGTTGTGGAACTGGGTCAGGCTGTCGAAATCGAAATGGCCGGTATGGTCGTCGGGCGTGTTGTAGCCGACAAGGATCATCTCCGAGCCCTTCAGCGCCATCACCCGATAGGTCTCCGGCCAGCGGCGGTCGTTGCAGATCGCCATGCCGATGCGCGTTCCCATGGTCTCGAACACTTTGAAGCCGAGATTTCCGGGCTCGAAATAGTATTTTTCGAGGTGCTGCGCGGTCCTGCCGGGCTGCGGCCTGTCCCAGCCCGGCAGATGGATCTTGCGGTATGTGCCGACAATCTCGCCGTTCCTGTCGACAAGGATGGCGGTGTTGTAGCGATGCTTCACGCCGTTCTCGACCGCCAGTTCCGCATAACCCAAATAGAACCCGATCTTCAGCCGCCTGGCCGTCTCAAACAGAGGCCGTGTGTCCGGCCCCGGCATCTCCGTCTCGTAAAACGCGTCGATTTCGTCCGGGTCTGTCATGTGCCAGCGCGGAAAGAAGGTCGTCAGTGTCAGTTCGGGAAAGACGACGAGCTCCGCCCCCCTGGACGCTGCTTCTCCAAGAAGCGCGATCAGGCGCTCGACAACGGCCTTGCGGGTGTCCAAGCGGGCGATCGGCCCCAGCTGGGCCGCGGCGGCGACGATGGTCCGGCTCATGACGCCTCCCCCTCGTCTTCCAGAATGCAGCAATGGGTGAAATCGAAGGCAAGGCCGACATTCCGTTCTGCCTCGATCGGGGTCGAGAGCGCGCCATTGGCGATCAGAACGCCTGCGGCGGTCTCGATCTTGTACTTGTATGCGCGGCCGAGATAGGAGCGCATATGGGTCTTGCCGGCAATCGCATTGTCATGGCCCGCATCCGTCAGGGTCAGGCCTTCCGGGCGAGCGCCGATGACGAAGCGCTCCGGCAGCGGGCCGGTCTTGCCCTCGTCGAGGTCGATCCGCTCGCCGCCTGCAAGCTCCGCCGTCACCGTCGCGCCATTACGGGCGACGACATGCATCGCGATCAAATTGTCGAAGCCGACGAAGCGGGCGACGAAGGCATTGACCGGTCGCGTGTAGAGCACTTCGGGCGTATCAAGCTGGACGATGTTGCCGGCATTCATGATCGCCACGCGGTCGGAAATGGAAAAGGCCTCTTCCTGGTCGTGGGTCACATAGATGGCGGTGCGGCGATTGGCCTTCTGCAGCTCGCGGATTTCCACCCGCATGTCGACGCGCAGCTTGGCATCGAGGTTGGAAAGCGGCTCGTCGAACATCAGGAGCGGCGGATCGATGGCGAGCGCGCGGGCGACGGCAACGCGCTGGCGCTGTCCGCCGGAAAGGGCGGCTGGAAGACGGTCGGCAAAGCTCGAAAGCCCGACGCGCTCCAGCATGCCGGCCACGCGTTTCTGCCGTTCGGCGGGCGCCACCTTGCGCTGCTTCAGTCCGAAGCCGACATTTTCGGCGACGGTCAGATGCGGGAACAGCGCATAGTTCTGGAACACGATGCCGGCATCGCGTTTGTGCGGCGGCAGACCGGTGACATCGCGCCCGGCGACCGAAATCTGCCCGCCCGTCGGCTGCAGGAAGCCCGCAAGCAGCCGCAGCGTCGTGGTCTTGCCGCAGCCGCTGGAGCCGAGAAGCGAGACCAGTTCGCCCTCGCCGACGGACAGGTTCAGCCCGTGCAGGACCTGCGTCGTGCCGTAATGGGCGGTGACATTGTTGAGGATGACGGCGTTCTCAGCCATGAAAACTCCTATTGAACGGTCTTCGACAGACCGAGGCTGCGCTCGATCAGCATCATGACGAGAATGGTGACGCCCATCAGCAGCACGGAAACGGCGCTGACGGTCGGATCGAAGAACTGCTGCACATAGGTGAAGACCTCGATCGGCAGGGTGGAGATGCCGGGCCCGGTCAGGAACAGCGCCACGGCCATGTCATTCAGCGAGGTGATGAAGGCGAGCACCATGCCGGCAATCACGCCCGAGCGGATATTGGGCAGGACGATGGTCCAGAACGCCTTGACCGGATGCATGCCGAGGCTGATGGCGGCCTCCTGGATGGAAAAATCGAAGCCCGCAAGGCTCGCCCCGATCACCCGCACCATATAGGGCAGGCACAGGATCGCATGGCCGAGGATCAGCGACGGCAGGATCGGCAGTTGAAACTGGACGATCAGCGTCTTCAGCAGCGAAAAGCCGAAGACGATTTCCGGGATGAAGAACGGCAGGAAGAACACCGAGCCGTACCACCCGGGAATCTTCATCCTGTAGCGCGTCAGCGCATAGGCGGCCGCGAGACCGGTGACCAGCGCGATCAGCGTGCCGCCGACGGCCACCTGCATCGATATGATGAAGGTGTCGAGAAAGCCGCTGTGATTGAACACATTGGCATACCATTTGAGCGTGAAGCCCTGCGGCGGGAAGGCGAGATAGGGCGTGTCGGAGACGGACGTGCCGATGACGATCACGATCGGCCCCGCCAGGAACAGGATCACCAGCCAACCGAACAGTTTTGACAGTGGATGAATGCGGCGTCCGGTCAATGCACTGCCCTCCGGGCCGAGATGCGGCTGGCGATCGTGCCGAGCACCACGACGCAAAAGATCGCGGTTGCCATCATGATCGCGGCAATGGTGTTGGCCACGCCCCAGTCGAACGAGATCATCGCCTTCTGGTAAAGCAGTGTCGCCAGCGTCATCTGCGGCTCGCCGCCGAGAAGCGTCGGCGTGACGAAGGTGGCGAGCGACCCGGTGAACACCAAGATCGAACCGACGATCATGCCGGGCACGGCGAGCGGCAGCGTGACCTGAAAGAAGACGGACGCGGGAGAGGCGCCGAGCGAGCCGGCCGCGAGATAGAGGTCGTCCTCGATATTTTCGAGCACGCCGACCAGCGACAGGATCATCAGCGGCGTGAACAGATAGGCAAGGCCGGCGATCACCGCGCCCTGCGTGAACAGCATTTCGAGGGGTTCGCTGATGATGCCGAGCTTGATCAGCGCGGTGTTGACCACGCCGTTGCGCCCGAGGATCGCCATGAAGGAGAAGGAGCGGACGACCACGCTGGTCAGAAGCGGGAACACCGACAGGATCAGCAGGACGCGCTTCACGCCTTGGGACGCATTGGCGATCATGTAGGCGCCGCCGAAGCCGAGGACGAGCGCCGTCAGCGTCGACAGGAAGGCAATGCGGAACGAACGGATCATCACCGTTCGGTTATAGCTGTCGGCGAAGAAATCGCGGTAGTTGGCGAAAAGCCCGGCCGGATTGGAGAAGCTTTCGGCAAGCGTGCCCGCCACCGGAATGACCAGGATGAAAACCAGCACCGCGGTTGCCGGCAGAACCAGCAACCACGGGCCAAGAGCGCTGATGCGCTGCACGATGGAGACGCGGGACGACAATTTGGATTCCGTCAGCGCCCGAAGACGTCGTTCCAGCGACGCTCCCAGTCGTCATTGACGTCGAGCAGCTTGTCGTAGGGCGTCGGCTGCATGCTGAGCACGGCCTTTTCGCCATAGACGAGCTGGGAGGCCTGCTCCGGCGTCAGTTCCACGGTCTTGTTGACCGGGCCGGAACCGCTGACCAGTTCGATCGCCGCGTCCTTCTGGGCCTGCATCGAGATCGAGAAATCGATGAAGGCAAGGGCGAGGTCCTTGTGCTTGGCGTTCTTCGGGATGTTGTAGGTGTTCATCATCCGGAAATCGCCTTCCGAAAGCTCGGCCCAGCCGATATTCGGGTTGGCGGCCTGGATCGCCGGGAAGGCATAGTCCTGTGCGAGACCGATAAAGGCCTCGCCGGTCGACAGAAGATTGGTGAGCTCCGAGCCGGAGGAGAAGGTCTTGACGATATTCGGCTTCAGTTCGGCCATCTTGGCAAAGGCGGTGTCCGGGTCATCGAACGCGTCGGAACCGACGCATTTACCGGCCATCATCACCGTCAGCGGACCGCCGGTCGTGTTGAAGGCTGGCATGGCGATGGCGCCGGCGAAGTCGTCGCGCCACAGATCGCACCACGAGGTGACCGGCGTGTCGGTGCGGGTCTTGTCGTAGACGATGCCATAACGACCGAAGGTGTAGGCCGGGCCGTATTCCCCCTGCGGGTTCTTGGCGGCATCATAGAGCTCGTCGAAATTCGAAAGCTTGGAGGAATCGATTTTCTCGAAAGCGCCTTGATTGATGCCGATCTGCGAGAACTTGTCTGTCAGCAGAATGACGTCGACCCCGCCGCGAATGCGCGCCTTGTTGAGCCGTTCCGGAGCGCCGCCGGTTTCGACGACGATCCTGACATCATGCGCCTTTTCGAAGGGTTCGAAGATGAAGGGCTCGTAAAACTCGTTCGAATAGCCCCAGTTGGAAACGACGAAGGTTTCCTCGGCATGGGCCGAAACGGCGGGAAGGGCAAGGAGAAGCGAGGCAACGGCGCTCACCCTGAGAAAAGACGTGGAAAGCGGCATGCGGAGGTCCTTCAATATCTCGAACAGGAAAACTTTTTTCCAAGTAGAGAATTATTGGAGAGATGTCAATTTTTATGCAGTGGCATCTTGTGCCTAAATTATAGGCCGAACCTCTCCTGCATATCTCGAAAACCTTTCTGAACGTCTCCAGAACGTTTTCGACGAGGAGGCTCCTGAAGTTCTTGGGAGCGTTTTGTTGGCTTTCGGCATGCTGATCTCCAAGCGGACAATGCCCTGCAACTGGCGGCGATCGAGATGATTTTATCGTTATGCTCGGAGCCGTCCACATATCCAACGGCAACGAGTGGTAGCTATTAACTTTACGATGCCGTGCGAAATGCAATTCATCGCGGGTGATCACGATCATGAAGTTACCGCGCGCCTCCAGAGTCACGGTTCAACGCCATGCAACCCATAAAAATATTTCCGCATAAATACTTTAAAATTGACGCGCGTAAAGATATATGCTCCTACTGCTTAAGGAGATCAGGCGGGGGGAGCCGCGACCTGAACCCGATGACATCAAATCGGCTCTGAAAAACTGTTCCGGGAGGATCACATGTTTCGTCGTGCTATTTTGAAATCCGTACTCGCACTCGGCCTGCTGTCTGCAGCCGCAGCGCCCGTCTTTGCCGATGGCATTGGCGCATCGCTTCTGACCCAGCAGCATCCCTTCTACATTGAACTGGCCAAGGCGATGACCGAAGAGGCGAAGGCCCAGAATGTGCCGCTCGAAGTTTCCATCGCCAATCAGGACCTGTCCAAGCAGCTGGCCGATATCGAAGACTTCATCGTCAAGGGCGTCGACGTCATTGTCATTTCGCCGGTCGACAGCAAGGGCGCCCTGGCTGCGATCATGAAAGCCAGGCAAGCCGGCATCAAGGTCATCACCGTCGACATCCCGGTCGAAGGCGCGGAAGTCACCTCCTATATCGGCACCGACAACTACACCGGTGGCGTCAAGGCTGGCGAGCTGATGGCCAAGGAACTGGGCGGCAAGGGCAAGGTCGCAATCATCGACTATCCGACGGTCCAGTCGGTCGTGAACCGCATCAACGGCTTCAAGGACGCGATCGCCAAGCATCCCGACATCGAGATCGTTGCGCAGCAGACCGGCATTACCCGCGCGGAAGCCCTGGCCGCTGCCCAGAACATGCTGCAGGCCAATCCCGACATCGACGGCATCTTCGGCTTCGGCGATGATGCAGCACTTGCCGCTGGCGTGGCCGTCAAGGCCGCAGGCCTGCAGGACCAGGTCAAGGTCATCGGCTTTGACGGCATGCAGGAAGCGCGCGATGCGGTCGACAGCAATCCGGTCATGGTCGGCGTGATCCAGCAGTTCCCCGACCAGATGGGCAAGCTTGCGGTCGACACCGCAATCAAGGTCATCGCCGGCGAGGACGTAGCGGCCGAGCAGCCGATTGTTCCCGGTGTCTATACCGGCAAGTAAAAGCCTCCCAAGGCTGTCCGCCCCGGATCCGCACGGATCCGGGGACGGCGTAAAGGCGCTGCAGCGCAGGCCCGATAGGCAATGTCGCGGGCCAATATCCTAAACTCAAGACAATGAGACGGGTACGGGGAGACGTCGCATGACAACGGCTGACGAAGATACCGTTTTGCAGATTCGCGACGTCAGCAAGGTCTTTGGCGTCGTAACCGCACTGGATAACATGAAGCTCGATGTACGGCGCGGGCGCGTTCATACGCTGCTCGGCGAGAACGGCGCGGGCAAATCGACCCTGATGAAGATCCTGGCGGGGGTCTATCAGCCGACCTCGGGCCATATCCGGCTCGAAGGCGCTGATTACCAGCCGAAGGACCCGCAGGATGCGGCCGCACGCGGCCTTGCCATCGTCTTTCAGGAACTCAGCCTGTGCAACAACCTGACGGTCGCTGAAAACGTTCTCGCGACCCGTGAGCCAACGGTTGCCGGCTTTATCAACGACCGCGCTCTCGTTGCCATGGCACGCGCCCTTGTCGCCGATCTCGGCCTGCCGATCGACGTCACCGACAAGGTCGGCGACCTCTCGATTGCGCAGCGCCAGTTGGTGGAGATCGCCAAGGGGCTGAGCGTCGACGCCAAGGTCGTGGTTCTCGACGAGCCCACGTCCTCGCTCAGCGACAGCGAGGCCGAACTTCTCTTCGCCATCATCGAACGGCTGAAGGCGCGCGGCGTCGCCGTCATCTATATCTCGCACCGCATGGAAGAAATCATGCGCCTGTCCGACGACATCACCGTCATTCGCGACGGTTGCTACGTCACGACACGCGCGCGCGACGACGTCACCATCGATGAACTTATCGCGCTGATGGTCGGTCGCTCCATGGACCAGATCTATCCGCCGCGCGAAGTCGATGCCCCGGCAGAAACGGTCGCCCCGACCTTCGCGGTCAGGGGCCTGTCGCGCGACGGCGAGTTCGAAGACATCTCATTCGAGGTGCGCAAGGGCGAGGTCCTGGGCTTTTTCGGTTTGATCGGCTCCGGCCGTTCCGAGGTCATGAACGCGCTCTTCGGCGTCAAGACCGCAACGGGCACCGTTGAACTCGATGGCAAGCCGCTCTCCATCACCTCGCCGTCCGTGGCGATCGACCAGGGCATTGGCTTCGTCACGGAAAACCGCAAGGAACAGGGTCTTGTACTCTCGCAAAGCGTCGCGTCGAACGTGACCATGGCCGCCATCGGCAGGTTTGCCGCCAGGATCGGCATGATGAAGCAGCGGGCGGAAGACGAGGCTGCGCTTGAGGAAATCGATCGCCTGTCAATCAAGACGGCAAGCCTCGATACGCCGGCGGGCAGTCTTTCAGGAGGCAACCAGCAGAAGATCGTGCTGGCCAAATGGCTGCTGACCCAACCCAGGGTGCTCATCCTCGACGAGCCAACCCGTGGCGTGGATGTTGGCGCCAAGTACGAAATCTACAAGATCATTCGCCAGCTGGCGGCCGAGGGAGCCGCAATCCTGCTGATCTCTTCCGAGCTTCCGGAAGTGCTTGGCATGAGCGACCGCGTCGTCGTGATGAGCGAGGGCCGCATCTCGGCCACCGCCTCGGGCGACCAGCTGACACCCGAAACCATCATGACATTCGCGACGGGGCAAAAGTGATGACCCAGATCCAATCGAGAAATTCCATGCTCCGCCGGTCCTTCAAGCAGTATGGCGGCATTTTCCTGGCGCTCGTCACGCTTTGCGTCATCTTCTCGGTGGCCAATCCGCGCTTCATGTCGGTCGCCAACTTCACGAATATTCTTCAGCAGGTCGCCGTGATCGCCATCTGTGCCTTCGGCATGACCTGGGTGATCCTGCTGGGAGAAATCGACCTGTCCGTCGGCTCCATCATCGCGGTGGCAGGCATGGTCGGGGCGCAATGCTTCGCCTTTGGCATGGGGTTTGTGCCTGCCGTCGTCCTGACGCTTGCCGCCGGGGCGCTCATGGGGCTCTTCAACGGTGCATTGATCGCCAAGCTGATGTTACCCTCCTTCATCGTGACGGTCGCCACGATGGGTATCTATCGCGGCATGGTCAGCCTGCCGACCAATGGCGCACCGGCCATGATCCTGAATGAAACCTGGACGGCAATCGGCGCCGGCGCCTTTCTCGGCGTTCCGATCATCATCTGGATCGTCGTTATTCTCTTTCTCTTCAACCATATCCTGCTCAGCAAGACGACCTTCGGTCGCCGCGCCTATCTGATCGGCGGCAACAAGGAGGCGGCTGCCTATTCGGGCATCAAGGTCGACCGGATGAAGATCTCGATCTTCATGCTGTCAGGCATCATGGCAGCCATCAGCGGCATCCTGTTGTCGTCACGTCTTCTCTCGGCCCAGACCAATGCCGGCATGAGCTACGAGCTCGACGCAATCGCCGCAGCCGTGCTCGGCGGCACCAGCCTTGCCGGCGGCGTCGGCACCATGATCGGCACCATCATCGGCGCGCTGATCATCGGCGTGATGAACAACGGCATGAACATGCTGTCGGTCCCCTATTTCTACCAGCTGATCGTCAAGGGGCTCGTCATCCTGATCGCCGTCTGGCTCGACGTCCGCTCCAAGCGCGCGGCGAGCTGAACTCAAGGATCACCTGACATGACCAAGGTTTTGACCATTGGCGAGGTTCTCGTTGAAATCGTCGCCACAAAAAAGGGAAACGGCTTTCGTGAGGCGGTTCCGCTGATCGGCCCGTTTCCATCCGGCGCACCGGCGATCTTCATCGACCAGGTCGGCAAGCTAGGCGTTTCGTCCGCCATCATCTCGCGGGTGGGCGACGACGATTTCGGTCACGTGAACCTCGACCGCCTGAGGGCCGACGGCGTCGATATCAGCGGTATAGAGGTCGATCCGCAGGGCACCACCGGTTCGGCCTTCGTGCGCTACCGCGAAGACGGCAGCCGTGCCTTCGTCTTCAACATCCGCCATAGCGCCTGCGGCACGATCTCGCTGACCTTTGAAAACCGGAAGACGATTGAAACCTGCACCCACCTGCATGTGATGGGCACAGCCCTTTATGCGCCAAGCGTCGTCGAGACCGTCATGGTAGCGCTCGACAGCGTCAAGGCGCGAGGTGGCACCGTCTCCTTTGATCCCAATCTCAGACCCGAGATCATGAACAGCCCCGGCATGCGTGAGGCCCTGTCGACGGTTCTTACCCGCACCGATCTCTTTCTGCCGAGCGGTGAAGAACTCTTCCTGTTCACGACGGCAAAAGAGGAAAGAGCCGCGATTGATGAGCTGCTCGAAACCGGCATCGAGGCTATCGTCGTCAAGCGCGGCGCGGCCGGTGCGCGCTATTACGATGCGGACCAAAGCCTCACCCATCCCGGCTTTGCGGTTGAAGAACTGGACCCGACAGGCGCTGGCGACAGTTTCGGCGCGGCCTTTGTCAGTTTCTGGTTGAACGGCTCGCCCCCCGCCGAAGCGCTGACCTATGCGGCTGCCGCAGGCGCGCGCGCCGTCACGAAGATCGGCCCTATGGAAGGCACGTCCAACCGCGCTGAGCTTGACGCCCTGATTGAAGGCGCGGGGCCGATCGCGATCACCAGGCAGTAATGCCCAGGCCCGTAATCCGCGGGCCAAAACTCCGGAAGAAAGTAATCGACATGACCAGCAATCCCCTCAGCGACATCGCCCAGTGGAAATCGAAACCGGGTCCGAACGGTATTCCTTCGATCTGCTCCGCCCATCCGACCGTCATCGAAGCCTCGATGCGCCACGCGCGGAAGGATGGCGGGTTGCTGCTGGTCGAGGCGACCTGCAACCAGGTCAACCAGGATGGCGGCTATACCGGCATGACGCCAGCCGATTTCCGCGCCTTTGCCGAAGGTATTGCCGCCCGGGTCGGCTTTCCCGTCGAACGCCTGATCCTTGGCGGCGATCATCTCGGTCCCAATCCCTGGAAGTCCCTGCCTGCCGATGAAGCCATGGAAAAGGCCCGCATCATGATTGATGCCTTTGCCCGTGCGGGCTTCACCAAGCTGCACCTCGACACGTCCATGGGCTGCGCCGGCGAACCCGCCGCCCTGCCCGACGCGATAACGGCGGAGCGTGCGGCAAGCCTGGCAGCCGTCGCCGAAAAAGCAGTCACGGAAACCGGCGGAATGAAGCCCGTTTATATCATCGGCACTGAAGTTCCGATCCCCGGCGGGGCCATGGAAGAACTCGACGTGCTGGAAGTCACCCACGCCAATGCGGCGCTCGAAACGGTCAGGATCCACGAAAAGGCGTTTGCCGATCTCGGCCTGACCGACGCCTTCAGCCGCGCCATCGCAGCCGTCGTTCAGCCTGGCGTCGAATTCGGCAACGAAAACGTCATCGCCTACAATCCGGCGGCAGCGAAGAGCCTCAGCGCAACGCTTGCACAGATGCCGGCCTTCGTTTTCGAAGCCCATTCGACCGATTATCAAACGCGCGCGGCGCTGACTGCCCTCGTCAATGACGGTTTTGCTATTCTGAAGGTCGGGCCTGGTCTTACCTTTGCGCTGCGCGAAGCCTTTTACGGCCTCGACCGGATCGCCGACTTCCTGTTTGCCGGCAAGCGTGACGCCACCCTGATCGAAACCATGGAAAAAGCACTCACAGAAAAGCCCGGAAACTGGGAAAAATACTACCATGGCGATGGTGCGGAACAGCATGTCCAGCGCCACTTCAGCTACAGCGATCGCATTCGCTACTATTGGCCCCAGCCGGAAGTGTCCGCGGCAGTGGAAGCCCTCTTCGATCTTCTGGATGGCGTGGAAATCCCCGAAACCATGATCAGTCAGTACCTCGCCGCACTCTATCCGCGTGTGCGAGCCGGCGAGGTCAGGCCCTTTGCCGGGGATCTGGCGATTGCCGCCGTCGATGCCGTTCTGGATGACTATTTCGCCGCCTGCCGCGGCTAGAGCCGTTCAGGCTTAAATGGAAGCGTTCTGCGGCAAGGAATTTGCGCCAGGACCAAGGGCTTTGGCGCAGGGCATAGCCGTCGCTATGTCCAAGCCGAAGACCGCCGGTAATGGCGCAAATTCATGCCGCCCAGTTCAGCGCGCTTGACGCGCTGAACCGACTCAATCGCGGGCGTGTTCATTCCATGATCAGAAGATCATGGAATGCCGCCCTTGCGGGTTTGCCGAAACCGGCCATCCACTTTGTCGAAGCCCTTCGACATAGCTATGGCTATGCCGCGCGGACTTCTTCGCGTGGAATGACCGGTT
Source organism: Martelella mediterranea DSM 17316 (assembly GCF_002043005.1). NCBI lineage: Bacteria > Pseudomonadati > Pseudomonadota > Alphaproteobacteria > Hyphomicrobiales > Aurantimonadaceae > Martelella > Martelella mediterranea. The sequence goes on along the minus strand of NZ_CP020331.1, from coordinate 65,799 downwards.
TGGGCAAACAGAACGGATTCCATTTAAGCCTGAACGGCTCTAAAACAGTGGGTTGCGGCTGCGGCGCTCTAGCCTCATCATTTTGTTGAGGTAAAGTCGCAGCCGTTCTTATTGATCGATTTGGTCCTTGTCGCCGAAGGAAAGTGCACCGTGGATAAGCCAGCGGTCAAAACCATGGAGGAGTTCGCCCAGCTCGTGGGCCTCTCGCGGCCGACCGTGTCGAAATATTTCAACGACCCCGGCTCGGTGCGGGCCAAGACCCGCGAACGCATAGAAGAAGCGATCCGGCAATCCGGCTTTCGCCCGAACATGTTCGCGATGAATCTCAACCGCCGTCGCAGCAATATCCTCGGCATCATAATTCCGAATTCCACCGATCCGTTCTACATGGCGCTGACCCGCCGGGTCGAACTCCTGGCCAACGAAGCGGGCTTTCTGGCCTTCATCCTGTCGTCCGACGGCAATCCGGCACTCGAACAGCGCGCCATCGAAACGTTGAAATCGATGAACATCGCCGGTGCCATCATCGCCCCGCTCGGCGATCGCTCTCACCAACAGACCCTGAGTGAGCTCGGCACCACGATTCCGCTCGTTTACGTGGATTCTCCACTCGACGAGACCTCGTCCTTCGTCGGCACGAACAATCGTCAGAGCTTCCGTCTGATCGTCGATTATCTCTGCCGATCCGGGGAGCCGCCGTGCTACCTTGGCATGCCGCCGGTCAACAACAATGCGCGTAGACGTGAAGTCGCCTATATCGAGGCAATGGAGGCATTCAAGATGGCTCCACAGCTTGTCGAGACCACGCCATGCGATAACTGGGATTTCGAACGTTTCGGCTTCGAACAGATGCAACGCAGCCTGCGCAGCGACAATGGCCTGCCAACGCGCACGGTCCTGTGCGCCAATGACCGTATCGCCTTCGGCGCAATCGCCGCCGCATGGCAAGCAGGGTTGAAGGTCGGACGCGGTGACGACTATGACATCCGTATCGCCGGCCATGACGACCACCCGCTTTCCCGTTACGCCTGCCCGCCCATCACCACCGTCGCTCAAAACTACGATGAGATCGGCCGTCTCGCCACGCAGCTTCTGCTCTCCAACCTCGACAACGAGTCCCCACCCGCCGTCAGCAACCGAATTCTGCTCGACGCCCAGATCATGCTGCGCAGCTCAGCCTGACAGCGGCTGTCGCAGGTGTGGACGGCATAGGTTCTCACCGGATCTCACTGGAGCCGACCCATCCGTTGAGCAACACTCAAATGAGCAACAAAAATCGCAACACAAGAGCGAGGCGTTGCGATTTTCCTTTCTGGAACTAGACGTTGAGCGGCTTTACCAGAGGCCGCGCCGGTTCCCCGAGGAGATACGGCGCTGAGGTCAAATCACCTTGCCAGTCTCTCTTTTAACAACCAAGGTCGTCGCTCGAGCCGTAAGCGCCAAGCCGAGGCCGTTCAGGCGTGGTAGTTCCAGTGAACAGGGCTAACTTATAGACGCGGACAGAACTGGGAGCAGGTCAAGAGATCCATACCTACACCTGACCTGGTAGAGGGATTCCACGCACAAGATCAGGGACCCAATCCCGGAAGGTGGCGGGAGCAGTGTCAGTAACCAGCGCAGATATCTGCCTCGAATGACAGGTTTGACGTAAACATCAAGTGAACCGGTACAGCCGCAATGGAGGCGCAAAGCCACTTTTGGAACCGTCGCCTGGATAGTGGGGTGCGCACCCTGTGTTGACGGACAGCACTAGGTCTTGAAGGGATACGAACCGACCACCCCGTCGTTTAATAGCTGAAGCGGCATCGGCTCTCTAGTTTCGGCAAGAAGTTGGGCTACCAAACCTGACAGACAGGTTTCCAAAACGCGAGTCGAGAAAGCGAATTTTACCTGCATCGCGTACGGTGGCCCTCTCGGCCTTTTGGAGTTCCGGGGACGAAACATTCTCCGGCACAGCTTCAAAGAAGCCGTCGTGGAAAACCACAGGTAGCATCCGCCAGAGCGCCGCCGCCGTGCATACGACCCCTAACCAGATGTCGACGCCATCGCACGGTAGCCCACTTTACGAATGTCCCTACCATAAAAGGGGCCGCACGATCTTTCGTACGGCCCCTTTCAGGTTGCTAAAAAGTTCAGGAGGCGGCGTCCTTGTTGACCCCGCCCTTCGTGGCGATCTCGGTCATGCGGCGGTCGCCGTCATAGGTCTGATCGAGGCAATTCTTCAAAATCGCCGCGTCACCGTCCAGACCGAGGCGGTTGGCGAAGGCGGACAGCGTGCCGTAGCCCGCAAGTGCGTAATGTACCATACGCTGGTATTGCGGGATGATGGCGGCGTCGCGCACGTCAGCGTCCGTGATCTCATCGGACAGGCCATGCTTGCGCGCTTCCTTTACGAGGCCTTCCATACCCATGCAATGCTCCGCGTTTGGCTTGATGCCGTGATCATTGCACAGCTTTTCTATCTGGGCGATACCATCGGCAATCCCGTTGCCGCCATCGATAAGCGCCTCGGACAACTCCTCGTCTTGGGCAGCGCGGCCGAGTTCGGTCACAACGGGCAGGCACTGTGTGTTAGCGCTCCAGATGTCCTGCAGTTGGTCGAGGTAGATGTCTTTGAGCGAGTTCATGGCCATGTCGGAATCCTCTGTTCTGGTTAGTCCTCCAACGGGTAGCACCATGGAAAGTTCCTCCGATCGATATGGCCTGCCAGTATCCTCTTGCCCGCTCAATCCGCCCTTTTGGTGTCCCGTCCGTGGTTCGAGTGTTTACTTGCCCTTGCATACCAGCCTTCAGGATTGCCCTTGACCCTGACACTAGCGTCAACCCGCTAGGAACGTCGCGAAGCGCAGGAACGCGCACGTTCATTGGAAAGGAAAATCAAGATGAATGAAGACTGGCAGGGCAAGGTTGCCATCGTGACGGGCGGGAGTTCGGGCATCGGGGAAGCCACGGCATTGGCTCTAGCGGCACAGGGCGCCAATGTGGTCATAACCGGTCGCAATGAGGCGAAACTGGCCGGTGTGGCCGCGAAATGCGCAGCGGTCGCGACCGTGCGCGCCGATGTCGCCGACCCAACGGGCAGCTGGCGCATTCTCGAGACCGCGCTTACCCGCTGGGGCCGGCTCGATCTGGTCGTCAACAATGCCGGCGCCGGCAGGCCGCTTCCGATCGGCGCCTATGACGGCGAAGCGATTGCTGAGATTTGTGCGGTGAACATCACCGGGCCATCGCTTCTCCTGAAGGAAGCTTTGCCGGCGCTTCGGGAAACGAAAGGCGCGGTCGTCAACATCGGGACGGCCGTCTCGCAGAATGCCGCACCGGGCCTGGCGCATTATGCGGCCACCAAGGCCGCGCTCGAACATCTGACGCGAGCCTGGGCCGTCGAGCTCGCTGGCGATGGCATCCGCGTGAATACCATCGCGCCCGGACCGGTGAAAACCGGTGCGCTGACCGGCATGATGGGGCTTTCCCCTGAGATGGCGAGCACGATCGAAGAGGCCGAAGCCGCTGAAATCCCGCTCGGCCGTCGCGGGGCGACAACCGATCTTGTGCCGTGGATATTACGGCTCGGCAGTTCCGCCAACGAATGGCTGACCGGTCAGGTCATCACAATTGATGGCGGATGGTCGCAGAGGGGCTGAAGCGTCTATCGGTCGTTAACTCCGGGCAGGACGGTCCCGGCATCCCTGCTCGGAGGTTGCTGCCTTCCCGTGTTTCGGGCCTTGAAAAGATGAGCGCGTCATCTGAAATGATCGTCAACGAAGACTTGCCGAAAGGTCCCGACATGCAGATCAAGGAAGCAGCCGAACGGCTCGGCATTACGGAGCGCATGCTGCGCCACTATGAACGATCGGGCCTGATTGCGGCCCGACGGCTGGAAAACGGCTATCGCAGTTACAACGAAGCCGATCTGCGGCGCGCCGGCCGGATCCGGGATTTCATCGCGACTGGCTTTTCGACGCGTGAGGTCCAGGCGATGGCGGCCTGCCTGTCGGACGAAGGTGCGGGACCGTGCGCGGGCGGCGTCACCCAGCTTCTGACCAAGCTTGGACATATCGATCGGCTGAAAGCGGAGCTCGACGTAAAACGCGCGGCCGTACTCGAACGCCTTACGTCTTTTCAGGAGGCGCTTGAGAAGCTTGAGCAGGCCGATGGCACTGTCACACCTGACAAAGCCGCAAAGATTGCGAGATCACCCGAGCACCGTGAAACACTCTGACAGGCATGATGGACAGGGGAAGCGCCTGATGCGCAAGCTATTGAAAGGGCCATGGCCGCGAGTGATGATCACAGACAGACTGGGATCCTACGGCGCAGCAAAGCGAGAGAGCACGCCTTGTGTCGAGCATCGCTCCCACAAAGGGTTGAATAACCGTGCGGAGAATTCTCACCAGCCAGTCACGCGACGAGGGCGGATCATGAAGCGCTTCAAGTCACAGCGACATCTACAACGCTTTGTCTCCCTCCATGATCAGATCGCCAACCTGTTCCACATCCCGCGCCACGACATACCCTCCAATCATTATCGCGAATTGCGTTCCACAGCGATGAACCTGCGGGCGAAAATCGCCCGAGCATGATCGGCGAAACAGGCCGTTGTCATGGTCTGCCCTCGTTGCCGTTAAGTTTACGATGCCGGCGCGGATGCCGTGGACACCGGGCTATTGCCGAGCGAAACGGCTGCCCGCCGGCAAGCGAGGGAGCGTGTTGCAAGGTCAGATAAGATGGGACTTTTGCCCCACTAACCTTGTGATCGGACGAGCATTTTTATAAGCAGCGGGGATATTGACCGCTCCTGCACGGTGTCCCGATGTTCTCAAGGATCTGGAATAGCTATCTCGCCCCTCTTCTCGGCCGGCCTGCACATGTGCAGATCGCCGCGCTCTGCTATCGACAGGGAAATGCCGGACCGGAGGTCCTGCTCATCACGTCGCGCACGACCAAGCGCTGGATCATCCCGAAGGGATGGCCGGTGGCCGGCACGGATGGAACGGGCACGGCGCTGGAAGAGGCGTGGGAAGAGGCCGGGGTTCATCGTGGCGCCGAAGCAAGGCGCATCGGACGCTATCGCTACAAGAAGATCGTCGATGGAGGATTGCCGGTGACCACGGATGTGTATGTCTACGCGATCAAGGTGGTTGAGCTTGCCGACAGTTTTCCGGAAATGGAGGAGCGTGAGCGCAAATGGATGCACCACGACGATGCGGCACGGGTCGTGGGGGAGCCTCAGTTGAAGGCGATCCTGAAGGATCTTCCGGCTCTTCTCGAACAGGTACGTTGACGTTGAGAGCCGAGCCACGAGCCGGCGGTTTTCAGGACTTCAAGGAAGATCATATTGACCGATGACGCCACCCGGCAGTGGAAGACGCTCGACAAGGATCTGAACCGTCTGTCGCGTCTGGAAGAAGCCTCCATGTACGCCTCGCGCCCCCTGGTGGGGGTCGGCGTCAGCCTTGTCTTCGTTTCCTTTGCAGCCGTGGCCGCCGCGATTTTCGCCGGCGGCGAACCGCAAAGCCTTGCCCTTGTCGTCGCCGCGGCATTCGGGGCCTATATGGCCCTCAATATCGGCGCGAATGACGTGGCGAACAATATGGGGCCGGCGGTCGGGGCGAAAGCCCTGTCAATGCTGGGCGCGATTGCCATCGCCGCCGTTTTCGAAAGCGCCGGCGCGCTGCTGGCAGGCGGCGATGTGGTTGCCACGATCTCCAAGGGGATCATCGACCCCTCGGCGCTTTCCAACACGGCAGTGTTCGTGCGGGCGATGATGGCGGCGCTGCTGGCGGCATCGATCTGGGTCAATATTGCCACCTGGATCGGCGCTCCGGTCTCGACCACGCACTCCGTGGTGGGTGGAGTGATGGGCGCGGGCATCATTGCTGCGGGGCTGGGAACCGTCAACTGGGCAACGATGGCCCAGATTGCCGCAAGCTGGGTGATCTCGCCGCTGCTGGGCGGCATTTTCGCCGCGGCGGTGCTCGCCTTCATCAAATGGCGGGTCATCTATGTCGACGACAAGATCGCCGCGGCACGAACCTGGGTGCCGGTGCTGATCGGCGTGATGAGCGCGGCCTTCGCCACCTATCTCGCGCTCAAGGGCCTGAAGCATGTGATGGCCATCGATCTCTCCACCGCGCTGCTGATCGGCGTAGTCGCGGGGGTAGCCTTCGGTCTGTTGTCGGTACCGCTTATCCGGCGCCAATCCGAAGGACTCGAAAACCGGAACCGGTCCCTGAAATCACTGTTCAACGCGCCGCTCGTGGTCTCAGCGGCACTGCTCTCCTTCGCCCATGGCGCCAATGACGTTGCCAACGCCGTCGGGCCGCTTGCGGCGATCGCCTATGTGCATCAGTCCTCCAGCGTAGCGGGCGAGGTATCGATACCGCTCTGGGTCATGCTCATCGGTGCGCTCGGCATTTCCTTCGGCCTTGTGCTCTTCGGCCCCAAGCTGATCGGCATGGTCGGCAGCCAGATCACCAAGCTCAATCCGATGCGGGCCTATTGCGTGGCGTTGTCGGCTGCGGTTACCGTCATTGCCGCATCCTGGCTGGGACTGCCGGTGAGCTCCACGCATATCGCGGTCGGCGGGGTCTTCGGTGTGGGCTTTTTCCGCGAGTGGTACACCGAACGGCGCGCCCGTCGTTTGATGCGGGAACGCCCTGCCGGTCGCAGGCTGCCCGGGCAGGAACGCGCCCGTCGCAAACTCGTCCGTCGCTCCCACTTCATGACGATCATCGCAGCCTGGGTGATCACAGTGCCCGCCGCAGCGCTTCTGTCCGCCGCATGTTTCCTGCTGCTGCGCGCAATCGGGTTTTAGTGAGGCCATGCGGCCGGACTCGAATGACAGGTTTTAGGTCAACGACACGTGAACCGGTACGCCCACCACGGAGGCGCAAACGCCAGAACGATCCGGGCGGCCTCGGCAAGCCATTCCCGGTCGGCAATGATGTTCGAACGACGTTTCCTTATGTCCTGAAATTACAATCATAGACAGTCTCCAGGCTTCTCGTACTTGATCGAACGCCAGAGAAGTTCGACGAAAAGGTTGGCATGGACATCGAACTGCTGGGAAAACTCCGCCAGCGTCTGCTCACCTCGGATAGCGGCAAATGCCACCTTCGCCTTGAAAGCCGGGCTAGAGCCCTTCAGTCTTAAATGGAATCCGTTCTGTTTGCCCAAACCGGTCATTCCACGCGAAGAAGCCCGCACGGCATAGCCATAGCTATGGCGAAGGGCTTCGACAAAGTGGAGGGCCGGTTTCGGCAAACCCGAAGGGCGGCATGAATTTGCGCCATTACCGGCGGTCTTCGGCTTGGACATAGTTACGGCTATGCCCTGCGCCAAAGCCCTTGGTCCTGGCGCAAATTCCTTGCCGCAGAACGCTTCCATTTAAGCCTGAAGGGCTCTAAGGTTCCGGCTCGGTCATCTTGTCATGATTTCTCCTGTTCCCGACATCTAAGACGAAGTCAGGCAGAAACTCCGCTTACCCTAGCTGTGCAGATGCTCAGTACTTTCATTATCTTTGTCCCGCTTTTGATAGTCAGGAATGGAGACCGGAAACGCATTTCAAAGCCGGAACGTTGCCGGTCTCGAGCATCATTCCTGTGCCGAGACATGATTCAGCGCAATTATCCAACGCCCCATGCGCTTGCGCATCAGGCGCGTGTTGATACCCCGCTGATTGCCGGCTTTGCGGGTAAGTGTAAAGCTGCTGACAAGCTGGGCCGCATCATCCGCGAGCATCTCTATTCGAATGTCTGAAAACTTGAGCGAGCCTTGCGAACCAGGGGCGCCGCCGTAATCCGCGATATAGTGATCGAGGGTCGCCTGCCAGTCCTTCTGGATCCGCCCGCGCGAAACGAAGATCACATCCGGGTTTGCAAACCCTTCCATGTAGCCGGCAAAATCGCCGCGATTCCATGCTGCTTCCATTTCGGCGATCACAGCGCGGATGGCTTGCTGCGCGCTCATTGCGTCTCTTCCGGTTTCATCTCGGCGCTATCCTGCCGCCTGCTGATCACCTCATGTGCCGCGGAGATCAGATGCCGGCGAAGCGCGCTTTCGGCCGCCTCGGGGTTCTGGTCGAGGATCGAATCCACGATCTGCTGATGCTCGAGCGAGGACCGTTTGAGCCGGCCGGCATCCCCAAGCTGGTATTTGCGGAACGGTGCGAGCTTCAACCGCAGCGCCTCTGCCGAGGCGATGATATCGGTGTTGTGACAACCAGCGAAGATCAGCGTATGGAAGCGGGTGTTCAATGCCTCGTAGGCACTGCTGTCAGCAATCGCGGCGAGACCTTCCATCTCGCGATGCAGTTTCTGGAGTTCGGCACGCTCGCTCATCGTCATACGGTGACAGGCAAGCCGTCCGCAGACCGCCTCAAGCTCTGCCATCGCCTCGAACATCTCATCGATGCGCGCCGGCGAGATACGCGTGACCACGACGCCCTTGTATGCAATACGATCGGCAAGCCCGCGACCGCAGAGGATGTGAAGCGCCTCGCGCACCGGCGTGCGGGACACCGAAAACTGGGCAGCGATGGCGGTTTCATCAAGTTTGGCTCCGGCGGGAATGCCTCCGCTGATGACCTGCTCTTCAAGTTCTCCCGCGATCCTGTCCCCGAGGCTCATCTTTTGCGCCGATGTTTTTTCCAGCATTTTCATTTCCTTACATCCAGACTGGCGCAAAGAGAACCAGATCGCCCCAGCCTTAAGATGATAAATTACACAATGCACTTGCCATATGACACGTTAGTATACAGTATGTGCACAAAAAATCGGAGAACTCGGTTGTTTCCTCGTTCGGGTGCCGATTATTGTATTCTTATAAGCAAAACACGACCTGATTGTCGACAATCGGATCGTTTGGTTCATAGCGCGTCCAGAGGCTGAGATTATGGCATTCACGACCCGACCCGAACTCAGGGGCACTTTTGGTGCCGTCTCATCCACGCATTGGCTTTCCGCTGCCGTCGGCATGTCCATTCTCGAGAAGGGCCACACGGCCTTTGACGCGGCAGTTGCCGCAGGCTTCGTACTCCAGGTGGTCGAGCCGCATCTGAACGGTCCAGGTGGTGAGGTTCCAATCATCGTGTCGCCGGCTGGCGCCGACAAACCCGTGGTGATTTCCGGCCAAGGGCCGGTTCCTGCCAAGGCCACGATCGAGCATTATCGCGGCCTTGGCCTCGATCTCATTCCGGGCACGGGCATGCTCGCCGCCTGCGTTCCCGGCGCATTCGGGGCGTGGCTGACGCTGTTGCGCGACTATGGCACGGCCGAACTCGAAGATGTGTTGGCGCCCGCGATCGGCTACGCCGAGAACGGCCACCCGCTCGTGCCGCGCATCGCCAACACCATCGCCGCCATGCGGCCGCTGTTCGAAACCCACTGGCCAACCTCTGCGGCAACCTATCTTCCCGGTGGCAAGGCGCCGGAAACCGGCAAGCTGTTCCGCAATCGTGAACTGGCGGCGCTCTACACCGAACTTCTGAAGCAGGCAAACAAGGCCTCCACGCGCGAAGCCCGTATCCAGGCCGCCCTCGATTTCTGGTATCGCGGGCCGGTGGCGGAGAAGATCGCGGCGTTCTGCGAGAACGAGGACGTCTGGGATGTCTCCGGGCGTCACCATCGCGGTCTGATCACGGCCGACGACATGGCGAATTTCACGCCGAAGATCGAAGCGCCGGTCTCCACGACCTATGGCGACTACGAAGTGTTCAAATGCGGTCCGTGGTCGCAAGGTCCGGTCCTGCTGCAGATGCTGAACATCCTGAAGGGCACGGACATCGCCTCGGTCGACCCGATGGGACCCGACTTCGTCCATCTCGTCGTTGAGGCCGCCAAGCTCGCCATGGCCGACCGCGAAAGCTGGTATGGCGATGGCGGCGACGTACCGATGGCAACGCTGCTGTCAGACGCCTATGCAGACACCCGTCGCGCGCTGATCGGCGATGAAGCCTCTCTCGAAGTGCGCCCCGGCAGGCCGGACGGCCGCAATCCGCCGATGCCGCCGCATCGAAAGGTTGGAACGATCGCCCAGCCCGGCCTCGGCGGCGGCGAACCGACGGTGGCGAAGGAGCAAAAACTTCCCAATGATGCGGCAGGCGAGCCGACACTGACCCGTGAAGGCGCCCAGCGCGGCGACACCGTGCAGGTCTCCACGGTCGATCGCTGGGGCAACATGGTCTCGGCCACGCCGTCCGGCGGCTGGCTGCAGTCGAACCCGGTCATTCCTGGCCTCGGCTTCTGCCTGACCACCCGCGCCCAGATGTTCTGGCTGGAAGAAGGGCTTAATTCGTCGCTGAAGCCCTCCGTTCGCCCGCGAACGACGTTGACGCCTTCGACCGTGTTCCGCGACTGCAAGCCCTACATGGCCTTTGGCACGCCCGGCGGCGATCAGCAGGACCAGTGGCAGTTGATCATGTTCCTGCGTCATGTCCACGCCGGCATGAACTTGCAGGAGGCGATCGACGCGCCTTCCTTCCACACGGACCATCTGCCAAGTTCCTTCTGGCCGCGCGAGATCAGCCTCGGCGCCGTCACCATAGAAGGACGCTATGGCGAACAGACCCGCGCCGAACTTGCCCGGCGCGGCCACAAGCTTACCATCGGCGATGACTGGTCGGAAGGCCGGCTTTCGGCGGTGGCGCGAGAAATGGATGGCGCCTCGCTTCTGCTGAAGGCGGGAGCCAACCCGCGTGGCGTGCAGGGCTACGCCGTCGCACGCTAGGGCTTCGATCCGACCCAACTTAACGTACCAACCAAAAATGAGGGAATAATGAAAACGCCAATTCACCTTGCACTGCTCGCAAGCCTCGCCCTTGGGGCCATGGCCGCAAGCCCCGCCGCAGCCCAGTCCGTGCTCAATATCGGCCTGCAGGATGATCCGGACACGCTCGATCCGGCCACCAACTGGAGCTTCGTGGGCCGTCACGTTCTGCAGTCGCTCTGCGACAAGATCGTCGATATTGACGAACAGGGCCAGATCGCGCCGAAGCTGGCGACGAGCTGGGAGTGGAACGATGACTCCACCGCCCTGACGCTGCACCTGCGCGACGATGCGGTGTTCCATGACGGCACGCCGATCAATGCCGAGGCGATCAAGTACAATCTCGAACGCAACCTCAACATGCCGACCTCGCGCCGCAAATCCGAGATCAGCGCCATTTCGTCGATCGACGTCGTTGACGGCACCACCGTCACGATCAACCTTTCGGCCCCGTCGGTTCCGCTGCTGGCGGCCCTTTCCGACCGTGCCGGCATGGTCATCAGCCCGAAGGCCGGCGAGGAACTGGGTGAAAACTTCACCAATGCTCCGGTCTGCTCGGGTCCGTACAAATTCGTCGAACACGTCGCCCAGGACCGCATCGTTCTCGAAAAATTCGACGATTATTACGATGCCGACAGCTACTCATTTGATGAGCTCATCTTCCGCGGCATGCCGGATTCCAACGTTCGCCTGCTCAACCTGCGCTCCGGCCAGCTCGACCTGATGGAACGCCTCGCCGCGACCGATGTGGCTGCTACCGAAGCGGACGCGGACTTCTCCGTGCTGCCTGTCGTCGGTCTCGGCTATTACGGCGTCACCTTCGACATCGGCGGAGAAGGCGCCAATCTCGACGCCGGCAAGAAGGCACTGGTGCGTCAGGCCTTCAGCCTCGCCATCGACCGCGACGCGCTGAACCAGGTCGTGTTCGAGGGTCAGGCCGCCACCGGCAACCAGCCCTTCCCGCCGCAGAGCTTCTGGTACGATCAGGAATTCCCGGTTCCCGCCCGTGATGTCGAGGCCGCCAAGGCCAAGATGGCCGAAGCCGGCGTCGAGAGCGTCGACCTCGAGGTTCTGGTGCCGACCGATGCGGAACGCCAGCAGGTCATGCAGCTTGTCCAGGCCATGGTCGGCGAGATCGGTATCAACGTCTCGATCAAGCCGACGGAACTGATGACGCTACTCGATATCGCCCGCCAGGGTAAGTTCGAGGCCCATCTGGTTGGCTGGAGCGGTCGCGTCGACCCCGATCTCAACATCACGCCGATGCTCTCCTGCGGCGCGGCCGGCAATGACGCCCACTACTGCAACGAGGACATGGACAAGCTGCTTGCCGAAGCCCGGGCCCTGAAGGACCCGGATGCACGCAAGGAAATCTACAGCGAAGTGATCTCGATCCTGCAGGAAGATCTGCCGATCGTCTATCTCTACCACTCGAAGTGGATCTTCGCGATGGACTCGGATGTCCAGGGCTTCAAGGCCTATCCGGACGGCATCATCCGCCTGACGGGCGTGACCGCCGAGTGATACCGACGGTTATGACAGACACGGACGACAGCGCATCGGCCCTCAGGGCCGATGCTTCCCGCAAAAATGTGCTAGAAATTGACGGACTGAGCGTTGTCTTCCACGGCGATGACCGGACGACGACGGCGGTCGACGGGGTGAGTTTTACCGTCAAGCACGGGCGTACGCTCGCCGTTGTGGGCGAATCCGGCAGCGGCAAGAGCGTGACGTCGCTTTCGATCCTCCGGCTTTTGCCGAAACACAGTGCCGAAATCTCGGGCCACATCCGCTTCGGCGGCCGGGACCTTCTGCATGAACCTGAAAGCGTGTTGCGCAACCTGCGCGGCAACCGGATGGCGATGATCTTTCAGGAGCCGATGACCTCGCTGAACCCGTCCTACACGGTCGGCGACCAGGTGATGGAAGTCATCCTGCGCCACACCGACATGGCCAAGCGCGAGGCCCGTGAACGGGCAATCGAGATGCTGCGGCTGGTGCGCATCCCGTCGCCCGAGGTGCGGTTTGATCAATATCCTCACAATCTCTCCGGCGGCATGCGCCAGCGGGTGATGATCGCCATAGCGCTGGCCTGCGATCCGGAATTGCTGATTGCCGACGAGCCAACCACCGCACTCGATGTGACCGTACAGGCGCAGGTGCTGGACCTGATGCGCGAACTGCAGCAGAAGACCGGCACGGCCATCATTCTCATCACCCACGATCTCGGCGTTGTTGCTGAAAGCTGCGACGATGTGATCGTGATGTATGCGGGGCAGGTGGTCGAGCAGGGCACCGTCGAACAGCTCTTCGCCTTTCCCCAGCATCCCTACACCGTAGGCCTGCTAGGCTCGTTGCCGCGCCTTGATGCAGCCCGTGAACGGCTGGCCACGATCACCGGCATGGTGCCGGACATGTCGGCGCCGCCCACCGGCTGCCGCTTTGCTGAACGCTGTCCCTTCCGCATGGAAAAATGCGCCGAGGCACAGCCGCTTCACGAAGTTCGCGACGGCCATTTCAGCCGCTGCTGGCGCACCCCGCTCGAGGAGCTAGTCCCTTGACCGATTTTCAGACCCCGATCCTCGAAGTGAAGGACCTCAGTTGTCATTTCGTCGTCAAGCGTGACCTCCTCGGTCGCCCGAAGGCCAAAGTCCAGGCGGTCGACGACGTTTCACTGAAACTGATGCCCGGGGAGACGCTCGCCGTCGTCGGTGAATCCGGCTGCGGCAAGTCGACGCTTGGCCGGATGATGATGCGCCTGATCGAACCCACCACCGGCAAGGTCTTTCTCGACGGTGAGGATATCACCGCGCTCGGCCATCATGAATTGCGCTTGCGCCGCCGGCATGTCCAGTTGATCTTCCAGGATCCTTATGCCTCGCTCAATCCGCGCATGACGATCGGGCAGACGATCGCCGAGCCCCTGAAGCTCTACAATATCCTGCCGGCATCCAGACGCCGCGCGCGCGTTGATGAACTTCTGAGCCTCGTCGGCCTCAGGCCAGAACAGGCCAATCGCTATCCGAACGAGTTTTCCGGCGGCCAGCGTCAGCGCGTGGTCATTGCCCGCGCGCTCGCCTCGGAACCGAAGGTGATTGTCTGCGACGAGGCCGTTTCCGCGCTCGATGTCTCCATCCAGTCGCAGATCCTGAACCTTCTGAAGGATCTTCAGGCGCGCTTCAACCTCGCCTTCATCTTCATCTCGCATGATCTGAGCGTGGTGAAACATATCAGCGACCGCATTGCGGTGATGTATCTCGGCAAGCTGGTCGAGCTCGGCACCTCGGCGCAGATTTTCGCCGCCCCCCGCCACCCTTATACGCGTGCGCTTCTGTCTTCGATCCCGGTCGCGGCGACGCGCACCATCAGGCCACCGGCGTCCGAAAGGCTCGTGGGCGATCTGCCGAGCCCGATCGCTCCCCCCTCCGGCTGCCGTCTGCATACCCGCTGCCCGCATGCGCGCGCCGAATGCACGTCCGTGCCGATGGCGCTGGAAGCGGATGCGTACGGCCATGCCAATGCCTGTCCGTTCTGGCGCGACCTGCCGGTGGCTGACCTCGGCCTCGACGGACGGGAAAGCCGCGATCCGCGCCTGGAAGCGCTGTTTTCCGCCTTCGAGGCCTTTGCAGCCGAAGGGAGGGCCGCGCCATGACATCGCTTATCGCGCGACGCCTGCTGCAGCTCATCCCGACGCTGATCATCCTGTCGATGATCATCTTCTCGTTGCAGCATCTCCTCCCCGGAGATCCGGCGCTGATGCTTGCCGGTGAAAACCCGAGTGACGAGATGATCGCCGCCATCCGCGCGCAATACCATCTCGACCAGCCAATTCCCGTCCAGTACCTGTTTTGGGTAAAGGGCGTGCTTGCCGGCGATCTCGGCATGTCGATGCGCCACAACCTGCCGGTGCTCGACCTCATCATCTTGAAACTGCCGGTGACGCTGCAGCTCGCGGTCATGGGCATTGTCGTTGCGATGGTTCTCGGTATCGCCGGCGGTATTGTTTCGGCTCTGCGTCCCAACAGCGCCATCGATTATTCGGCCAATGTGGTTTCGCTTGCCGGTATCTCGGTTCCGAATTTCTGGCTCGGCATTCTGCTGATTCTGTTCTTCTCAGTGCATCTCGGCTGGCTGCCTGCGTCCGGCTATGTCAGCCCGTTCAAGGATTTGCGGATGAATCTGGCGACGACCGTCATGCCGGCCTTCGTGCTCGGCACGGCGATTGCCGGCATTATCATGCGCCACACCCGCGGGGCCATGTTGCAGGCGCTGGAAAGCGACTATGTGCGCACCGCCCGCGCCAAGGGCCTCAGCGAATGGAAAGTCGTCTTCAAGCACGCGATGCGCAACGCGCTGACGCCGATCATCACGCTCGGCGCACTCGAATTCGGCACCCTGCTCGGTGGCGCCGTGCTGACCGAGCAGATATTCACCATCCCCGGCTTCGGCAAGCTCATCGTCGATGCGGTGTTTACCCGCGACTATCCGGTGGTGCAGGGCGTGGTGCTGGTCACGGCCGTGTTCTACATCCTTCTCAACCTTCTGGCGGATATCGGGTACATACTCGTCAATCCGAGACTGCGAGGCTAACCATGTCAGCGATCCCGGAAACCGAGAAGGCCACACGCTCGCCCATCCTCGGCCTTTTTCAGAGTCGCGTCTGGCGGCGTTTGCGGAAGCGCAAGAGCGCCCTGGTCGGCCTCGGCGTCGTTCTGTTCATGCTGTTCGTCGCCATCTTCGCCCCGCTGCTTGCCCCTTACGATCCGACCGCGCAGAGCTGGACCGCGGTGCGTCAGGCGCCCTCGCTTGCCCACTGGATGGGAACGGACGAGGTCGGCCGCGACATTCTCTCCCGCATCATATGGGGCACGCGCGCTTCGCTTCTTGCCGGCCTCACCTCGGTCGCCATCGCGATCGCCATCGGCGTGCCGCTCGGCCTTGCCGCTGGTTTTCTCGGGGGCGTCATAGACGGTTTGATCAGCCGGTTCACGGACGCGCTGCTCGCCTGCCCGTCGCTGATTCTCGCCATCGCGCTCGCCTCGTTCCTCGGGCCAAGCCTTACCAATGCGATGATCGCCATCGGCATTACCGCGACGCCGCTGTTCATCCGGTTGTCGCGCGGACAGGTGCTGTCGATCCGGAACGAGGAATATGTCGAGGCGGCGAGCGTCGTCGGCAATCCGCGCTGGCGCATTGCGGTGCGTCACATCCTGCCCAATATCCTGCCGCAACTCACCGTGCAGGCGACGTTGACGATCGCCTCCGCCATTATCTCCGAGGCAAGCCTGTCATTCCTTGGTCTCGGCCTGCAACCGCCTGACCCTTCCTGGGGTTCGATGCTGAACACCGCGCAGCGCTTCATCTCCAGTGCGCCGTGGATGGCGATGTGGCCCGGGATCGCGATTTTTTCCACAGTCCTTGCCTTCAACCTTCTCGGCGACGGCCTGCGCGACGCGCTCGATCCGCGCGCGCGCTGAGGCTGAAAGGCAAATATTTCCCAAGGACAGACATGCGTCGTTTTCTGCCCGATCAGTTCACCCTTCTTCTGCTCGCCACCGTGGCTCTGGCCTCATTGCTGCCGGTGACCGGCGCGGCGGCGGGCTGGTTCGCGATTGCCACCAAATGCGCCATCGCACTGCTGTTTTTTCTCCAGGGCGCCCGATTGTCGCGCCAGGTGGTGCTCGGCGGTCTTTTGCACTGGCGTCTGCACCTCGCCATTCTCGCGACGACTTTCGGCATCTTCCCGCTGCTGGGCTTCGGCATTGCCCATCTTTTGCCGTTCGAGCTGCCCGATGGCATGCTGGCCGGCATCCTGTTCATCGCCGTGCTGCCATCCACCGTGCAGTCCTCGATCGCCTTCACTTCGATGGCTGGCGGCAATGTGCCGGCGGCGATCTGCGCGGCGACCGCCTCCAACATCGTCGGCATGTTCGCGACCCCGCTGCTGATCGGCATCATGCTGACTGCCGGCGGACATGGCGGATTTTCCTTTGATGCGCTTTACCAGATTCTGCTGCAATTGCTTGTACCCTTCATCCTCGGCCAGCTCCTTATGCCGTGGATCGGCGGATGGGTGCGCGGCCACAAGAAGATTCTGTCGCCGGTGGATCGCGGATCGATCCTGATGGTGGTTTATCTCGCCTTTTCCACGGCGGTTGCCGAAGGGCTCTGGCATCAGCTCTCGCTCGCCGATCTGGGCGAACTGGTGGTCATCAACGCGCTGATGCTGGCTGTGGTACTGACGCTGACCATGTTCGGCAGCCGGGCACTGGGCTTTTCGCGTGCCGATGAGATCGCCATCGTGTTTTGCGGATCGAAGAAAAGCCTTGCAAGCGGCGTCCCGATGGCCGGCGCGATCTTTGCCGGACAAAGCGTCGGCGCGATCGTTCTGCCATTGATGCTGTTTCACCAGATGCAACTGATGATCTGCGCGGTCATCGCCCAGCATTACGCCCGGAGCGCTCTCAAACCGGTGAAGACCTGACAGATCGGCCCGAGGGGCATCGTAACGTCAACCGGGCGGAGAATTCCCATCACCACCCTTTAGCCAGGTCAGTGTGGCTGAACAAGTTGGCAATGCCGAGCCAAGACACCAAAGCTCGGGGGCAAACATCTCGGCGAACGATCTGGCCCCAAAAACAGGCGCAAGATCAACCGCGGAGAGAGAGCGCCGACACTCACCCCGCTGACGGCCGCCGCCAAGGCTGCGGCGACAGGGGCAACCTCTGAGGCTTTTTAGCTAGTTGCCGACCACTGACGGCAGCCAGAGCGTGAGCTGGGGCCAGAACGTGATGACAAGAAGACCGACGAGAAGCAGGCAGAGGGGCACCATCAGACTGGTCGATGCACAACGCGCTGATCGGGAGTATGCATAACGAGCTGTTTCTCAACGTCTATCGGGTGACGGCGATCAAGATCCGGATGGCCGTGCAATACCGGCTGCGCGTCACCCGGTTCAATGCCGAACGCGTCGGACGCGAGCATCTCGCTTTCCTCATCCCGATGCGTGAAGGACATGCGGAGGCGGCCAAAAGCGCCTTGCAACAGCATCTAGACAATTCGCTGACCCTCGCCTTGGGCGGCATGATTGCCTGATTGCGAGGAACCCAAGGGAAACGCTTCGCCACCGCGTACGCAAAGCTTGACGCAATCGTTCGCCTTGGCAAGGCAATTTTCCGCGCGCTGTCCCGTTAGTCGCCTTCTCTTGGAAAAAGGAATGCCGCGCCCCGTGCAGTCGCCGCTTCAACCTGCATGCAGCAGGCACAGCGTTACCTGAGGACATAGAACAAGGATCAGGATCCGGACGCAATCTGTTGTTTGCCAGTGAAAGCTGACCCGACGTGGCCTTATATTTCCACCGAGATACACCCTGGATATAGGCCTCTTGGATCACCGCCGTCAGAGCCTTCGTGTGGCGTTACCCTTCAAACCGGGTGTCTGCGGAAGCAGATCTTGTTTTGCCCCCTATGGAGGCGGTGCAGAGCCGCCGTTGACAGGTGTCATTACATTAATATATTAGGATTTTCAAGTTAGACGTGAAAAGGTCACCGCGTCGTCTTGCTATGGAATAGCGCTCGGGGAGGGGCACAAGTCATGCGCAACAACACCAGGTTCAAAGCGACAGTCGTCGTTCCGACCTACAACAGGGAGAAGATGCTCGCCAAGACCCTTCAGTCCCTTGTGGCCAGCGACATGCCGGCAGACGCTTTCGAGATCATCATTGTCGATGACGGCTCGTCGGACGCCACCTATGAACTGGTGCGCACCTTCATTGACACTGCGGATTGCCAGATCCGCTATATCTACCAAAAGGACAAGGGCTACCGCCTGGCGCGGGCGCGCAACCTCGGTCTTGAACTGGCGGAAGGCGAGATTTGCATCCTTCTCGACTGCGGGGTGGTTGTTTCGCAGGGCTGCGTGCGCGCGCATGTCGAGGCGCATTCGTCGCCGTCCGCCCTCGTCATCGGCTATGTTTTCGGCTTCAGCAATACCGGCAATGAAGACGAAGCGCTGGGTCGGGCATTGGAGACCCTAGATCTCGATAATGTCGAAGCCATGCTTGAACGTTTCCGGGCTGAAGACCGGTTCGCCGACATGCGCGAACGGACCTATCGCAAGTTCGGCGAAAACCTGATGGACCTGCCCGCGCCATGGGCGATATCCTGGGGCTGCAACCTCTCGGTTCGTCGCGAAACGCTGGGCGAACGCTTCCTGTATGACGAGAACTACGCGACCTGGGGTGCCGAGGATCTGGATTTCGCCCTCGCCCTTTACCTTTCGGGCGTCGAGTTCAAGCTCAGCCGGGACGCAAGCTCGATCCATATCCCGCACGGCAAGTCCCACGAAGTCAATTCGGCCTCATCGCGTCCGAACAAGATCTATCTCCATGGCAAGTTCCAGCGCATGGAGACCGAAATGCTGATCGACGTTCAGTCCTTCGACCTCAACGACGCCCTCGCCGATCAACGTCTTACGACCTGAAACGCGCGGCCGGCGTAGAAGCCCTGCGACCGGCCGCCGCCTTTCGAACCTTGCGGACACGTCATGCTTGTCGATGCGCATCATCATCTCTGGAACCGCGCGCGCGGCGACTATCCCTGGATGCCCGGCGCCCCGGAAATCCTGCAGCGGGATTACCTCGTCTGCGACCTCGCCCCGCTTCTTTCGCGGTTCGGCATCCGGCGCACGGTTCTGATCCAGGCCGCGCCGACGCAGGCGGAGACCGATTTCCTGCTGGATATCGCCGAAAAGACGGATTTCGTGGCCGGAGTTGTCGGCTGGCTTGATATGGAGGACGCGCAGTTTGCGAGCACGCTTTCCAGATATGCCGAACGTCCGAAATTTCTGGGCCTGCGGCCGATGCTTCAGGATATCGCCGATGATGCCTGGATCGTCCGCCCGCGCGTCCTCAAGGCGCTGGAGAAATTGGCGGAGCAGGACCTTACGTTCGATTTTCTCGTCCTCGCGCTCCACCTTCCGCATGTCGCGGAGACTCTTCGCCTGGTGCCGGGCCTACGCGCGGTTATCGACCATTTGGCCAAGCCGCCGATCGCTTCCGGAGACCTCGGCTTCTGGAAGGACGGCCTTGCCCGTCTGGCGGAATTCGACACGCTCTTCTGCAAGCTTTCCGGACTGATCACCGAAGCCGACGCCACGGCGTGGAGCGTGGACGACCTCAGTCCCGCCATCAATCACGCGCTCGACGTTTTCGGCCCGCAACGCCTCATCTTTGGCAGCGACTGGCCTGTCTGCCGTCCGGCGGGAAACTACGCCGACGTGCTGGCCGCGACGATGGCGGCCCTGCCCGCGCATCTCGCCCGCGATCCGGGAATTTTTGGCGGCAATGCAGTCCGTTTCTACGGCCTTCCGGCCTTCCCCGCCCCAAGCGACCCCGCCCTGTCGGCGTGAAAGGTATACGCGCGCGGCGTCGCGCGTTCGTCACGTATCAGAATCATGGCTGTGACACCTGTTGAGGACAGCCACGCATTTACAACATCGAGAATAATACTATTATATTAGTGTTATTGGCTGAGCGCAGCATCGCGAGGCCGCCGGCCCGGAGGAGGGATACCGGCAAGCGCCGCAGGAGGAGATCGCATGCCCACCACCCTACCCGAATCCGTCGTTCACGTGGTTCGAGACAACGCCCAACGGCTGGGGCCGAAGATCGCCTATGTGAACCTCCGAAACGGTACGGAAGAGCAGGGCCACATCAGCTACGCCCACCTCGATGAGGCATGCAGGCGCATCGGCGGCGCGCTCCAGCGGAGGCAAGCCGTCGGCGAGCGCGTGCTGCTGCTGTTTCCGCAGGGCAGCGAATTCGTCATCGGGTTTCTCGGAACCCTGTTCGGCGGCGCGATCGCCGTTCCGGCCCACACGCCGAAGCCCAACAAGCGCAGCTGGATGACATTCGAGGCGATCGTGGCGGATTGCCGACCGCGACTGATCCTCACCTGTCGCGCGCTCTTCGACAAGATCATGGCCTGGTCCCGCCCCTACCCTTCGATCAGCGCGCTGGAATTCCTCTGCATCGAGGACCTGATCGAGGAGGACGCGGCGGAGGCCTGGGACGCGGCCTTGCCGAAATCCACCGACATCGCCTTTCTGCAATATACCTCCGGCTCGACCAGCAACCCAAAGGGGGTCATGGTCAGCCACGGCAACCTGATGCACAATGCAGACCTCACGGCGCGACATATGGGCCATGATGAGGATACCGTGATCGTAAGCTGGCTGCCGCTGTTTCACGATCTCGGCCTGATCGGCATCGTCATCCAGACCCTTTTTGTCGGCGCCACCTGCTATATGATGAGCCCGGCCTCATTCAGCGGCAATCCGGCGTTCTGGCTTCAGGCCATCAGCCGCTATCGCGCCACAACCAGCATGTCCTCTGATTTCGGGTACAGGCTCTGCGTCAAGGCGATCCGCGACGACCAGATGGACGGCGTCGATCTGCGGACGTGGCGCAATGCCCTCAATGCCGCGGAACCGATCCACGCCTCGACGCTGCACAGCTTCCAGGAACGCTTCGGTCCCTACGGCTTTGCCGCGGATGCGTTCTTCCCGGCCTATGGGCTGGCGGAAGCGACACTGCTCAGCACCACGTCGCGGGTCGGCGAGCCGCCCGTCATCGTGTCCGCCGACAGGCGCGCCCTCGCCGCCGGCCGGTTTGTCAGGGCGCAGGAAGACGGCGACGCCGTCGAGCTGGTGAGTTCGGGCCGCCCGGCCGACGACATGGAAATCGCGATCGTCGACCCCGAGACTCTTTCCCCCTGCGCAGAAGGCGAGATCGGCGAGGTCTGGGTTCGCGGCGGCAGCATCACATCAGGATACTGGCGGGCGCCCGAAGAAAGCGGCAAGACATTCGGCCAGAGCCCGAGCGGGACAAACCGCTCCGGCTTCCTGCGCACCGGCGACCTCGGCGTGCTGCACGCCCGCGAGCTGTTCATTGCCGGACGGCTGAAGGATGTCATCATCCTGCGGGGACGCAACATCTATCCGCAGGACATCGAACTGACCACCAAGGACTGCCACCCGGCCTTCCGCACCGTGAATGGCGCGGCCTTCGCAATCGACACCGAAAACGGCGATGCGGTCGTGGTGGTGCACGAGGTCGAGCGCACCGCCCGCCACTCGACGGATTTCGCCGAACTCGAAAGCATCGTGCGCGAAGCGGTCTATCAGGAGCATGATATCACCCTGGCGGACGTGGTGTTCATCCCGCCTGCCTCTCTTCCCAAGACCACAAGCGGAAAGGTCCAGCGCCGCCTGACCCGCGACCTTTATCTGGCCGGCGATATCAAGCCGCTGGAGACGCAGACCCGTCCCCGAACAGCAAGCTACGCCAGCTTGCAGGCGGGTGAACTACTGCAAAGCCTGATGGAGGAGTTGCAAAAGCTGGTCGGAGAAAAGGAGCGGCGCACTGGCGACAGTTTCGGCGCGATCGGCCTGGATTCGGTTCTGGCGGCGCAGTTCGTGGCGGCGCTGAACCGGAGGTTTTCGCTCTCGCTCGATCCGACCGTGATCTGGGAACATCCGACACCTGCCCGGCTCGCCGCCCATCTGGCCGCACCCGCCGAGGCCCCGCCGGACCCACAGCCCGCCGGCACGTCGCGCCAGGACATGATCGCGAGCCTGAGGGCCGCGCTCGGCGCGAACAGCCGGGAAAGCCAGAGCTGATGGTGATGACGGGCGCAATGGAAGACAGTCAGTCCCGCTTTGGCGCAGACCGCGCGGAGCCGATCGCGATCATCGGCCTCGACGCGCGGCTTCCAGGCGCGGGCAGCCTCGCGCTTTTCTGGCAGAATCTGACCGCCTGCAAAGAGAGCGTCGGCCCGCCGCCCGATACCCGGCCGGAAGCATCCGGTCTGGGGCCCGCCGGCTATCTTGAGGACGTTTCAGGTTTCGACGCCGACTTCTTCGCGATCTCGGACGAAGAAGCCCGCCTGATGGACCCGATCCAGCGGCTGGCGCTGGAATCGGCCTGGCACTGCGTCGAGGAGGCCGGCTGGCGGCCTGCTGATCTTGCGAAACTGGACACCGGCGTCTTTGTCGCCACCGGAAAATCCGACTATGAGGAGTGCATGCAGAAGGCCGAGCTGGCACCCACGGGCCATCTGCCGACCGGTGTCGCCAGTGCGCTCGTCGCCAACCGGATCTCGTTCAGCCTTGGCCTTACGGGCCCCAGCATCGCGGTCGATACCGCTTGCTCCGGTGGGCTGACCGCACTGCACCTTGCCGCCCAGGCCATCCGCGCCGGCGACTGCGAGGCAGCGCTGGTCGGCGCAGTCAATGTCATCTTGAGTTCGACCCTTTCCGAGGGGCTGGCCGAAGAAGGCGCCCTCAGCCCGGACGGATGTACCCGAAGCTTCGATTCCGCCGCAAACGGCTATGCCCGCGGCGAAGGCGCGACCTTCTTGCTGCTGAAGCCGCTTTGGCGCGCAGAGGCCGATGGCGATCACATCCACGGCCTCATGCTTGGTTCGGCAATCTGTCACGGTGGCCGCGCCAACTGGCTGACCGCGCCGAACCCTGCGGCGCAGAAGGACCTGATCATCAAGGCATGGCGACGCTCCCAAATCGCCCCCCGGTCGATAACCTATATCGAGGCCCACGGAACGGGAACGCCGCTCGGTGATCCGATCGAATTCAATGCCTTGCGCAAGGCGGACGAGGCGATGGCGGCGGAAGCCGGAGGGAGCGAAGGCGGTCCGCCCTGCCTTGTCGGTTCGCTGAAGCCCAATATCGGCCACCTCGAAGCGGTCTCCGGACTGGCCGGCTTCATCAAGGTTCTGCTGGCCATGCGCCACGGCCAAATTCCCGGACACCCGACACTCACCGACCCGAACACGATGTGCAAGACGACCGGCACGCGGTTGCGCCTCGCAAGACAGACGGGAGACTGGACGAGACCGACGAATGCTTCCGGCGCGATATTGCCGCGCCGCGCCGGCGTCAGCGCCTTCGGCTTCGGCGGGGCCCTGGGCCATGTCGTGCTGGAGGAACCGCCGCCGGTGAGCGCGGCATCCACCCGCATCGGAAACGACCACGTGCTCCCCATCCTCCCGGTCTCGGCGAAGACGCAAGCAGGGCTCGAGCGTTATGTTCGCGCCCTCGCCGGCTTCGCCGGCAGCGGCGATGCCCCGGCACTTTCGGACTTCCTCTACACATTCCAGTGCGGACGCGTCTGCCTGCCGCAACGGATCGCCTTCCTTGCAGAGAGCTGGCCCTCGCTTTCGGAAACCCTCGATAACTGGCTCGAAGGCCGCAGCGACGCCCGCATCCTTTTATCCTCTGCAGACGCGGCCATGCCGGGGTCGGGCGATGAACTGGTCGAACTGGCGGTCGCATTCGCAAGGCAATGGATCGCCGATGGAAAGCCCGACTTTGCCGCGCTTTATGGCGAAAGCCGCGCCCGGCGCGTTTCGGCGCCCGTCTATCCGTTTTCCCGCAAGCACATCTGGTTCGAGACGGCCGAAGCGCAGGTCGCCCGCGAAACCGAACCACGGCACGGGATGACCGCGCCATCCGACCCTGTGCGACCTGGAACAGGAGAGCCTTCATGAGATCCGCGACCCCGACCCTCCCGACCCTGAAGGGTCTCGCCGCCGCAATCCTCGAAATCAGCGAAACCGGGATCGATGTCGATGAGACCCTGGGCAATCTGGGTTTCGATTCGGCATCGCTCAAACTCTTCGCCGCCCGGCTCTCCGACAGTTTCGGCCACCCCGTCGACACCATAACGCTCTTCACCTTCCCGACCCTGAACGAGCTTGCCGAACATCTCGACGAGCACTGGGCAGCGAGCGATAACCCTTCCAAGGCCCCGACTCCTGAAAAAGACACGCGGCACCACGGCGACCACGAAGGCCACGATATTGCCATTGTGGGGATTTCATGCCGTTTGCCGGGCGCGCACTCAAAGGAACAGTTCTGGAAAAACCAGATCGCAACACGGAACAGCATCACGGAAATACCGCGTCGGCGCTGGAACTGGAAAAGCATTGAGGGCGACCCTTTCAGCGAAAGCGGTCGCACGGATGTCAAATGGGGGGCCTTCATCGAAGGCGAAGACCAGTTCGCGCCTGATTTCTTCGGAATTTCGCAATACGAGGCGGAATTCATGGATCCCCAGCACCGCCTGTTTCTGACTGGGGCCTGGGAAGCAATATGGGATGCTGGCCACGATCCCCGTGCGCTCGCCGGTCAATCGGTCGGCGTCTTCGCCGGTGTCCAGTTTCAGGATTACCAGAGGCTTATCGATCAGCGCGGCCTGACCAGTGCACAGGCCTGCACCGGCAATGCCCATGCCATGATCGCCAATCGCGTCTCGTTTTTGCTGGACGTCCATGGCCCGAGCGCGGCCATCGACACGGCCTGCTCGAGCAGCCTGGTTGCCATTCACAGCGCCGTGCAGGCCATACGCCGCGGCGAATGCACGATGGCTGTGGCCGGCGGGGTCAACCTGCTGCTGACTCCTGACATGTTCATCATGGGCCGACAGTTGGGCGTCCTGTCGCCAACGGGCCAATGCCGCACCTTCGATGCCGCGGCTGACGGCTATGTGCGGGGAGAAGGCGTCGGCGTGCTGCTGCTCAAGACGCTCGCCGATGCCGAGCGCGACCACGACCGCGTCTACGCCGTGATCAAGGGCAGCGCCGTCAATCACGGCGGCAAGGCCGCATCGCTCACCGCGCCCAACAGCCGCGCGCAGGCGAGGCTGATGATCAGCGCCATGGAAGATGCGGGGCTGACGCCGAACGATATTTCCTACGTCGAAATGCACGGAACCGGCACGGAACTCGGCGACCCGATCGAAATCGAGGCGGTCAAGAGCGCCTTCCGGCAGGTTCGCGCGGATCGGCATCTGCCGCCTTCCCCTTGCACCGTCGGATCGGTCAAGACCAATATCGGCCATCTGGAGCCGGCGGCGGGCGTCGCGGGCGTCATCAACGTGGCCATGGCGATACGGGACCGCAGGCTGCCGGGTCTCTCGAATTTCAAAACGCTCAATCCCCATATCGTGTTCGAGGACGGGCTCAGCCTTCAGGCTGAGACCGGGCCGTGGCCTGCGCCCGATGCCCCGCTTGCCGCGCTCGTGAATTCCTTCGGCTTCGGAGGGGCCAATGCATCGGTCGCGCTGGCGCAACACCTGCCGTCCGGCCGTTCACCGGCCAGCGTCGATCCCATGTTCATTCCACTGACGGCCTTCACCGAGGCCGATCTTCAGGACCATGCGGCAGCCATCGCCGAAGCCATTCCTGCACTTAAGGCGCAAACCGACCCGGCGCACCTTCTGAAGGACATCGCCTTCACGCTGCAGCAGCGCGGAGAAAGCCGGCCGGTGCGCGTGGTCATCAAGGTTGCCGATACCGAGACCCTTGTCGATCGGCTCAACGCCATCATATCGGGCATTGCGACCGACGACGCCATCATAGCCGACGCGGCAACCGCTCGAAGACTGTCGCTGCCCGACCACGTCGCAGTCTGGCTTGAGGGCGGGCATGTAAACTGGCCGGCGATCGATCAGGCACGCCGCGTTTCCCTGCCAATCGTGCCCTGGCGGAGCCGAAGCTGCTGGTTCGAGCCGCGCCTCGAAGAGGTCGCCAGCGCTTCCGAGCCCGAACTCATCGGCCTGCGACCCGGCTGGCGCACGAGGCCCGCCCAGGCGGAGCCGCGCATCTGGAGCAGCAAATGCCTGTGGATGATCGGCCGGAGCGAGGAACAGATTGCCGCCCATATGCCCGCCTTCGAAAGAGCGTTGGCTGGAACGGCGACGGTCATCTCGTCAGTCTTCTCGGAAGAGGAACATTGCTTCCGGCCGTCGCTCGACGTCTGGCAATGCTCGGGTGCCGAACCCGAGGCGGTGATCGTGCTTCCGTCATCGGACGCGCCGGACCCGTCCCGCACGGAGCCGGAACTGGCCTTCTGCCTCGCCAGCGCTCTGATGGAAGACGCGTTCGGCCGCGAGATCGATATATTCCATGTAGCCTTGGAAGACTTTGCGCGCCGCCCGGCCATCGACGCGATCACCGCCTTTGCGAAATCCGCCTTTCTCGAGAATGCGCATCTGCGGCTCCACACTCTGTTCTTCGGGACGGAGGCTGCGTCCGACTGGCAGTCGCTGACGCTTGCCGAGATCACATCCAGACCGCCTGCCGTGCCGGCCTGTCTGCGCTTCAATCCGGACCGGACGACGCGCGTTCTCAGCGAGGGCGAAGCCGAAAGGACACCGGCCCCGGTCTGGTTCCGCGATGGCGGGGTCTATCTTGTTCCCGGTGGCGCCGGCGAGCTTGGACGGCGTCTCATCGCAAGGCTCGGCAAGGACATTGACGCGACTTTCATCGCCTGTGGCCGATCGGTGGCCGAAGCCAACCAGAACGCCGCGATCGCGACCCTTTCCTCCGGCATGCGCGGGCGTGCGCTTTACAGGCAGTGCGACATCACCGATGGCGCCCGGACGGACGAGCTCATCGGGCAGATCCTGACAGAACATGGGAAGATCGACGGAATCGTCAATCTGGTCACCGCCCATGACGACGCCTATATTTTCCGCAAGAACTGGGACACTTTCGACAAAGTTTCGGCCGCGAAGGTTCAAGGAACGATCAATCTCGACCGGGCGACGGCGGCGCTCGATCTCGATTTCTTCGTGGCCTTCTCCTCGCTGGCTTCGCTTGGGCTTGCCGGAGGATCGGACTATGCCTATGGCTGCGCGTTCCAGAACAGTTTCGCCGCCTGGCGTGCCGGCGAAGTCGCGGCGGGCCGCCGTCGTGGCCTGAGCAAGGCGATCTGCTGGTCGCGCTGGAAATGGGACAGATACGTCACCCCGGAATTCGACACATGGTTTGCCTCACTGGGCTTTGCCTTCCTCGACCTTGATGTGGGCCTCCAGGCGTTCCGGTCCGCGATGGCTGAGGACTCGCCGGAAACGATCATGCTCTACGGCCGGAGCAACGAGATTTGGACTGCACTCGACCGTGAAAACGCGCTCCTCCGGGGACCCGCCATCGCACCGGCAAGCATGCCCGAAGCCGAGACCAAGAGACCTCCGGCAAAAGCCGGGAGCCCGGCACAGCCGGATACCGGCGATACGCCTCGCGCGCGTCCGGCAATTTCGGTTTCGGAACGATCCGCCCCGCTGGAAACCACATTGACCGCCATCATCGGCGACCTTCTGAAGATCAACGACCTCGACCCACAGACGCGCTTCTCTGCGATCGGTCTTGATTCCGTGATGGCGATCCGGCTGATCGTCCTCGTTGACAAGGCGCTCGGGCGGCGGCTGACCCCGAAGGAACTGCTGCGCCACCAGTCCATTGCGGAACTCGCGGCATTCATGGCGCAGGACGTCGCGGTTGATGCCGGCCCGACCGCCCAATCGCAGCCGGAAACCGTCGCCGACATTCTGACCGCTGAGATTGCGTCCATGCTGCGTTCGGACGAGGTCGACCGGACGGCCCGATTTGCAAGCATGGGGGTGGATTCGATCATGGCCGTCAAGCTTTCCTCGCAACTCACCCGCCTGTTCGGCGTCGGGATCACCCCGCGCTGGTTTATCCGCCATCCAACCATCGAAAGCATGGCCGAGGAGATCGAAAACCAGAGGGCTGCCAAGGTTTGAGGCCGACCGGGCGGGTCAATCTCGCCCGGTCAAGCCGGGACTTCGCCAGAGGCGCCGCCTTTCAGGGGCGGCAGCGGATAGTGTCGGCGCCGCCAGGCAGTGAGCGGAATGCCAATCCTCGATCCGGAAAGGTGCAGGTTCCAGTCCGGCGCGCCGCCGGCGAGCCAGTCGCGCACAATGTCATCGAGGGGGTGGCCTTCGGCGCGCTCCGCGCGGTCGGATGCGAGCCATGCCCGGCAGCGCGTCGCAGCCTCAGCAGGCGTTGACGCCATGATCGCCAACCGATGCCGGCGCGCCGGGCGACCTGTTGCAAGCGTGAAGGCCATATCTGAAAGCGACACGGCGGGATCTTCGGCAAGCCAGAGCAGAAATCGTTCTACCAGTTCTGCCGTCTGCGTGACGTCCTCGCCTGAAAACAGGAGCGGCAAGGCTGCCTCGGTCATGCCGGCACGCGCTATTGAGCACGGCTCCCTCAGCACCACATGGGCGTTGCATCCGCCAAGGCCGTAGGCGTGAACGGCGACCGTGAACGGCTGCTTCCCCTCTCCGCGAAGCGCCTCCAGCAGGGTATCGGCTTGCAGGATCCGGCAGGCCTCATCGCTGAGCGCCTCGTCCTCCAGCAGGTGCCGGTGAGAGCGCGTGCCGGGCAGCACGCCATGGCGCATGGCCATCACCACCTTGATGACCTGCGAAAGACCGCCCGCAGCTTCCAGAAAACCGATATTGCCCTTGACGGAGCCGACCGGCGTGCCGGCCGGCAGCACATCCTGAAAGGCGAGCAGTTCGCTGACATCGCCACTGCCGCCATTGCCGTGCGCCTCGACATATCGGATCGTTTCCGGATCGATCCGATGGCGGGCATAGGTCCGGCGCATGAGATCGGCCTGGGCGGCGGCGCTCGGCCTCGTCAGACCGCCCGAACGCGCGCCCTGATGATTGACGCCGGTTCCGCCGATGACCGCATAGACGAAATCCCGGTCCTTCCGTGCGCGCGCCAGCGGCTTGACGATGATCGCGGCGACCCCTTCGCCCAGAACCTGGCCGCCGGAGTCCCGGTCGAAAGGCATGCAATCGCCGTCAATGGCCAGAAGACCGAGATCCTGCAGCATCACCAGCCGGCTCGGCTCCAGGAGCAGGCTGGCGCCGCCGACCACGGCCTGTTCGCACTCGCCGTTGCGGATCGCCTCGACGGCGCGGTGGAGCGCGACGAGCGCGCTCGAACAGGCGGTATCGACCACCTCGCTCGGCCCGTGAAGATCAAAGACGTAGGAGACCCGGTTCGGCACAATCGAATGCGCGCTCCCCATGGCGAGATACATGCGCGAGATTTCGTCCCAATCGCCCGCCCGCGTGTAGAACTGAAAGTCCTGATTATAAATCGCCGCGAACACGCCCGTGCTCCGTCGCGCAAAGATTTCCGGATGGTAGCCGGCATCCTCGATCGCCAGCCAGACCTCCTCCAGCAACAGCCGCTGGTGCGGATCCATGGTTTCGGCCTCGCGCGGAGACAGGCGGAAAAGCGCGTTGTCAAAACTGAAGACATCGTCAAGCCCACCCATCCTGCGAACCACGACCGCATCATCGGCGCACCAGGACCAGCGCTCGCGCGGGGGCGGCGAGAACAGGTCTGCCCCGCTTAGCAGCGACTGATAATAGGCCTCGCACCCCATGCTGCCGGGAAACCGGCAGGACATGCCGACGATCGCCATCCCTTCCGCATTTTCGCGCGGGGATGCGGCTTTACTGATATCCGGCATCGGCTGTTTCAAAGCTCTTCTTGAGTTCGGCGAGATAGGGAAGGTTGGCGCGGATGTCGCTCAACGAGGGGCCGTAATCCAGAAGACAGGCGATCTCGTCGACGCCGGCCCGCTCCGCTTCCAGCGCGAACCGCCGCGTCTGATCGACCGTGCCGAACAATGCCGCCGTTTCGAAATAGCGCTCGAACGAGTATTCCGCCATCTCATCGATCTCTTCATCGGATAGGCTGCGGCCGGCATCAACCGCGCCGCCCTGGAGATGGCTGAGCAGGCTGGTCCGGATGTATTGCAGGAACGGCGCGCGCACGGCGTTATGGACGCTTTCGGGGTCTTCATGCACATAGGTATGCAGCATCAGCGATACTGTGCCGCCGTCCGGATCGAGGCCGGCCGAGGCCCGCCCTGCCCTGTAAAGTCTGGTTTTTTCCGCCAATTGCTCCAGCGAAATCCCGGCGAGCATGGTCAGCACATTCATGCCCATTTCGCCGGCCGTGCGAAAGGTTTCGGGCTGCTTCGTCGCCGTCAGCCAGAGATCGGGCTCAGGCTGCACCGGTCGCGGATGGGTGGTGATCTGAATATCCTTGCCAGCGCCGTTGCGATAGGTCTGCGGCCGGCCGGCCCACAGGGCGCGGATTTCCGCGACACGCGCGAGCCATATGCCGCGAAGATCGCCATAGGCCTCCGGGGCAAGCACGAAGTCATTGACGTTCCAGCCACTGGCAAGCGCGAGATCGACCCGCCCATGTGACATGTTGTCGACCATCGACCAAGATTCAACGATGCTGGCCGGATGATGCAGAGGCACGACGATGCTGCCGGCCCTGAGCCGAATTTTTTTCGTGATCGCGGCAAGATAGGCCGCCATCACGGCCGGGTCGGGGTAGATTCCGCCCATGCTGTGGAAATGTCGTTCGGGAACCCAAACCGCCTCGAAGCCGTGATCGTCGCCAAATCGCGCGAATTCGGAGATTGCGCCATAGGCTCCGCCGGCATCATCCGGGTAGGAATTGGAAAAGAAGATAAGGCTGAATTTCATCCTTGCCCTCCTGCGGAGTTGCGCAATCGATCGTCAGGCCTCCCAATCGCATGGGCGCCGCCCCATCAAGGGGAAGCCGGCCCGGCATGCACCGGGCCGGCGGTCATTATCAGAACGCCGGTTCGACGGATTCGACATTGTCGATCGTGACCACGGTCAGCGGAATGGGCAGGCGATCCG
The DNA here is from genome assembly GCF_002043005.1 of Martelella mediterranea DSM 17316. Classification (NCBI taxonomy): domain Bacteria; kingdom Pseudomonadati; phylum Pseudomonadota; class Alphaproteobacteria; order Hyphomicrobiales; family Aurantimonadaceae; genus Martelella; species Martelella mediterranea. The sequence continues at coordinate 34,439 of NZ_CP020331.1, read as the reverse complement.
CGACATCCTCGCCATTGAGGATCTTGCCGACGGTCTCGGCCGCCAGACGGCCATCTTCGGCCGGCGACTGGACGATCGTTGCGTACATGTCGCCGCTGCGGATCGATTCGAAGGCATCCTTCTGGCCGTTGATGCCGACGATCGGTGGCATGTCCTCAGAAGGCTTCGCTTCCTTCCATGCATCGATGAAGCCGCGGGCCATGGTGTCGTCATTGGCATAGACGCCCTGGATCTTGTCGCCGAAACGGGTGATCAGGTCGCGGCTCATCACCAGCGCCTTCTGCTGGTCGAAGTCGGCATTCACAGTATCGAGAACCTCGATATTGGAGCCGATCTCCGCAAGGCGATCCGTGAAGCCGCCGACGCGACCAATCGTCGTGCCGTTGCCGGCCTGGCCGGCGATCACGACGACGGAGCCCTCTCCGCCCAGCGCCTCGTTGAGCGCATCGGCAGCCATTTCACCTTCCTCGTAAACGTCGGGACCGGTGAAGGACTTGAGGAACGGCTTTGCATCGTCGCTCATCGGCGAATTGATGATGATTGCCGGGATCTTGGCCTGCTGCGCGCGGGCGAGTCCCGGAATATAGGCCTGCGGATCGAGCGGCCACAGAATGATGGCATCGACGCCGCGGGCCACGCAGGTGTTCAGCTGCTCCGTGCCCTTCTGGACGTCAAAGTCCTGGCTCAGGCTCAGGATTTCCAACCCCTGTTCCTTGGCGCTTGCGAGCAGCGCCTCGTTTGCCGGCGTTGCATAAGCGTGCGAATCCGCAGCGTTTACATAACAGACGGTCTTGGCGTGCGCGAAGCCGGCCGAGGCCATCATGCCCGCAACGGCCAAACCCAAAATCGTTTTCTTCCCAGTCATGCGTTTCCTCCTTCAGTGATAAACTTGCCTTCGATAACCGGCGCAGCGGGGCGCCTTATGCTCACGGTACGGTCCAGCACGACCAGCAGGATCAGGATGCAACCTGAAACGACCTGCTGGATGTAGGCGGGCACCGACTGGAATTCCATTGCGATCGTCAGCGCGCCGATGGTCAGCACCCCGCCAAGCGTGCCGAGCGCCGACCCCTTGCCGCCCTCGAGCCTCGTGCCGCCAACGACGACCGCCGCGATCACCACGACAATGAGTTCCGACCCGAACACCGGAGAGCCGGTATTGGTCACCAGGCTCTGCAGCACGCCCGCGACCCCGGCCATGGCGCCGGCGAAGACGAAACTCATGAAGATGATGCGTCCGGAAGCGATGCCGCTCTCCTTCGCCGCCACCGCATTGGAGCCGACCGCAAAGACGTTGCGCCCGGGAATGGTGCGGGTCAGCCAGAAATGGAGCACCAGAATGGCGAGCAGGAACAATGCGCTGCGGATGGTGAAGATGTCGAAATAGAGCTGCGACATCTTCAGCGAGAACATGATGTCGATGCCGCTGACCGGCTGGCTGTCGGTGAGCCAGTGGGCGACAGAGCGGAAGATCAGCATCGTCGCCAGCGTCAGAACCAGTGCGTTGACCTTCAGCCCGACCACCAGGAGCCCATTGATCGCGCCGCAGAGCATGCCGACCACGATCCCCACCACTGCGGCGGGCAGAATGCCCAGTTGCGGCTGCAGCATGACCGAGACGATGCCGGACAAGGCGAACACGGACCCGGCCGAAAGGTCGATCTGGCCGGCGATCAGCAGCACCGTCAGCCCGATCGCGATCAGACCGATGGTCGCGGCGCGGTCGAAGCCGAGGCTGAGCGTCGTTAGGTTGAGAAACCCCGGAACGACCAGCGCGGACACCAGAAGCGTCAGGCCGAGAATGATTGCGACCCGGTATTGAAGGGCCAGTGCGAGCATGCGCATCAGACGCCTCCTCTTCTGCGCAGGGCGGCATCCATGCCGACGGCGCCTGCGATCAGAATGCCGAGAACAAAGCCCTGAACCGGCGTGCGCACGCCCTCGAGCACCATGACATTGGTCAGCAATTGCACGAAGACGAGGCCGGCAATCGCGCGCGGAACCGAACCGAATCCGCCCATGATCGAAACCCCGCCGACCACGACGGCCGTGATCGCGCTGAACTCATAGCCAGTGCCCACCAGAGGCCGCGCGCTTTGCAGCGTCAAGCCGAGAAGTCCTCCGCTGATGCCTGCAGCGATGCCGGTGATGACGAAGGCTCCGGCCTTGACCGCGCGCACGGGAACCGCGCTTGCCCTGGCGGCCGAGTAATTCCCGCCGGTTGCTGTGGTCCAGCGCCCCCAATAGGAACGGGACAGGATGAGATGGCCAATCACGGCAATGACGGCGAAGATGATGACCACGACCGGTATGCCGAACAAGCGACCCTTCACCAGTTCGGCTGAAGCCGGATTGGTCCCATAGACGATGACGCCGCCAACCGCCGCCTGGACGATGCCAAGACCCACTGTGCCGACCCCGAGCGTCGCTATGATGGGATTGATGCCGGCATAGCCGACCAACGCTCCGTTGAGAGAGCCGATGACGCCCGCAAGCGCGATCGCCACGACGAAGGCCGGAACCGGCCCGATCATTGGCTGCAGCCCGAGCGAAAGAATCGCCCCGCAGGCAATCGTCGCCGGTACCGAAAGATCGGCAAGCCCACCGACGACGAGCACAAATGTCATGCCGACCACGACAATGCCGACGATCGACATCGATGTCAGGACATTGACGAAGTTGCCCGTGGAAAAGAATGCGGGGCTAGCGAACGAGCCGTAGAGGATCACTGCCAGAATTGCGAACAGCAGCCCGGCACGCGAGGCAATCTCGACAAGCCAGTGGGCGCGTGTAAATCGTTCTGTCTTTTTCATGCTGCCGGCGGTCAGATCGCTCATGCCGCCTCCTCGTCCGTCGCCAGTGTCATGATCCGTTCCTCGCTCAGCTCTTCTCTGAGGAGCGGCGCCGATGCGCGCCCGCCCCGCATGACCACGACGCGGTCGCACACGCCCATGACTTCAGGGAGTTCGGAGGAGATCATCACTACCGCCATGCCCTCTCCGACAAGCCTGCCGATGATGTTATGAATTTCCGCCTTGGCGCCGACATCGACGCCGCGCGTCGGCTCGTCCAGAATCAGCACGCTGGGCTTTGCCGCCAGCCATTTCGCGATAACCGCCTTTTGCTGATTGCCGCCGGAAAGCAGGTTGATGCGCCGTTCCCCGTCAGGTGGTGAGATGGCGAACTGCCTCACATACTCGCTGGCCAGCGCGCGGTCCGCGCTGCGGCTGATGCGCCCGATCCGGCTGAGCTTCCTCAACACCGGAAGGCTGATGTTTTCCCGAATGCACATTTCGGGAATGATGCCGTCGCCCTTGCGGTCTTCCGGCACATAGGCAATGCCGGCGCGCACCGCATCGGCCGGCGTCTCGATCGAAAGCGGCCGGCCGTTCAGCGTCACCGTGCCCTCGACAAGGCGAGAGAGACCGAAGATCGCTTGAGCCAGCTCGGTCCGCCCGGCACCGACAAGCCCCGTTAGACCAAGAATTTCACCGGCCCGCACCTCGAAGCTGACATCGTGGAAATGGGTGCCGTCGCCGATATTTTCGACGCGGAGAACCGGAGCGCCGATGGTCGCCGGGCTTTTCGGAAACACATTGCCGACTTCTCGTCCGACCATCAGGCGGATCATTTCGCTGGCGGTGATACCAGAGATCGGTCGCGTCTCGATCATGGCGCCGTCGCGCAGAACAGTCACCTCGTCGGCGATCTGCAGGACTTCCTTGACGCGGTGGCTGATATAGACGATCGCGATGCCGTCATCGCGCATCTTTCGCAGGATCCTGAACAGCGCCGCCGTTTCGTGTTCGCTCAGACTGGACGTCGGTTCGTCCAGAACGATGATGCGCGGGTTGGCGGCATAGGCCTTGGCGATTTCGACAAGCTGCTGCTGGCTGATCGACAGATCGCCCAGGCGGTCGCGCGGGTTCACGATGGCGCCAAGTTCGGCCAGGATCGCCTGTGTGCGGGAGACCAGTTCGCTGCGGCGCAGATAGCCCCAGCGCCCGGGCATGCGCCCAAGAAACACGTTTTCCGCCACGCTGAGATCCGGCACCAGATTGATTTCCTGATGGACCATGCGGATACCGAGCGCCTGCGCATCGGCCGGACGGCGCATCCGCACCTCCTTGTCGGCGACGCGGATCGTGCCGCTGGTGGGCGCGTAGGATCCGTTCAGGACCTTCATCAGCGTGGACTTGCCCGCGCCGTTCTCGCCGACGACCGCGTGCACAGTACCGAATTTGACCCTGAAATTGACATTGGAGAGCGCCTTGACGCCAGGAAACGTCTTGGTGATGCCCCTCATGTCCAGCGCGAAATGAGCTTCGGTCATATCGGCCTGCTTCCTCCTCTGGAAAGGGACATCGCCTCCAAACAATGCCCACCCTCACGTTATGTTAGTATAATAGCTTATTCAAGCGCGATCTCTCTCACCCGAATCCCGGTCTCGCCCTAAAGGGATGGCGGTCAAGCAATTACGAGAAGCTATTTCCGCAGTCTATTACACTAATATAATAGGACTGACAAGCATCCTTGGAAGACATTCTGCCGAAAAGCCGAGGCCGCGCCGAGACCGGGGTTCGACAGTCCAGATAATATTTGACATGCCGGTAAGCGTTTGACATGCTAATATAATAATGGCCGTAGGCGCGCCGCAAACTGGAACGAACCTATGGAATTCGATCCCTCGACATTGAACCGATCCCTGCCTTTGAGGGACCAGATATATCAGATGATCCGCACCATGATCGTGGGCGGAAAGCTGAAGCCGGGCGAGCCGATCAACGAGATCGCGATTGCCGAAGCACTCGGCGTATCGCGCACACCGGTGCGCGAAGCCGTGAAGCGCATCAGCGATGAAGGGATGGTGAAGATCCTCGCCCAGACCGGCACCTATGTCGCGCCGATCAGTCGCAAGGACCTGGAAGAGGCCTATGTGATCCGCCGCGCGCTCGAGATGGAAAGCGCGCGCCACGCCGCAGCCAATTTCACGCCCGCCACCGCCGAACTGCTGGAAGACAATATCGCCGCCCACCGGCTGGCGATTTCCCGCGGCCGATATGCCAACGCTATCCAGCTCGACGATGTTTTTCACCGCACCATTGCCGAAATTAGCGGTTTCCCGTCGATCTGGCGCGCGGTGGATATTTCCAAGGCCCAGATGGACCGCGGCCGCTATCTGGCGATCCCGAGACCGGGCTATGGCGCCCAGACGATCGAGCAGCACGAGGCCATTCTGGAGGCGCTCTCCCGTAGCGATGCGGAGGGCGCGGCGCGCGCCATGGAGAGCCACCTCAATACATCGCTCCTCAATACGCTGGAAGTCGCGGGCGATCTTACCGACTGATTCCTGCAGCGAAGAGGAGCGACCGTATGCAAAGAATGGCTCACTGCATCGGCGTGAAACCCGAGGCGATCGCGGAATACAAGCGCGTCCACGCCGCCGTCTGGCCGGAAATTCTCGACTTGCTCGGCAAGGCCAATATCCGCAACTATTCGATCTTCCTGCGCGAGCCCGAGAACCTTCTGTTCGCCTACTGGGAATATCATGGCAACGACTTCGCCGCCGATGCGGCCCGAATGGCCGGATCGCCCGCCATGAAGAAATGGTGGGAACTGTGCGGCCCGATGCAGGCGCCGCTTGCTACCCGCGCCTCCGGCGAGTGGTGGGCGTCCCTGGAAGAAGTCTTTCACCTCCCCTGAACCGGTACGCAGGCTTTCGGCGGTGCAGTCAGGCTGAATCGCCCCCCTCCGCTAAAGGCGCAAAAACAAACAGATAGATAACCTCCACATCAGCGGAGAATGCTCCGGCGCGCCATTCCGCCCACCGCGCCAGCGGACTCCGCATCCGCTCCTCTCCGTTGTATCTCGGCGTGATTTGCTGATGCGACAAGGCTCGCACTTGCTTAGGATGCCATTGTTATATTAGTATACAAATTCGATTTTACCGGATGACGAATCCGCGGTCTTTCAGAGTTGGCAAATGACACGTTTCATAAAACTATCCGACACAGACAATATCCTGCTGGTCGTGGACCCGCTCAAGAAGGGAGAGGAGGCCCATGCCGTTACGGCGCTGGCCAATATTCCCCGCGGCCACAAGATGGCCATACGCAAGATCGGCAAGGACGAGCCGATCGTGAAATACGGTCAGACCATCGGCTTTGCACGCGAGGATATCGTCCCCGGCGCCTGGGTTCACGAGCACAATGTCTACCTCCATTCCTTCGAGCGCAGTTATGAATTCGGCACCAATACGCATCCCACACGCTTTGTCGATGACAGCGCCCGCGCGACCTTCGAGGGATTTCGGAGGGCCAACGGCAGGGTTGGAACCCGCAATTACATCGCGACGCTGACTTCGGTGAACTGCTCGGCGAGCGTCGCCCGTTTCATAGCCGATGAAATCAACCGGTCCGGCGTGCTCGATGAGTATCCCAATGTCGACGGCGTGATCTCGCTCGTCCACGGCACGGGCTGTGGCATCGATGTGAAGGGGCCGGCCTACGACGTGCTCAAGCGCACCCAATGGGGCTTTGCAACCAACCCGAATGTCGGCGGCGTGCTGATGGTGGGACTGGGTTGCGAGGCGTTCCAGATTCCGCGCTGGATGAAATCCTACGATATCACGGAGAGCGAGACCTTCCGCACCATGACCATCCAGGAAACCGGGGGCACGCGCAAAACCGTCGATGCCGGCGTCAAGGCGATCATCGACATGCTGCCGACCGTCAATGCCGCGCGGCGGACCACCCAACCGGTTTCCGAACTCGTTCTGGCGCTGCAATGCGGCGGCTCGGATGGCTATTCCGGCATCAGCGCAAATCCGGCACTGGGCGCGGCGGTCGATATGCTGGTTGCCCATGGCGGCACGGCCGTTCTGTCGGAAACGCCCGAAATTTACGGTGCGGAACACCTTCTGACGCGGCGCGCGGAAAACCGCGAGGTCGGGGAAAAGCTGATTGAGCGGATCCGCTGGTGGGAAGACTACACAGCCCGCCACGATATGGAAATGAACAACAATCCCTCGCCAGGAAACAAGCTCGGCGGCCTGACGACGATCCTCGAGAAATCGCTCGGCGCCGCGGCCAAGGGCGGCAGCACCAATCTTCGCGCTGTTCTCGAATATGCCGAGCCGATCCGCGAGCGCGGGCTGGTGTTCATGGATACCCCCGGATACGATCCGGTTTCGGCGACCGGCCAGGTGGCCGGCGGCGCCAATGTGCTCTGCTTTACCACCGGCCGGGGCTCCGCCTTCGGCTGCAAGCCGACGCCGTCGATCAAGCTCGCCTCCAACTCCTTCATCTACGAACAGATGAACGACGATATGGACGTCAATTGCGGCGATGTGCTGGAAGGCGTCTCGCTCGCCGCCAAGGGCGAGGAGATCTTCAACGAGATTCTCAGAGTGGCCTCAGGCGGCAGGACGAAATCGGAAACGCTCGGTTATGGCGACAATGAATTCGTGCCCTGGAGCCTGGGCGCCACCATGTAGGGGCGCCTCAGCCGCCCCTACCCTGCCAATCCGCGCGCCGCGAGCGTCTGCCACAGCTCCTCCGGCAATGTCATCTCGAACCAGTCGACATTCTGCTTCACCCTGTCGGGGTGCTTGGCGCCGATCAGCACCGAGGTGACGGCTTCGTGGCGGAACGGATACTGAATGGCCGCGGCGGCAAGCGGCACGTCGAACTCGCCGCACACCGCCCGCAACTCGCCGACCTTTCTGACGATCGCCTCGGGCGCATCCTGATAATCGAATTTGAGATTGCCGCCGGCTGCCGAGGCGAGAATGCCCGAGTTGAATACGCCGCCGATGACGATTGCCATATTCTCGCGGGCGGCGCGTTCGAGCAGAGCATCGGCGCTCTGGTCGAGCAGGGTATGGCGACCTGCAAGCAGGGTGCAATCCAGCTCCGCCTCATCCATGGCCGCCATCACGACCTCGGCCTCGTTGACGCCGAGACCGAAGCCCTTGATGATGCCGGCGTCACGCAGATCGGACAATGCACGGAAGCCGCCGCCCTTGGTCAATGCGTTCCAGTGATGCTCCGCAAGCTCGGCATGGGTCAGCTTGCCGATATCGTGCACGTAAAGGATATCAACGTCCGCTCGCCCCATGCGCTGGAGGCTGTCGTCGAAACTGCGCATCAGGCCGTCATAGGAATAGTCGAACACTTCCCGAAGGGGCAGCCCATTCCGCCAGCCCGGATCGAGGGGGTTCTTGTCGGCCTCGGGCGGCAGTTCCCGGCCAGGGCGGTCCCGCGCCATCAGGCGCCCAACCTTGGTGCTGACGATGCTCGAGCGCGCGCCGACTTGCTCGCGCAGGAAATAGCCGAGCATATGTTCCGCCCGGCCGAGCCCGTACATCGGAGCGGCATCGAAATAACGAATGCCGCAGTCCCAGGCGGCCTGCAGCGTCGCAAGACATGTCGGCGCATCCACCGGGGCGAACAGCCCGCCGAGCGAGGCGCACCCCATGCCGAGCCTGGTCACGTTAAGATCCGTCCGTCTCACCTTCCGTTCGTCAGTCGCCTTCAAAGCCGCCTCCCTTGCGAAATTCGCCCGGTGAAACCAGGCCTTGCCCAAACTGTTACACTAATATAATTAGACTATTCAAGGGATATATCAGCGTATCCGCCATGCAGGAAAATGCCGGGACATGGCGTCTCGAGGCGGTCGCGCACACAATGAGGAGGAAGCGAACCTATGAACAAGATCGACCTTGAAGGCGAACACGCCGTCGTTACCGGAGGCGCCCAGGGACTGGGCTTCGCCATGGCCCGACGCATCGTCGCATCCGGTGCGACGGTCACCCTGTGGGATATCGATAAAGACAGGCTGGAACAGGCTCGCGCCGAAATAGGCGAGGCGGCAACCGTCCAGATCGCGGACATTTCGGACTGGTCATCGGTGGAAGCCGCTGCTGCCGCCACTGAGAAGGCAAGCGGCAAGATATCGATCCTCGTCAATTCCGCAGGCATCGCGGGCGCCGCCGCACCTCTCGACAATTATGACATCGAGATGTGGAAGAAAGTCATCGACATCAATGTCAACGGCACCTTCTACGTCAACCGCGCGGTGGTACCGGGCATGAAGGCACGCAATTACGGGCGGATCGTCAATATCGCCTCCGTCGCTGGCAAGGAAGGCAACCCCAACGCTGCCGCCTATTCCGCCTCGAAAGCCGCGGTAATGGGGATGACGAAGTCGCTCGGCAAGGAGCTTGCGCAATACGATATTGCGGTCAACTGCATCACGCCGGCGACGGCACAGACCCGCATTCTCGAACAGCTCACCGAAGAGCACATCGAATATATGCGCTCGCGCATCCCCCGTGGCCGCCTATTGGAGGTCGACGAGGCCGCAGCGATGGTCGCATGGCTGGTTTCGCGCGAAAACAGCTTCACCACTGCCGCCGCCTTCGATCTTTCCGGCGGTCGAACCACCTACTGATTTGCGGAGATACTCTATTGAAACTGCTGCGTTATGGACCCGCTGGCGAGGAACGCCCCGGGCTGCTCGACAAGGACGGCAACATTCGCGACCTTTCGGGGATCGTCGATGACATTGCCGGCAAATGGCTTGAAGACCTTTCATGGACGAAAGACCTCGATCCCGAGGCGCTGCCCATGGCGGAGGCAGCATCACGCCTCGGCCCCTGTGTTTCGGGCACCGGCAAATTCATCTGTATCGGGCTGAATTTCGCCGACCACGCCGCCGAATCCGGCATGGAGGTACCACCGGAGCCGGTGATCTTCATGAAGGCCACATCGGCGATCGTCGGGCCCAATGATGACATCGTCATCCCGCGCAACTCCACCGCGACGGATTGGGAGGTCGAACTCGGCGTCGTCATCGGCAAGTGCGCCAAGCACGTCTCCCGCGATGAGGCGCTCGAACACGTTGCCGGCTACTGCGTGATCAACGACGTCTCCGAGCGCGACTTCCAGACCCGGCGGTCCGGTCAGTGGACCAAGGGCAAGTCCTGCGACACGTTCGGCCCTGTCGGTCCCTGGCTGGTCACGCGCGACGAGATTGCCGACCCGCAGAACCTGAAGATGTGGCTGAAGGTCAATGGCGAGACGATGCAGGATGGCTCGTCGGCCACGATGGTCTACGGCGTCGCCCATGTGGTGAGCTATCTGTCCGACTTCATGACGCTGCACCCGGGCGACATCATTTCGACCGGCACTCCGCCCGGCGTGGGTCAGGGACTGAAGCCGCCGCGCTATCTGAAAGCCGGCGACACGGTCGAACTCGGCATCGAGGGCCTCGGCGGCCAGCGCCAGCAGGTACGCGCCGACACCTGATAAAGGCCGCCAGTTACTGAGGCCCGGCTGCTGCCGGGCCGCTACGGCCGCGCGGCGCCGTCCTGGCGCCCCGCAAGCGCCTCGGCCATTTCGGCAAAGGACAGCGTGAATATCTCCTCAAGCGACGGGCGCAGCCCGCATTCGACCTCGACCTTGCGGGCAAAGACCGTCGCGAGCAGGGAGTCGCCCCCAAGCGCCAGAAAATGGTCTTCGGCGGCAGGCGTTTCGGCCCGCAGAAGTACGCCGGCGATGTCGCGTATCCGCGCCTGAAGGCCGGCTTCGTCGATCACCGTTGGTTCGCTCATCATAGTCTCCCTTTCTTGAATCTAAAACAAAATCCAGCCTTGGCTCACCCGTCCGAGAACAACCGGAGCGCGTCCTTTCCGGACTTCTGATATTAACAGGCGTCATCTTGCCGGACGGGCTGGATGGCGCGGTCTTTCCGCGAGACCGCCGGAGCGCGCTCGGTCCAGATGCTGTGCCTGTATTCGTCTGCGCTCAGGATAGGCTCGACCGGCGTCAACGCCCGCTTCACGTGCATTTCGGCGTCGGCCGTGTAAAGATCAGCGCCGATCGCCGTCACCAATTGCGGTATCCCATGCCGGAACCCGCTGATCTCCGCGGGATTGCGGCCGTTACTCAGCATCGCCGCCGCGTTGAAGAGGTGAATGTCCTCGACGCGCCGGTCCGGCCCTTTCGCCGTCAGGCCAAATCCCGGTGTGAGATAAGGATACCGCGCGAGCTCCTCGTTCCGTTCCTCCTTGGGCGGCTGATAGCGATCCCCCCACAAGGCAATCCCGTCAGAAACGCTGGCGAGTTCCGGTCGCGCGGCGAGATCAACGCCATAGCCCGTGCCCGCGATGACATAGTCGAATGCGAGGTCCCCGATCACGATCGAACGACCGTCAAACACCGGCAGGGCATCGCGAGCGCCCAGATGAAGATGAAAGTTCTGAAACTGCGTGGCGCGGCGCACCGTTTCTGGTACCGGGCCTTGGGCACGGCAGCAGAGCGCATTCATGATGTGCCACCGGTGTCGGTCAAGCAGGCGCGGAAAGTGCTCGACCGATCCTGGATAATAGAGAACCCGCATGCGCGAATAGCGCTCCAGATCATCCTGCCGGCAGAACATGTGCACCGATTGGACGCCGGTCTCAAGCGCAACCGCAGCGGCGTCGAAGGCCGAAGAGGCGGCGCCAAAAACGGCCAGCCTGCGCCCCTTCAGGGCCGTGAAATCGACCATGGTATCGGCATGGGCATACCGTTCGGGCGGAAGCTCATTTTTGATCCAGTCGGGAATGCGGGCGCAACCGCCGCCCAGAAAGCCGGTGGCGAGAACCACTTTCCGACACGTCTCGATGCGTTCTTCGCCTTCAACCGACAAGGCGAGACGCAGGCCGTTTTCGCTGCTTTCGACCCTATCAAGCCGCGTTTGATAACGCACCGTCACGCCGGCGATGATCCTGAACCAGTCGAGATACTGCGCCCATACCAGCCGCGGTATGGATTGCAGCGCATCATAGGCCTCATCGCCGGTGCGGGCGGCGTACCAGGCACGGAAGCTCATTTCAGGCACATCCAGTTCCGGCCCGGGGAGCTGCTTGGGAGAGCGGAGAGATTTCATGCGTGCCGTCGTGCGCCAAATCCCCTCCTCGCCGCTGCGCGCGGCGTCGATGACGCTCACGCGTGTGATCCCCGCCCGCTTGAGCGCAAGGGCGATCGCCACGCCCGATTGGCCGCCCCCGACGATGACGACGTCGTGATCGATGTCTTTCCGGGGTACGACCCAGTCATCCGGAAAACCGCCCCGAAGCGCCAGCGCCGTCCGCACCGCCGCATCATGGGCCTCCGCACCCTGTCGCGAGGAAGCCGGCCCGGCATTCCAACCGTCATTGCCGATATCGTCGTTCATCCGCCTATCCTCCCGTTGAACGGCAAACTCGCATAAACTTGAAAGCCAAATTACACTAGTATATTAATACAAGGAAAGTCTAGACTCCGATCCGGCAAGCCAGGGCGGAGGCACAAATGGGGAGGACGCATGGGCCAGCGCGAAAACATGAGGGAACGGGTCGATGCGCAGTTTCTGCTTGAGGGCATTCAGCAGGCCTACTGGGTCGGGCAATCCGGCTCGCTCGAACTAAGCGTACCAGCGCGCTATTGCGGCGAAGCAGACCTGCCCGGCGACGACCCACAGACCCTCGAAACTGCGCTCAACGCCCTGATCAGGCGCCATGAAATGCTGCGCGCGGTCATCTGCGACAATGGCGAACAGCGCATCCTGGCGAGCGTACCCTTCTATCGGCCCGAATGCATCGATCTGCGCGGCCTTGGCGCCCAACAGGCCGAAGCGCGCCGCAGCGAACTTCGCGCGGCGATGCAGGCGCGCGATCTGCCGCCGGACCGCTGGCCGCAATTCGATATCCGCGCCACCCGCGACGACGCCGGCCTGCGCCTGCATATTTCATTCGCGCTGTGGATGATGGACGGGTGGAGCTTTCACATCCTGCTGCAGGAACTGACCGCGCTGATCCGTGAACCCGAGACGGACCTGCCGGAGATCGCGCTGCGCTTTCCCGCCTATGTCGAAGATCAGCGCGAACGACGCGCCGGCGCGCGCCGGGAACGCGCATGGTCCTACTGGCATCAGCGCCTTCAAACCTTCCCCGGCCCGCCCGCTTTGCCACTGAGCCCTCGGCTTCAGCCGGGTGCACGGCCGACATTCCGCCATATCGCCCGCACCCTTCCGAAGGCTAAGTGGCAAAAGCTGATGCGCATCTGCGCGGCCCGGCGGCTTACGCCAAGCCTGCTCGCCTGCGCGGCCTATTCCGAAGTGCTTGCGCGCGCCTCGGGAAGCGAGGATTTCGCGATCACCCTGCTGCATTCCGGCCGGTTCCAGTATCTTCCCGATGCCGAGCGCACGATCGGCAATTTCGGCACGACGATCCTGCTTGAAGTGGATCGGTCCGCCGACACGGGCTTCGGCGGCCGGGCGCGGGCGCTCCAGTCGCAATTCCTGCGCGATGTCGAACATATGGAAGTCAGCGGCCTCGACATAACCCGGGCGCTGCAGCAGCGATCCGGCGCGGGGGCAACCATCGGCGTTCCCGTCACGTTCACGGCTGTCAGCGCCCCCCGCCCTTCCGCAACCGAACCGGCACCCGCCGCAATCCGCCACCAGGTGTCGCGCCTGCAGGTGCCGCAGGTCCATCTGGACCATCAGCTCCATTTCGGTCCCGACGGTTCAGCGATCTTCAATTGGGACTATGCGGCGGAAATCTTCCCCACCGGCTTTGTCGAAAAACTAAGCGAAGCCCATCTCGCACTGATGACGGCTCTTGCTGAAGATGAGGCGCTCTGGGACCAGGACGATCCCCTGGCCAGGACCCGCCCCGACCCCGCGCCGGCGGCACCACCCGCCCTGGAGCCACAACGTCTGGAAGCGATGTTCGAGCATCAGGCCGTTTCCCATCCCGAGAGGACCGCAATCATCTCGTCGACAGGCAGCATCAGCTACGCGAGGTTACGCGGCCGCGCGCTGGCGGTCGCCCGTGCACTGAGTGACAGTCGAACCGCGCCGGGGACGCTTGTTGCCGTGGTGCTCGACAAGGGGTGGGAACAGGTCGCGGCCGTGCTGGGCATTCTTTATGCCGGCGCCGCCTATGTGCCGGTCGATCCCGACCTGCCCGATGAAAGGCGCGCGCTTCTCATGAAGAGTAGCGGCGCCCGGATCGCCCTCACCCGCAAGGAACTGGAGGCCCGCCTGTCCTGGCCGGAGGCCCTTCAGACAATCCCTGTCGACGGGCTCGATGAGCCTGCCGAAGCAGCCCCGGTCCAAACAACGACGGCCTGCAAGACGACGGACCTCGCCTATGTCATCTTCACATCCGGCTCCACCGGCATACCGAAGGGCGTCATGATCGACCATCGCGGCGCCTGGAACACGATCGTCGATCTCAACGATCGCTTCGCACTGAAGGCAAGCGACCGGGTGCTGGCCCTCTCCTCGCTCAGCTTCGATCTTTCCGTTTACGACATCTTCGGCACGCTTGCGGCCGGGGCGACGATCGTCATGCCCGATCGGGACGGCACCCGCGACCCGGCGCACTGGCAAAAGCTCGTGCGCGACCACGCCGTGACGATCTGGAATTCCGTTCCCGCCCTGATGCAGCTGGCCGCCGAGGACGCCCGCGAACCGGTCCTTTCCTCGTTGCGGCTCGTCATGCTGAGCGGCGACTGGATTCCGCTTTCACTGCCCCCGCAGATCCGGATCGCCGCGCCCGCCGCGGACATCTGCAGCCTTGGCGGGGCGACGGAAGCATCCATCTGGTCGGTGCTCTACCCGATCGAAGACATGGACCCGGAATGGCGGTCGATCCCCTATGGCCATGCCATGGACCACCAGTCGATTCATGTGCTGGACAAGGAGCTGCGGCTCTGCCCACCCTGGGTTTCCGGCGATCTCTACATAGGCGGCATCGGCGTGGCGCTCGGCTACTGGCAGGATCCGGAAAAAACCGCAGCGAATTTTATTATCCATCCAAGAACCGGGGAACGCCTCTACCGCACCGGCGACATGGGCCGCTATCTCGCCGATGGCGAAATCGAGTTTCTCGGCAGGACGGATTTCCAGGTCAAGATCCAGGGCTATCGCGTGGAATGCGCAGAGGTCGAGGCCGCCCTGCTTGCCATGCCGGAGGTTGCAGGCGCGATCGTCTCGGCTGCCAGCGACAGTACCGGAACCCGCCACCTCGTGGCCTATATCGTGGCCCGCAGCGCAACGCCCGACATCAAAGCCCTGAGGGAAAGACTGCGCGCGACCTTGCCGGCCTATATGGTCCCCGCATTTTTTATGATCCTCGACAGGCTGCCGCTGAGCGACAACGGCAAGGTCATTCGAACCGCCCTGCCCGCGCCCGATTTCGCCGCGACCGTCCGCAACACGCGCCCATACGCGGCCCCGCACGCGGGGCTCGAGACCGAAATTGCCGCCCTGTGGCAGGACCTGCTGGCGATTGCCGGACCGATCGGCAGGGACGACAATTTCTTCGCGCTCGGCGGCTCCTCGTTTGCCGGGATGCGCCTGATGGCGCGGCTGGAAAAGCGGTGCGGCACGACCGTTTCGTTCGCGATGCTCATGAGCCACCCGACCATTGCATCGCTCGCCGACGCGATCGCGAACGGCGACGGCGCCACCGCGGACGACGCGCTGATCGTTCCGATCCGCAAGGGGAATGATGCTATCGCGCCGCTGTTCTGCATCCACCCGATCGGCGGCAATGTGATGTGCTATGCCCTGCTGGCGCAATCTCTGACGGACGAGCGAGCGATCTACGGCGTGCGTGCACCAGGGCTCACTTCCAGAGAAGAAACGCCGCTCTCCTCGATCGCTGCCATGGCCGAACGCTATCTCGATGAGATCAGAGAGATCCGGCCCGATGGTCGCTTTCATCTGGCCGGCTGGTCGCTCGGCGGACTGGTCGTGCAGGAGATGGCGCGCCGCCTCGACGGGTCGCCCGGCCTTTTGGCCATGATCGACAGCGTCGTCCCGGACACTGCGCCAGTCTGCGATCGGAAGCGCTTTCTCCATTTCGCCGCCGATATCGAGGCGATCGCCGGTCTGAGCCCGCACCGGTGGAACGAAAGCGAGATCGCCTTTCCGCTCAGCGACCGTATCGCTGTTCTATCGGACCGGCTGGAGGAGGCCGGGGTCGCCTCCGAGGCAGCCCGGCTCGAGACCGTCTACCGCGTCTTCGAGGCCGGGAGCACAGCCCTGGAGCGCCACCGCCCGTCGCATTCCAGCGCTCCCGCCCTGCTGTTTGCCGCTCGCCTTCAAAAGGGCTTCGACCGCGTCTGTCGGGAATGGCGCGAACTGATGCCGCAAATGGAAATCGTCGGCCTCGACGGCGATCACTATTCGATCATGCGCCAACCCTGCATCGAAGCGATCGCGCGCCGCATTGCACAGGTTATGGAGCAAAAGGATAAGGCGGATGCCATGGAGGCGGCCGGCAACCGGCGCGACCGCTCGCCCGGTCCAATCGCTGCCGCGACGCCGTCCGCGGGAAACCGCTGATGCGCGCAGGACGGCGGCTACTCCCTGCCGGAGCGGGATCCGAGAGCGATCCCTCAAGGCAAGGTGGCCTCGAACACGCGCAGCCTCAGCGCCGCATCCGGCACTGCCGCGGCCACGGCCACTATGTGTCCGGCGCCGGGAGCGATCATCCGAAAGCTCCAGCGTGCCGCAGCATCGTCAACGACGCCGGCAAAGGCGACCGAAGGCAGCATCGCGGACAGATCGAACCTTATGTCGGCCATCGGCCGCGACAGGCCGACGCCGCGGGCCTTCAGATAGGCTTCCTTGAGGGTCCAGAATCGATAGAACCGCTCTTGTCGCTCGGCCCCCCTCAGGGCCGACAGCTGTGCCAGTTCCGCAGGTGCGAGCACGGTTTCGCCGAGTTCCTCGATCGCCGCATGGCGGTCGCAACGTTCGACGTCGACGCCGATTTCGCCAAATCCCGCAATGGCGCAGACCGCCATGCCCTCGGTATGCGAAAGATTGAAATAGAGCCCGCTTGGCCCGCAGCGCTCATCGACAAAGGGCCGCCCATAGCGGTTCACGCGAAAGCGCCACTCGTGCGGAGACAGGCCGCCGTAGCGGGAAAGGCAGGTGCGCACCAGCGCCCGGCCGGCGAGAAACTGCTGGCGCGCCGGCTCGGATATGAAGGCGGCGTGACGGACACGCTCCCCAGAATCGAGAAGGCTGAGTGCCGCCACTTGCCTCTCAGGGCCGAATTGGCCGAGGTCCATCCACCAGACATCAACGGTATCCGCTGCAGGCCCCGTGCCGGAAGCCGCTGGCAGCAGGCGGCCCGCGTCCCTCTCTACGGGGTCGGACATAACAATTCCATCCAAGAAAGAGCCAATCCATGCTCGTATTCATGTTTCCAGGACAAGGATCACAATTTCCCGGCATGGGCAAGGAACTGTTCGACACCAGCCGGATGTTCGGCCCGCTCGAAAGCCGGATAGACCGGATCGCCGGTTTCAGCGTCCGGGAAACCTGCCTCAATGGCGATGAGGAAACCCTGCGACGGACCGACATCACCCAGCCGTGCCTCTATATCGTCAACGCTCTCACCTGCGAACAGCTTCTGGCGACGGGAAAGCGACCGAGCCGGTTCATTGGCCACAGTCTCGGCGAATACAATGCGCTGCAGGCCGCCGGCGCATTCGACCTCCTCACCGGGCTCTCCATGGTGACGCACCGCGGCCAGTTGATGGCGCGCCAGCGCGAGGGCGGCATGGCCGCCGTGATCGGCCTCGATGAAGCGACGGTTACGCAATGCCTCGCGGCCATCGCGGACGTGGATATCGCGAATGTGAACGCGCCCGATCAACTGGTGATCTCCGGTTCGCTCAAGGCCATCGACGCTGCGGAAGCGGAAATGATGAAGGCGGGCGCGCGCGCCTTCATTCCCCTTTCCGTGGGAGCGGCCTTTCACTCTCGCTTCATGAGGCTGGCGGCGGCCGGTTTCCAAGCGTATCTCAAAACCATCGCGTTCCGGCAAGCACGCCTGCCGGTGGTAGCGAACGTGACCGCCCGAGCCTATCCCGCCACGACCGATCCGGGACCTTCGGTCCGCAGCCTTCTGGTGGATCAGTTGTCGTCCAGAGTGCTGTGGGCGCCGGGCATCGCCCACCTGAAGGCGGAGGGTGCCAAGGAATTCATCGAGGCTGGACCCGGCGATGTCCTGACGCGACTGGTCGCCAGAATTCCACCGGCCAGCGATTGAGGACGCAGCCGGGGTTCAGCGACATTGAGCCACTCCCCGATTGCGGGGCAGGATCTGGCGTAGATCAAGCTACCCTCCGCGCCTGGCGATCGGGTTAAGTTTCGGCTTCTTCGGATTAGTTCCGAACTGGCGCGGCATGAATAGCCCCACGAATTACAGACGCCTTCGTGCCTAAAAACGAGATAAGAAAGTATCGATTGTTAGGGGCCAGAACAAGGTTTGCGAAGAATCGTATGCGGCCTTTCTCAACCAAAGACAGCAACTGTTAACGGAGGCGTCACCATCAAAGCACGGTAGCTGTCTTTGAACGCTGCGGAACACGATCCCTCTATGCGCGGTTGACATAGTCCGGCGCATAGAATGGCGTTGGCGCCAGTTCATGTTCTTCTTCCCAGTCTTTCAGGCGCTTGAACAGAACGTCGAAGTCGTCGACGAAGAGATGGCTGGCGATATGCGAGGCCAGGTGCTCGCCGGCGGGATTGACGCTCGGCACATCGAGCGAGAGCGTGCCGAAGCTCAGATATGAGCCGGTGTTGAAGATGTGGATGCGCTCGAGCGCGCTTTCTTCAATGCCGCGCTCCCTGAGCTCGAAACCTTCGCCGAGATAGGGCATCCGGGCGAGGCCGGCATTGGCTATGCCCTCCGGCGGTTGATAACAATCGCCCCAGGTAAGGATGCGGTCCTTCAGCGCGGAAAACATAGGCTCCCGTGCAAGGTCGACGGAAAAACCGGTGCCAAGAATCAGGAAGTCGAAATGCCTGATCTCGCCGTCCATGAAGGTGATTTCAACGCCGTTGCCGGCGCGCGCGATCGTTCTGAACGGCTTGCCGAAATGGATCTCGAAATTGTCATGGGCAGTCGTTCTGAGCACGGTTTCATGCGGCGGCGGGGTCTGGATGCGTTCCAGATAAACAGCCATTTCCCAGCGTTTCGCATCGGAAAGACCGCGCCAGCCGGCGAAGAAACCGGGATTGGCATTGGCGCGCCCCTTGTTCAACTGCGGCAGCGCCTTTCGGCGGCAGAACATCTCCACCCGGCCAGCCCCGCTTTCGAGCGCCGTCGCGGCGTTGTCCCAGGCCGATGAACCCGCGCCGATGACGGCGACGGACTTGCCCTTGAGGCGGCCGAAATCGATCATTTCACAGGTGTGCGCCGACAGATCCGGCCAGAGATCGGCCGCCACGCCCTGAGGGCGATTGAAGCCGCCCGCTCCCGGACGGCCGGTGGCGATCACAACGCGCTTGGCCCTGAGCACCCGACCATCCGCGGTCGTGAGCGCCACATGGTCCGGAGAGGGAGCAAGGTCGACGACATCGCAGTTGTTGTCGACCGGCAGTTCCAGCACGTTTCTGAGCCAGATCAGATAGTCCTGCCATACGGAGTTCGGGATTTTATAGAGCGCCCCCCATGCCTCATCGCCGAAGGCGGCGACATACCATGAGCGGAAGGTCAGCGAAGGGATGCCGAAGGGCGAGCCGGGCAGATCCTTCTTCGACCGCAAGGTCAGCATCCGCGCATAGGTTACCCACGGCCCTTCCTTGCCCTCGGGCGCGCGATCCAGCAGTTTGATGTTGCGGATACCCTTGAATATCAGGCTTCCGGCGGCCGAAAGCCCGAACATGCCGGCGCCGACGATGACGACGTCATAAAGCGGCGCGCCATCTGCGGCGGTCTTCCGGGCCGTCCAATCCTCCGGCGGGAGTTTGAGAACGGCAAGATCGTCTTTCACACGCGCTTCAAGTGCGGCAAGCCCCGCGCGCCCTTCCTGCGGCGCGTCGGATATCTTCAAGGATGTAGGCATCTCTGTTCAGCTTCCCTGTTGGCCGGCGTCATTGCGCCGCCTCATCTTCCATTGAGTAGCGAAAATCGCAGTGGCTTGCGCCGGACATGATCGTCTGGGTGCGTCTGAGCTTCATTTTCGGATTGAAGCCCTCGCAAAACGCGCCGTCGCGATTACACGACAGGAGATCGCCGATATCGCCGAGCCCCATTGCCCGATACATTTCCGCATACCGGCAGCGGGTGACGTTGAAGGAGAGTGTTTCCGGCCCCGCCTCCAGCACAGTCATTTCCAGCGCGCCGCCAGCCGTCCAGTTGGGAAGGATCGCGGAAAAATCAGCGAAATCCGCAGGGTGGTCGAGTTCGCCAGCAAAGCTTTCGCCCTGCCGGATCGCCGCCCGCGTCACCGCATCGCCAATCACGGAACGCGCCTCGCCCTCGCCCCGGCGCGCCTTCAGCTCCTGGTAGACGCTTGCCAGAACATTGGCCTCGATGCGGCGCTGCTCGATGATCGGGATACGGCGCTGCTCAGACATGCGCGTGACCTCCGAGATAGGCTTCCGCGACGCGTGGATCGGCGGCAAGCGCCTTTGCGTCTCCCTGCAGCACGATCTTGCCGCCTTCCATGACGGCGGCCTGATCCGTGATCCGCAGAACCGACTTGGCGTTCTGCTCGACGATCAGGATCGACAGGCCTTCGCTGCGGATTCTCTCGATGAGATCAAAGATCGCCTTGACGATTTTCGGCGCGAGGCCGAGCGAGGGCTCGTCCAGAAGCAGGATTTCCGGTTTTCCCATCAGGGCCCGGCCGATGCAGAGCATCTGCTGTTCACCGCCGGAAAGCGACCCGGCCTCCTGGTTGATGCGCTCCTTCAGGATCGGAAACAGGCTGGCGACATGATCGAGTTCGGAAAGTCCGTGCCGGCCACCGCCGATCAGCAGGTTTTCCCGCACCGTCATGTTGGAGAAAATCTGGCGGCCTTCCGGGGCCTGGGAAATGCCTGCCTTGACGATGGCGTGGCTGGGCAATCCGCTGACCACCTCGCCCTTGAAGCGGATCGTGCCGCCATCCGGCTTGTAGATGCCGGAAATGGCGCGCATCAGCGTGGTCTTGCCAACCCCGTTGGAGCCCAGCACGCCGTAAATGCCTTTCTCCTCGACGCTCAGCGAGACGCCATGGAGGATCTGCTGGACGCCCATGGAAACGGTGAGGTTTTCGACTTCGAGTACCGCGCTCATTCGTCGCCTCCAAGGTAAGCTTCCAGAACAACGGGATCATTGCGAACCACGGAGGGCACATCATCCGCGATCTTGCGGCCCGACGCGATGACGACGACCCTTTCGCAGATGCTCATCACCAGGTTCATGTCATGCTCGACCAGCATGATCGGCAGGCCGTCAGCGTTGAGCTGTTTGACAAAGGTCGCGAGCTCCGCCGTTTCCGTGTCGTTCAGGCCCGCCGCCGGCTCATCGAGGATCAGGAATTGCGGATCCATCGCCAGCGCGCGGGCGATTTCCAGATATTTGCGGCGGCCATAGGAGAGGTTGGCGGCAAGATCGTCGGCAACCTCGGTCAGGCCCGTCATCTCCAGCGCCTTCCAGCTTGCCTCCGAGATGGTCTCGGCACGCTTTCTACCGCCTGCAATCGACTGAAAGAAATTCATGCCGGTCGCCCCCAGCGCGCCGACGGAGACGTTGTCGAACACGGTCATGTTGGGAAAGATGCGCAAATTCTGGAAGGTGCGCGACATGCCGCGCTTGGCGATCGCAAAGGGCTTCTGGCCGGTAATGTCCTCGCCCTTGAACCGGACCTTTCCGCCCGACACCGGCGTGAAACCGGAAATCAGGTTGAACAGCGTCGTCTTGCCGGCGCCGTTCGGGCCGATCAGGCCGACAAGTTCGCCTTCGCCGACATGGGTGGTGATGTCGTCAACCGCCTTCAGCCCGCCGAAATGGCGCGAGAGGTTCTGGATTTCGAGCACGTTCATCGCCAGCCCACCTTCTTGTCGCCCGGGGCCGCGGCCCAGCGGTCGCCAAACTGGCGGCGGATCAGGGAGAGAGCGGGCACTTCGCCGAAGAGGCCCTTGGGCAGAAACAGGATGGCCAGGAACATGACGAGGCCGACCGCGATGTTGCGGAAGTCGCCGACATCGCGCAGCACCTCCGGCAACAGGATCAGCAGCGCCGCGCCAATGATCGCCCCCGGCAGCGAGCCGAGCCCGCCGACAACCACCATCGCCAGAATCTGGATCGAGACCGAGAAATCGAAGTCCTTTGGCGAAATATAGCCCGTCGTGTAGGCCCACAGTGCGCCAGCGAGACCCGCGAAGAAGGCCGAAAGCGTAAACACTTCGATCTTCAGCCGGACGGTGTTCACGCCCATCGCATCGGTGCACTGGTCGTCCTCGCGCAGCGCTCTCAGCCCATTGCCGTAATAGGAGTGGCTGATGCGGTGGATAAGGAAGATCGAAACTGTCACGACAACGGCGACGACGAAATAAATCCCCGTGTCGGAGGTGATGGAGAAGCCGAACACGCTCATGCCGTCAAACAGCATGACGCCGTTCGGCCCCTTGGTAAAGCCGACCCAGTTCAGCATGATGAGATAGAGCATCTGCCCGATCGCGAGCGTTGCCACGGCGAAATAGATCGACACCAGCCGCATGGTCGGCAGCGCCACCAGAAAGGCGATGAGCGCGGCGACAAGTCCGGCGAGCGGCAGCCCCAGCGTGAAACCGATACCGTAATCGGCGCCAAGCAGGGCGGCGGTATAGGCGCCAACGCCGTAGAAGGCGGCATGGCCGAGATGCAGCAGGCCGGAGGTGCCGGAGACCATGTTGAGCGACGCCGACAGCAGAACGAAGATCAGGACAAGGCTTGCGATCTGATAGAAATAGCCGCGATCGAAGCCGTAAAGAGCCGCCGGCACGATGATGAACAGCAGCAAGAGCGGCAGACCGACGGACAAAAGGCGGGAGGACGGGAGCTTAAACACGTTCCCTCCTTGCGCCGAACAGGCCGCGCGGGAAGAAGATGAGGGTGACGATCAGGAAGCCATAGGCCACCATATCCGACCAGTTGGATGAGATGAAAGTCGTGGCCAGGCCTTCGGAAAGACCGAGAAGCAGGGCGCAGATCACCGCCCCGGGGATCGATGTCAGACCGCCCATGATCATAGCCACGAACGCCTTGATGCCGGGCACGAACCCCATGGCCGGGAAGATCGCGCCGTAATAGAGCCCGACAAGCAGGCCGGCGGCGGCCCCCATCATCGAACCGACGACAAAGGTCGACACGATCGTCATGTCGGTGTTGATGCCGACATATTTCGCGCCGAGCGCATTGTTGGACACGGCGCGAATGGCAAGGCCGATCCGGGTGCGCTTCAGGACATATTGCAGACCGCCCAGCATGATGATGGCGACCACCAGAATGATGATGTCGCCGTTGGAAATCGTCACCGCGCCGAGCTGGATCGGCTTGTTGATCATGTAATCGAAAGGCACGGCCTGCATCTGCGATCCGAAGATCAGCTCAAGCGCTTCGCGCACCACGATCGAAACCGCAAGCGACGACATCAGCGTCGCCTCGCGCATGGCGCGGGATTTCAGCGACGCTTCATCCGAAAACCGCCGGAACGGACGAAACGCTATCCGCTCAAGCCCGAAACCGGCGAGCGCGCCGATCGCCAGCGCGATGAACAGGACAATGAGCAGCGGCGGCGCGAACGCCGTGATTGCGAGGAGCCCGGCGAAAGCGCCTATTGTATAGACCTCGCCATGGGCAAAGTTGACGACGTTCAGAACGCCGAAGATCAGGGTGAACCCGATCGCCATCAGGGCGTAGGTCACGCCGAGCGAAAGGCCGATGAGCAATTGCTGCAGATAATAGGGATCAAGCAAGGTGCGTAACTCCGCATGAGTGGCCGGCCCGGTTCTGGCCGGGCGCACCAGGGGACGCAAGTATAGCGCGTTTCCGGAAAAGCGGGAGAGCCCGGCAGATCAAGCGACCGCCGGGCGCCATCGATCTCAGTTGGAGACCGGGGTGAATTCACCGCCTTCGACAACGGCCTTGGTGAGTTCCTTCTGCGGCTCGCGATCCGAGCCGAAGGTCGTCACGCCCGTCACGCCCGGAAAATCGGTGGTTCCGGCAAGCGCATCGCGCACGCTGTCGCGGGTGACGTCGGGATAGGCCCTGACGATCGCGTCGAGCATGATGTTGACGGCGTCATAGGCCTGGGCGGGGAACTGGCCCGGCAGGTCGCCGCGCTCTTCTTCCCAGGCGGCCACGAATTCCTGCACTTCCGGGCGGTCGTCGTTCGGCATGAAGGTCGCCGTTAGGTGAAGTCCGTCGGCATCGGTGCCCGCAAGCTCGATCAGCTGAGGGCTATAGGCCGCAGAGGTGGAGAAGATCGGGATGTCGAGGCCGAGCTGCTTGGCCTGCTTGAGGAAATTGGCGCCGTCCTCATAGAAGAAGCCGGTATAGATCGCGTCCGGCTCGGCGCGCTCGATCTTGGTGATGATCGAGCGGAAATCCGGCAGGCCGCGATTGAAATATTCCGAGAAGACGATCTCGCCGCCATTCGCCTTCACCTCTTCGGCGAAGTTGTCGACCACGGTCTGACCCCAGTCCGTCTGCTCGGAAATGACGGCGATCTTCTTGTAGCCTTCTTCATTCATCCAGTCGGCGTTGAAGGGACCTTCCTGGGCCTGGGTGGTGATGTTGCGAAACTGATAGGGCGAGATCTTCGTATAATCGGGATGCGATGCCGTCTGGGAAAGCTGCGGCATGCCTTCGCGCTGATAGACCTGGGCGGAGGCCATCGAGACGCCCGAGGTGAAATCGCCCAGCACCGCGACGATTTCGTCATTGTCGGCGAATTTGCGTGCGATCGTGACGCCTTCCTTGGCATCCGAACGCGAGTCTTCATAGATGATTTCCACCGGGACCGGCAGTTCGCCGGACGCATTGAATTTTTCCAGCGCGATTTCGGCAGCCGTCTGGAAATCCTTGCCGTATTGCGCGGTAGAGCCCGTCAGCGGCAGTTGATAGCCCACCTTGATCGGATCACCGTCTGCGGCAAACGAAAATCCCGTCGCAAGCGCCGATGCCGCTATGCCGGCGGAAAGCGCCAGTACCGATTTTCTAAGTCCATTCATGTCGTTCTCCTCTGTGGTCTTTCTTTTGTTTTTTCGTGAAAGATCGTTGGTCAAGTGACACCTGTCTTGCTGTGATGCGATGTCGATAGCAGCTAGCAGTCTTTGCCCCCTGAAATGAGAAAGCGGTTTGCGCGGCGCCTCCGTTCTTTGGAAACTTTTACCAAATAAGATGCTTGTTCAGCACCCTATCTGACGGATGGATCAAGCAATTTACATGCCATCGGCATTTAGCCGTCAGGCCGGTTCCCGCAATCGGTCCTGGTCTTCCGCGCAGGCGAAATCGACGGCCGCGGCCGCGTGAAGCTTCGTCGAGTCGAACACGGGAAGATCGGTATCGGCAGGCCCGATCAGCAACCCGATCTCCGTGCACCCCAGAATAACGCTGTCGCAGCCGGCAGCTTTTGCCTTCTCGATCGCGCCGCGATAAACCTCCCGCGACGCATCCTGCACGATGCCGCAGCAAAGCTCATCAAAGATGATATCGTGTACGGCCTGCCGGTCGGCTGCGTCCGGCACCATGGCTGAAATTCCATGCTCTGATTCAAGGCGATCCCGATAAAACCCCTGCTCCATTGTATAGCGGGTTGCGAGCAGCAGCGGGCGTTTCATGCCGACCGCCTTCAAGGACCGCCCGGTCACATCAACGATGTGGATGAGCGGGATATCGAACTGCGCCGAAACCTCATTTGCGATCATGTGCATCGTATTTGTGCAGATCAGTACGCAATCCGCGCCGCCGCGCTGAAGATTCCGACCGACCTGCCCGAGATAGGCGCTCGCCTTGTCCCATTGACCAGCCTTCTGCCAGGCCACGATTTCAGAGAAATCCACCGAGCGCATGAGAATGTCGGCCGAGACCAGGCCGCCAAATCGCTTTCGCACAAGTTCATTGATCTCCTTATAGTAAACTGCGGTCGACTCCCAGCTCATGCCGCCGATCATGCCTATTGTCTTTTTCAAGGTCTTGCTCCTCATGCTTTTAAAGCAAGATAGCTCAGTTGCGCTGCAAAATGAGATCGAAGATCGCAGGAAAACGGCCGAAGCCTGCCATAATTTCTTGCATTAACCTTATATTATGCGATTATTTTTTATTCAGAGATAATTCCACGCGATTGGTTTCCCATGCTTGATCATCGCGACCGCAAGATCGTCGAACTTCTTCAGCAGAATGCCGATATGCCGGTCACCGATATCGCCGACACCGTCGGGCTATCGGTATCGGCATGCTGGCGGCGTATCAAAAATCTCGAGGAAACGGGTCTGATTGCGCGCAAGGTGGCAATCGTCGACCGCCGGAAGGCCAATGTCGGCATGACGGTCTTTGTCGCCGTGCGCACCTCGCGCCATTCCATGGACTGGCTCGAGAGCTTTCGGCGCGCGATCAGCGACATACCCGAAATCGTCGAGGCCTATCGCCTGACCGGAGAAATGGATTATCTGCTGAGGCTGGTGGTGCCGGATGTCGAGGTCTACGACGCGGTCTACAAACAGCTGATCGCCCGCCTCGATTTCACCGACATCTCTTCGTTTACCGGTATGGAGGAGTTGAAATACACCACCGCCGTGCCGATGAACTATTTGTAGGCCCAGAAGAGGTCGGGCCCTTTGTGCCGATGACGGCATTCATCCTTCTACCTGGGTGATCCGCGCAAGTTAGAACGCAGGGTAGACCGCCCAATCGGCTGCCTTTCATACGCAGGGCCACCACACCAACAACCATGCTTGCCGCTAACATCGCAGGAGCTGGTCATTGAATCCTCCGCGCGCCATGCGGCAACAGCCTCACTCCTCCTCGCCCTCGCCCACGGCCGCCATCGCCTCCTCCTGCACGGCCTTGCGGCTCAGCAACCCGGCATCCTCGAGCGCCTCGATATCGGGCAGGTCGCGGAGCGTTTCCATGCCGAAGGCGGAGAGGAAATGCTTCGTCGTGACGTAAGTGTAGGGCGCGCCGGGTGTCGGGCTGCGGGGGCCGGAGGCGATGAGGGTGGCGCTTCGGAGCGCGCCGATGGTGTCGCGGCTGACCTCCTTGCCGAAGATTTTTGACAGTTCGGCGCGGGTGATGGGCTGGAAGTAGCCGACGGCCATCAGCACCATGGACTCGAATTCGGAAAGGGCTGACACCCCGCCCCTTGTGGGCGCCGCAGAGGCGCGGATCGCGTCGGCATAGGCGGGGCGGCTGCGGTGCTGCCAGCCGCCGGCGACCGCGACGATCTCGTAGGGCCGACCGGTGAGTTCTTCACGAAGATCGTCGATCAGAAGATCGATGCTGCAGGCCTTGCCGACGACGCGGGAAAGCGTCTCGCGGGTGACCGGCTCGGCGGCGGCGAAGATCACCGCCTCGACCCGCAGCATCCATTCGCGCCAGCGCAGTTCGGGCGGCAAGGCCTCGAGCTCCCGATCAAAGAGGCGTTCGCCTCCCGCCTTTTGATCTGCGGCATTCGCTTTCCTGCGGCGGGATGGCCTGTTCTCCGCTGCTCCGGCCATCGTCACAATCCAAAAATCCGAAAGGAGGAACGGCCCGACAATTCGCGCACGGCGCCGAAACCTTCGAGCCGTTCGAACAGGCGGGTTGCGGCCCAGCGGGAAAGCTTGCTGCCGGGCGCTGAAGCCGGCATGGCGTCCTCCTCCAAGAGCGTCTGAATGACCGGGCCGGCCCCCTTCGTCCGCACCTTGAGGGCGACGGCCACAAGAATGTCGGCCCGGCGCGCGATCGCACCCGCCGTCCGCAATGCGGCCCCGGCCCCGTCGGCAAGCGCCAGACAGACCG
This sequence comes from Martelella mediterranea DSM 17316, assembly GCF_002043005.1. Taxonomy (NCBI): domain Bacteria; kingdom Pseudomonadati; phylum Pseudomonadota; class Alphaproteobacteria; order Hyphomicrobiales; family Aurantimonadaceae; genus Martelella; species Martelella mediterranea. Next base: position 6,628 of record NZ_CP020331.1, on the reverse strand, counting down.
CGCGGGCAAAAGCCGGTTCGCCTGGCCGCACACGCCCCCTACCCCCAATGGTCCGAAACGCAGGGCCGTAACGCTCCGCTATCATCAAAGGTACGGGCCGGTTCCACTTCAACAGGGTTGCGATCAGCATGTCGGCCATCGCCCAGGCCAAAGGTTCGGCGTCCGGACGGGCGGCGAGGATTGCGGTCACAAGGTCGGCGACCACGAAGGGAACGGCGCGACCGGACTGGAGCGCGGCTTCCGCCAGCTCTAGGATCGACGCGAGATCATCATTCCAAGCGATCCCCATGAGGTCGGCAAGTTCTTCGACCTGTTTCACAGAAAAGCCGGGTTTTCGGGCGACGAGCCTTTTGTAGGCCAGAAACATCGTTCCGGCGGGGCCCGGATCGTCGCCGGCGGCGGTGAGCAGGACGGCATCGCGCAGCGCCGCCTCGTCCTCGCCCCGGCCGGTCAGGCGGACGGCGGCGGCGGCGCATTTCAGCGCCTGCCGTTCGCGCCAGCAGCCGGCCCAGACGGGTTCGGAGCGAACGAGATCATCAAGGGATTTCAGAGCGATACCGGCCGAGAAGGCGGCATCGGCTTCGCTCAATTGGGGCCCGCGCGGGCGGGTCCAAGCTGGCAAAGGCGCGGTGGTCGCGGCGGTTCTGGCGGGTGGCGCGGCGTACGAATCCATGGCGCCAACGCTAACCGAAACGAGCAGTTAATGCCAGCATAATCGACATAAAGCGCACAGCTTGTCTTTTTGCTATTATGATTGATAATCTTGCATTATCGTTCATAATGCTCATTATAGAGAAAAACCCCATTTTGAGGCCCTCAATGCCCGAAAACGACGTCGATCCGCACGCCAGCCCGTCTCTCGGCACGAGCGCCGCTTATGAATTGCAGCCGTCGGGCGCGTTGACGGGCCATCTCGCGCCGCTGGTCGAACGCGCCCGCGGTTACGTCGACGCCGCGAGCGCGGCCAATACAAGGCGCGCCTATGCCGCCGACTGGGCGCATTTTTCAAGCTGGTGCCGGCGCAAGGAGCTTGCGACCCTGCCGCCCGATCCGCAGACCGTCGGTCTCTACATCACGGCCCTCGCCTCCGGGGAAGCGGCCCCGCGGGCAAAGCCGAGCGCGGTTTCCACCATCGAGCGGCGGCTGTCGGCGATCGCGTGGAACTATGCGCAGCGCGGCCTCACGCTCGATCGCCGCGACCGGCATATCGCCACCGTGCTCGCCGGCATCCGCAATCGCCATGCCGCCCCCCCGCGCCAGAAGGAGGCGATCCTGCCCGAGGAGCTGATCGCCATGGTCGAAACGCTCGACCGGGGCACGCTCAGAGGCCTGCGCGATCGCGCCATGCTGCTGATGGGGTTTGCCGGCGGGTTGCGCCGCTCGGAGATCGTCGCGCTCGATTGCGGCCGCGACCAGACCGAGGACGGAAACGGCTGGATCGAAATCCTCGACAAGGGGCTGCTGGTGACGCTGCGCGGCAAGACCGGCTGGCGCGAGGTGGAGATCGGCCGCGGCTCCTCCGATCTCACCTGCCCTGTCCATGCCGTGGAAACCTGGCTGAAGCTCGGCAGGATCGGCCATGGCCCGCTGTTTCGCCGGGTCACCGACAAGGGCAAGGCCGTCGGTTCCGAACGGCTGAAGGACCAGGAGATTGCCCGCCTCATCAAGAAGACCGTTCTTGCCGCCGGCATTCGCGGCGAGTTGCCCGAGGCCGAACGGATAAAACTGTTCTCCGGTCACTCCTTGAGAGCGGGCCTCGCCTCCTCGGCCGAAGTCGACGAGCGCTACATCCAGAAACAGCTCGGCCATGCCTCCGCCGAAATGACAAGGCGCTATCAGCGCAGGCGTGACCGGTTCCGCGTCAATCTCACAAAGGCGGCGGGGCTGTAGAGCACTCTACTCCGTCAAGAGTCCCACAGCGAAATCAAATCCATTGTAAGCGGCAATCCGAACCTATTGAGGCTTGGGAGCTTCACGCCATAGGCGCGTTGATTTCACTGCTTGGCCGACCGTGGTCGAGTGCGCTTGGGCCATCAATCAGAAACCGCTGGTTTACGCGCATCGGCCTGGAAGATGGTCGCCTTTTGCTCGCTCCTCCAACAAAGGTATTTCAACCCGGCAGCGACTGAAACGGATCATGCACCGGAACGCCAAGCGGTGCGAAATGGCGGAGATTGCGGGTCAGGATCGTCAACCCATGGGCCTTTGCAGTCGCGGCGATGGCGATATCGGCAAAGCCCGGCTGATGGGCGCGGGCGGCATCGAGAATCTCGCCTGCGGCATGGGCGCAGCAAAGATCGAATGGCAGAATTTTCTCGCCATATAGATATTCGATGCTCTGCCACCACGCCTGCAAGCGCTCTGCCTTCGTCGTCGATCGTTCCCGTTCCGCCTTGGCAATCCCGGCGCGCACCTCGGCAGCCGTCACCGTGGACAAGAAAAGCGCATCGCTTGCCCTGTCAAGCCACCCGATCAGCGCCACGTCGCCTCCGCGTTTCGACGGCGCAAGTGCCGAAATGACATTGGTATCGACGAGATACATCAAAACGCGACATCGCGTCCGGGTTTATCACTGCGCTCGGCAATCGTATTGTCCTCGCCTGGATAGGCAGCCAGAAGCCGGCCGAAACTGGGCACATGCGCGAGTTTTTCGTATTCCTCATAGGACAAGACGACCACTTCCTTGCGACCGCGCCGCGTGATCACCGACGGCGTGCCGTGCACGGCCTGATCGACAACAGCAGAAAACGTCGCCTTCGCATCTCTGAGTTGAATTTCCCTCATTATCGTAATCCTACTTCGTAACCACTGTAGTCATATATAGTTCGTCAACAGCGTTTTCACAAGCGACGCTGCCGTCGGATGGCGACGGTTGCCTGTTCACGATCGCGGCTTCTTCAGGGAGCGGGCGAGAGCGGAAGAAACGGTCAACCCATCGTCACGGCCGTCCTCCCCTGTCCCGTCGTCATCGGTAGGCGGTGTCTGCGTGGCATTCCCTGCCTCGATCCTTGCCCTCAGCAGCGCCATGACCATCGGCCAGACGGAGAACTGGCCATCCCTCGCCCGTTCCGTCAGGTTGCGGAGATAGCCGCCGGGGCTGACGACGGCCTCGCCGCGCTGGTAGATCGCTGCCAACGTGATCGCGGCCTGTTTGTCGCCCATGATTTCGGCCGCCTCCCGCCAGGCGCTGGGGCTGACGCCCAGCATTGGCCGGGCGATCTCGGCGATGCCCAGGAAGTCCCGCCAGTTACGGATCGAGCCTCCCTTTGCCAGATCCCGAAAGCCCTCGCAGGCATCCAGCACCAGTGCCAGCGGCAATTCCCGCTTCGGCAGGCTGTGCAGGTTGTCGGTTTCGTCGGCGCTGCCGCTCGCTTCTGATTTATTTCTTAAGCCATATTCAGATTCAGATTGGGATTCTGGGTTTGAATTCTGTTTGTGGCGCTCAGCATGAGACTCATTGGCGTTTATTTTTTGCGAATTTACGTGAAATTCCAATGTCTCACGCACTTCCTCATGCAGCAGAGCCAGGGCATCGCAAATATCTTCGGCGATCGCCAGGTCTGGAAGGCGCGGTAGCCGGTCAATGATGTCGCGGTAAACACGGCTCATCTTCGCCCAGTCGCCCGGAACGCCCTCATCGAGCCCGGCCTCGATCATCTTGACGATGTCCCGGCGCAGCAATGTCAGCCGTTCGCGGGCGCATTTCAGCGCCAGGCGCTCCTCGGCGATCCGCGCGGCCATCGCCTCGAACTCGGCCGCCCTGGCCACCAGCGGCGACAGGTCGAAGCCATAGGCCTGCTCGACCTGCCCTCCCCTGCCCTTCCTGGCGAAGCGCTTGCCGTTCGGACTGTCGCGCCGGATGATCAACCCGCACTCGACCAGGACGGCCAGGTGACGGCGCAGCGTCGCCGGCGAGATGCCGTTGGCGCGCGCGATCAACTGCTCGTTGGAGGGCCAGACCACGAAGCCGGTCTCCTCGCAGAGTTCGTTCTCGGGATAAAAGGTCAAAAGCGCGTTCAGGATCGCAAGGCCGCGATCGCTCGCCCCCAACGCCGTACGTGCTTCCCGCACGGTATGAAACAGTTTCCACTTGTTGAGCCGCGCCCCCTTCGGGGCCTCCCGCGCCACTTTCTGGTTTGAAAGCATCGCGAGCGACATCGGCCGCCGCCCAAAGGGCGTCGTTGTCATCGCATTGTCCATAGGTTCACCTTTCAAAAAGGCAAAAGAAATCCCGTCCGCAGTCCACGGAATGAACTGCAGCCTCTTGACTGGGACGGCCGGAAATGCGAATCAGTAGGTGCTAAGAACTTATCGGCTTCCGGACGCTTGTCGTTTGGGGGCCTTTTCTTTTGTCTGTTTCTCTCCTTTTGCTGTTTCGGTTATCGCCCATCGGGCCATCGCTGTTTTTAATCTTCGCGATTGGCGCCGGTGGTTGATGAAAAATACTCCTCGGCGAGGGCATCCATGCGCTCGGAAAGCCATTCGGCGAAGCCGGATTCCTGCCTTGCGATCGATATCGTGGTGCCGGAGGCGCCCGTAGCGATCCGGCCAAGGCTCCTGCCATTGCTGACCAGTTCGCGCACGGACTTCTCCGCAGGCCTGTCTTGGCCGCCGCGCGCGGCCTTCACCGCAAGATCGATGCGCTGCGCGGCATCGGCGGACTGGAAAGCCTGGCTTTCAAGAATGGAGCGGATGCGGGATACCGCTTCTTCTCCCCCGCCCTTCAGGCAGGTTTCCGCAAGCGCCATCCATTTCGGCCGGCCGACGCCCTTGGCGCGGCCGATGGCGAAAATGATATCGTGTGGCACCGCATTGGCCACTTTCAGCATCAGCGAGATCGGCGTCTTGGAAAGGCCAAGCACCGGCTCGATCGCGACGCTGGAAAAACCCGCCTCGCGCAGCTGCGCCGCCCACAGCGCCTGCTCGATCCAGGTGAGGTTCTCGCGCACGCCGTTTTCGAGCGATTGCTCCACCAGCAATTCCCGGTCATCGAGCGGGCGGACATAGGCGCGGATCGTCACCTCGGCGGGCGTCCGGCTCTCGGCGGCGAGCAACCGGATCGCGGCGAGCCGGCGATGGCCGTAGGCGAGCTGATAGCGCCCTTCGGCCTTGGGGTGCGGCCGGACCAGAACCGGCATTTTCTGCCCTTCGGCACGGATCGAGGCCGCGAGGCTTTCGATTTCCTCAGTCGCCTCGCCATCGCTTTCGAACCGGTCGCGATAGGGCGAGGCGTCGATCTTGCCCGGATCGAGCACGACGCTGCTCGATTCCGACAGCGTGTTCAGCGCCTTGCCGACATTGCTGACCACGGACGAACCGCGCCTGGAACGCGAAAGCGGCGAGGGGACCGGTGGTTCCGGTCCCTTCTCCTCACTGTTGGCTTCCGCCATCATTTTCAGGATGTTCTTCTTCATGATGCCCTGCCCCATACGGCCCGAAGAAGCGCCAGGATTTCACCATTCACATTGTCGGCGCTCTCGATCGCGCGCTTCAGGGCCTCGCGACCGACCTCGCCGCTTTCCAGTTCGTAGAGTGATTTCTTGGCAACGCCGGCGCCGGCGATCGCGGTCGATTCGATCGCCTCGTAGACCAGCACATCGTTTTCAAACAGCCGCCGCATCACGCTCGACATGTATTTCTGCGGCCCGTCATTGGGATTGACCCGGGTCATCAGGAATTTCAGGAAATCGTGATCGAACCGGGCACCGAACTGGGCGAGCGTATCGGCGAGATCGGAAATCATGATCAGGAACTGGTTGCAGGAGGCAACGTCCAGCATCGCCGGGTGAACCGTCACGATCAGGCCGGTCGCCGCGTAAAGCGCGGCCAGCGTCGCATAGCCGAGCGAGGGCGGCGTATCGAGCACCACGAAATCATAGTCACCCTCGACCGACGCGATCGCATTCTTCAGCCGCTCGAAGAACAGGCCGAGCTCGTCGCGCTCGCGCTGGGCGAGATAGGCCGGCGTATCGAACTCGAAATCCATCAGTTCCAGATTGCCCGGGATGAGATCGATGCCGGGGAAATAGCTCTCGCGGATGACATCGGAAAGCGGTCGACGCTCATTATCATAGCGCAGCGCCGCATAGACGGTCTCGTTCTCGCCGACATCGAATTCAGGCTGCAGGCCGAAGATCGAAGTCATCGAAGCCTGCGGATCGAGATCGATGCACAACACCCGGTAGCCCTGCAGCGCCAGATAATGCGATAGGTGGATCGATGTCGTGGTCTTTGAGCTGCCGCCCTTGAAATTGGCGGTGGCGACGACCTGCAGCTTCTCCCCTCCCCTGCGGCGCGGCCAAAGCCTGAGCGCGTCGTCCGGGCGGCGGTCGGCCAGAAACTGTCGCAGCTCGGCAAGCTGTCCGACCTGATAGATGCGCCGGTTATTATCGGCGCGCGAGGGCTGCGGCCCCTTGCCATCGATGGTCATAGCCCGCAATGTGCTTTCCGGCACATCGAGCAGCTTGACGAGATCGAGCGTGGAAAAGGTGCGCGTGAACTGCTTGCGTGCCTCCGGCGGATAGATGCGGTGGCGCATCGACTGCAGCTCTGCCGACAGACGCTCGGTATAATCTTCGATCTTTGCCGCTGTGTCGCCGGTCGCGGTGTATGCGGCTGTTTCGGTCAT